>JAJPKK010000022.1 GCA_021323775.1 Hyphomicrobiales bacterium
CAGTTCTTCGATCCGGTCTTCAACATCCGCCTCGATCAGTCGTGGGGCTTTGTCGGCGCGTCCTTCGCGCTGCACGACGCCAGCGGCGGCTATTACGGCTCGGGCTACAACTGCCTCTCCCCTAGCCCAATCGGGGCAGGAGGATTAGTGACAGGGCTTTGCGGCCCGAATAACGTGTCGCCAAACTCGTCTCCTCCACAGCCGGGTACCCCGGTGAGCGGCAACAACGCGAACGAGACAAGCGGTCATCCGGCCGACAAGTATGGCTGGGCCTCTGCCGTGGGGTTCACTGTGCTCAACCCGTTCGGCCTGGCGGGTGACAGCGTGGGTGCGCAAGCAGTCTACAGCGAGGGCGCCATCGGCTATAATACGGTGGCTTGGGGTCCCTACGCCATCTATGGCGCCGGCCGCCAGATGGGAATGAGCTATCTGGTCGATGGCGTATTTAACACCAACACCGCAGTGGCCCTCACGCGAAACTGGAGCGCTGTGGGGTTCTACGAGCATGTCTGGAGTCCGCAGTGGAGGACGTCCATTTACGGCGGCCTGCTGGGAACCGACTTCGGCAGTGAAGGGAAGGCTTTGATCTGCCCCAACGGACCGGGCACGAAAGCGCCGGTCGGGTTTAGCGGCGGCCTTAATGGCGTGTTCCAGAACACGAACTTCCCGGCTTCCGGGACCGGTGCTCTTCCTTACGCGGGCAACGTGTCCAACTGCGATCCCAATTCCAGTTGGACGCAGCTGGGCACCCGGACCATGTGGAACCCGGTGCCGGATGTCGATGTCGGTGTCGATTTCACGTGGGTCCATCTGAATACGGCTTTTGCCGGCACGGCAAATCTGAATGCGTGGGGCACGCCATTCCAGCAGAACGCCACCGGCCGGCCGCCGGGCTTCTACAATATCACGGACCAGAATGTTTACAGCGCCATGTTCCGCATCCAGCGCAACTTCCTGTACTGATCTGACGGTCCCAAGCGGGACGCCTGCCCCCGGCAGCATGCCGGGGGTTTTTGTAGTTCGGGCGCTTTCGCGGGGTGGGCAAATTAGAATCGTAGCCCGGATTTGACCCGGTCGTCCCGCCTTCGGCGGGCCCGATAACAGGCTCTGCGAAATCCGGGAACGGCCCCATCAGCACGGCAATGCCATGCCCGGGTTTCGCTGCCGCTCAACCCGGCTGTGCGGCTCCATCCGCGCCGCCTGGCTGGCCCGCCGCTTGATTCCGCCCCTCCTTTATCGTTGACTTTACCCCAACGAACGGCGCCGGCGCGTCGCCGGCGCAGGCACGGAGGGACCCATGGACGCCATGGAACGGCGCGACTTTCTCAAGGGCGCGGGAATGGGCGCGCTCGCCTTCACGGTAGGCGGCTCGCAGGTGCTGATGACGCCGGGAGAGGCGCGAGCGCAGGGCGTGCCGTTCCGCCTTCTCAAGGCGCACGAGGCAGAGACCATCGAGGCGCTGGGCGAGACGCTGGTGCCGGGCGCGCAGCGCGCCGGCGTTGCGCATTTCATCGATCAGCAGGTGTCGGTTTCGCCCGGCGAGGCGCTGCTCGAAGCGCGCCAGCTCAATGTCAAGCCGCCGTTCATCAACTTCTATCGCGCGGCGATCAACGCGGTCGACCGCGCCGCGGAGGCTCGCAGCCGCCGCCCGTTCGCGGCGCTCTCCGCCGCCGAGCAGCACGGGTTCGTCGACGCCATGCGGCAGAACAAGATCGACGGCTGGCAGGGCCCGCCCGGCGGCTTCGTCTATACGGTGCTGCGCAGCGACGCCATCGACGTGGTCTACGGCACCATGGAGGGCTACGAGGCGCTCGGCGTTCCCTACATGCCGCACATCGCGCCGGACAAGAGGTGGTGACATGGCTACGCAAGAGAAAGTGGACGCCGTGATCGTCGGCGCCGGCGCATCGGGCTCGGTCTTTGCGGCGGTGCTGGCCAAGGCCCGCAAGAAGGTCGTAGTGCTGGACAACGGGCCGGACTGGCAGACCTCCGACCTCATCTCGTCCGACATCTGGGGCCGCCGCATCAAACCGGCGGGCGCGCCCTTCATTCTCGAAGGCAAGCATCCGGTCAGCATGGGGGCCCAGGGCGGCTGGGGTGTCGGCGGCGCGGCGCTGCACTACTACGCCAACTTCCCGCGCCTTCTGCCGACCGATTTCCGCATCAAGAGCGAGCACAATCGCGCCCATGACTGGCCGATATCCTACGAGGAGCTGGCGCCGTTCTATGACAAGGTCGCGCAGGAGATCGGCGTCTCCGGCGACGCTGCCGCGGAAGAGATCTGGCGGCCCAAGGGTCAGCCCTATCCGATGCCGCCGATGAAGACGTTCCGCAACGGGCAGGTCTGGCTCAAGGGCTTCGAGGCCAATGGCATCCGCATGGTGCCGGCCGCAGTCGGCATGAACTCCATCGCGTTCAAGGGCCGCGCAGCCTGCATCTATGACGGCTGGTGCCACGTCGGCTGCCCGATCGGGGCGCTCGCCAATCCGCTGGTCACGTATCTGGCGGAAGCGCGCAAGGCGGGGGCCGAGGTGAGGGCGTGGAGCACCGTGACGCGCGTGCTCACCGATGCGTCCGGCAACAAAGTGACGGGCGTTGAGTACTACGACCGCAACCGCGAGAAGCAGTTTCAGCCCGCGAGCGTGGTGGTGCTCGCGGCGTGGGCGGCGCAGAATCCGCGCCTTCTTCTCAACTCCGCGACCGACAAGCACGAGAAGGGTCTTGCCAACCGCAACGGCCTCGTCGGCAAGTACATCATGACCCACTTCGGGTCGGGCACCAGCGCGATGTTCGACGAGGACGTGGAGAACCACATGGGCACGCTCGGCGCCCAGTACATGTCCTACGAGCGCTACGGCAAGACCTCCCACAAGGGCGCGTTCGGCTCGACCTTCATCGTCGCGGGGTCGTCGATCAAGCTCTCCGGTCTCGGCGGCCTCGCCAATGCGCGGCCCGAACTGTTCGGGCCGGAGCTGCACGCCTTCGTAAAGCGCGCCGTCAAGGGTCTTTCGCGCATGAATGCGTTCGGCGAGGAGCAGCCGAAGATCGAGAACCGGCTGGAGCTCGCGAGCGAGAAGGACGAGTTCGGCATGCCGCTCGGGCGCATCATTCACAACTACGACGACAACGACCTGGCGCTGTGGAACGCCAATTTCGAGGAGGGCCTCAGGATCGCCAGGGCCACCGACGCCAAGGAGGTGTGGCAGGGCCGCGGCGCGCCGCCGACCATCCACCTGATGGGCGGCACCATCATGGGCACCAGCGCGGCGAACTCGGTGGTCGACAGCTTCGGCCAGACCCACGAGATCGCCAACCTCTACTGCGCCGGGCCCGGCATCTTCGCGACCGCTGGCGCCTCGAACCCGACCTACACGATCTTCGCCCTGTCGCAGCGCGGCGCTGAGCACCTGGCGAAGAACTGGAGCACGATCGCGGGGTAAGTAACGCAGACTCGTCGCCGAGCGAAACTCACTGTCGCAGCTAATGCGCGGCCGGCCAGCTCATGTGCGTCCGAATGAGATAAATGGCGAGGATGAGCAACAGCGCACCCAATACCGTCATGATGCCGGTCTTGTTGAACAGCCAAAACATATGCTCGTCCGATAAGGTCGCGAAGCTGGAACGACAGAGGCGACCCTGTTGTTCCCCGATCGGCTGCGGCCCCGGCTGGCCGAGGCGTAATGCGGGGCAAGGTTTCGCCAGATTGCGGGCGTCGTCCCCCGCAGGGTCGCAAGCATTCGGTGGCGGGGGCCTGCAGCGCGGGCTACGGAAACACGCCCATCCGCTCCTGCACTTCGGCAGGCACCCCATAGTCGCGCATCAGGCTGCGGCTCTCGCGCAGTCCGCACGCCTCGCGCTGGACCACGAACATCCACAGCGCATGGCTCGCTGCGGTCAGCAGCATCCGCCGCGCCTGCCGTCCCTCACAGGAGGCGTCCCACTGCGGATGCGCCGCATCGAATTCGCGCAGCTCCTTGAGCGCCGCCTCCAGGCCACGGCCGAGCCGCCCCAGCGCTGCGGCCTGCTCCTGCACGATCTCATAGTTCAGCGCATCGATGGGCGCGCGCGATCGGTGGAAGGGCGGCATGGCGTCTCCGTAGCGGGCAGCCTGCATTGAAGCTCATAACCCGGACTGAGCCGCCGGCCCCGCCTTCGGCAGCCTGAAGACAGGCTCTGCGAAACCCGGATCACCCTCTCCGCCTGGCGGCGGCCGGAATTTCGCTGCGCTCAACCGGACTATGGGTCCAACCTGACAGATAATCATCGAACCTGTGAAGTGGAGTTTGCAACGCGAAATTTGCCGGATGACACAGCAAACCGAGGGTGGCGCATTTCACAAGCAGAATGTCCCCTTGCGCGGGGCTCCGGTCCCAGGGTCAATTGCCGGCAAACCCTCCTCTGACGGCGAGGGCTTTGCACATCTGGCAGGTCGGAAACGTGCTTTGCCAAGCTGCGACGGGGAAGGCTGATCTGACTACGCCCTCAGGATTTCGTCCCCGCTCTGAACGGCTTGCTCAAAAACCGCGACCCCGCCCATCCGTACCGCCACGGCAGATCCGCCGCCTTGGAGATGCCGATCCGCGGGCCGGCCACGACGTCGACCGGCGAGGTCCGCGCAAAAAGCGCAAACGGCGCTTCATCAAGCGGGAGGCCGTTATATGCGCCCGTGATGGCCAACGCCTCGCACAGCCGTCCGGGTCCCGAACAAAGAAGCCGCTCGTCCTTTACGCCGCGGCGACGCCGCATTGTAGCAATGCCCGCGGTCGGCATCAGCGCGCGGATCAGGACCGCGGCCGCGCTGCCCTGGCCTTCGCAGACAAAATTGATGCACCAATGGATGCCGTAGGAGTGGTAGACGTATGCATGGCCCGGCGGCCCGAACATCACGGCGGTGCGCGCGGTCAGCCCGCGGAAACTGTGGGCCGCCGGTTCGCTATGATGGTAGGCCTCAACTTCTACGATCTGCCCGCCAACACCGTCGACAAGAAAAGTTGCGCCGATCAGGTCCGGCGCCACCTCGTGGACGCTGCGGTCGAAGAACGCTTGCGCTAACTGTAAGTGTTTCAACAGCTTTTTCGGGTTGGCAACATATGTTGTAATTCCGACACAGGTTGACAAGATCTGCAACCGCGGTCGGAACCGCCCCGTTTCCGCCACAGGAGTCGATGATCTCCATATACGAACAATTCTGTACGAACAATTCTCGGCCGCAAAACGCGCGGGCCGTAAAGCCCGCAACGCCCGGCAGTCGCCCCCGGTACATGCTTCATGGACGCCAGGACAAGACTCAAGAACAGGCTGCCCGGTCGGCGCAGGACCGAGGGTCCGGCGCGCGCGCCGCATCGGTCCTGGCCGCGCATGATCGTGACGCGCAAAGCGTTCGACCCCGCGGCCGCAGTGGTAGCAGCGTCCGCCGGCTCCATCGATGCTGCGCTGCATTTGCCTGCGGTCGCCCATGAATGTGGAATCGCGTTCGATCCGGGCGACGTCGCCGAAGTCTTCAAACCGACACGATACATCGCAGATTTGAAACCAGCCGGTCGTTTTGTCGCCAAAGATTTAGTCAAAGTTGGAGACGTTTCATTGCTGATGAAGACATTGCTGGACAAGGGTTTGATGCGTGGCGACTGCATGACCGTCGCAGGGTGCAGCATGGCCGAAGACGTAAAGCGCGTGGCCTGGAATGGCGACGTGTTCTGGAATTGCGGCGGCCAGGACGTTGTTCGTCCGGCCGACCGGCCGCCGTTGGCGGCAGGCGGCGGCGGGCTGCGCGGCAAGCTCGACGGTCGATCTTCCGGCGCTCCTTGGGGTTTCTACGTCGGCCGGGGTTTCTGCGTCGGCCATGTCGGCCCTGAAGCCGCGGCAGGAGGACCGAGAGGGCCGGTGTGCGCTGGCGACGTCATCGCCATCGACGCGGATGGTGGCAGCTTGCAGGCGCCGTTGAGCAAAAGCGAGTTTGAGAAGCGCCGGGCGGCGCGGCAACCGCGGGCAACGGCGTTTTGGTTGGGATACTTGGGAAGTGCGCCCAGCAGGTCGGGTCGGCGCGCCACGGCGTCGTCACGCATCCTGGCGGGGCGGCCGAGAAGGCGTGCTATGCGGATATCTGAATATATTTTGTCAGTTGCGCTGCTTGGGTTCGGCCTCGGGTTGACCGCGGCTTACGCCCTCGACGGCACCCCAAGCCCTGCCAACGTCGCGCCGGCGCTCGGAGTTGGAGTCGCGCCGGAAGGGGCGCCCAGTGTTGGCATCAGCCCGGGGCGCGCAACCGCCGCGTTTCAGGCCTTTCAGAAGGGCGCCCGGGCTCTGCAGGCGGGCGATACCAAGAGCGGACTGGAGGCGCTTGAATACGCGGCCCGCAACGGCGAGGTCATGGCGCTGTGGAAACTGGGCCGCATGTATGCCGACGGCGATGGCGTCAAGCAGAGCGATCAGCGCGCGTTCGAATACTTCCGGACGCTCGCTGATTCTCATGCCGAGGAGACGCCGGGCACCACGCCGGCGGTATTCGTCGCCAAAGCCTTCGTCGAAATCGGCAGCTACTATCTGACGGGCATCCCCAATTACCTGAAGCCCGATGCCGGACATGCGCACCAGATGTTCTCGTATGCAGCCTCATATTTCGGGGATCCCGACGCGCAATACCGTCTCGGCCGCACGTATCTCGACGGGCAGGGCACCGCCAAGAGTCCTAAGCAGGCGGCGCGTTGGCTGACGAGCGCTGCTGGCAAGGGACAATATCAGGCGCAGGCGGTGCTGGGCGCCATGCTGTTCAAGGGCGAGTCCGTACCGCGCGACGCGGCGCGAGGCCTGATGTACCTCATTCTCGCGCGGGATGCGGCCACCCCCAAGGAGACCTGGATTGCGGATTTATACAACGCGGCTCTAAAGCAAGCGACTGCGGACGAGCAGGCAGTGGCCCTCGTTCACGTGGAGCATTGGATCGAACAGTCCCGCAGCGGGCACCACCCCTGAAGCGGATTTCGCCTGAAGGATTTCGATCGAATTACCGAAGGGCGGGCAAAGGGCCTGCCGGAGCCTTCGACGCGCCTTTGCCGCCCGCCTTTCGGCGCTTCCCGGAGCGCGCATCCGGAGCACGCAGTCGTTCGCGTGATCACAATTCAAGTTCAATCCAGACCGGCACATGGTCGGACGGCTTTTCCCAGCCGCGGACATGCTTGTCGATGCCGACCGCTATCAAGCGGTCGGCGGCCTGGGGGGACAGCAGGACATGATCGATCCGGATGCCGGCATTCTTCTGCCAGGCGCCGGCCTGGTAATCCCAAAACGTATAGATCCCTTCGGCGTCGGTGGTCGCGCGCACAGCTTCGATGAGGCCGAGATGGAGAAGTGCTCCGAATTTTGCCCGGGTGTGCGGCAGGAATAGTGCATCGCCTGCCCAGGCAGCCGGATCATAGACGTCCGCCGGCGCCGGGATGACGTTATAGTCGCCGGCCAGCACCAGCGGCTCCTCAAGGCGCATTCGGGTATCGGCATAGTGGTGCAGCCGATCCATCCATCTCAGCTTGTAGGAATACTTGTCGGTCCCCGGCGGATTCCCGTTGGGCAGATAGATCGATGCGATGCGCAGCGCGCGCGATCCCGACGACACGACGACTTCAAGGAAGCGCGCGTGGTCATCTTCATCGTCTCCGGGCAGCCGCGGGGTTACCTCGTCCAGGCGCAGCTTGGAGAGTACCGCGACGCCGTTGAATGCCTTCTGGCCATGCACCGCAACGTTGTATCCGAGCTCCTCGATGGCTTCGCGAGGGAATGCCGCATCCGTGCACTTTGTTTCCTGCAGGCAGGCCACGTCGGGCTCGCGCTCCTTAAGCCATGCCAGGACCCCGTCGAGCCGTTGCTTGATCGAATTGACGTTCCAAGTTGCTACGCGCATTGCAGTTTCCGACAGGTTCGAATCACGCGCCCGTCTCATGGGTGGCGCTGCCGCCGCTGCGGCTCCGCAAATCGGATCTAAGCTTCCGATCTAGCAGAAACGGACGAGCGTAACGAGACACCAGCGGCAGCGGCCGTATATCCATAATTTTATGCGGCGGAGCTATTTCCGTCCGATGAAAAAAGGGGCAGAATGTGTTACCAAAATAGTAAAAATCATTGCGGGCGCCACGATTTATTGGCTCGAACGGGAGGATATCTAACGGCGAAGTCATGAGCCGTGCGCCAGCTGCCAAATCATCAGGCGCCGAATCTTCGGCGGAGTGAACGCTAGCCAGGGGATCCGGGGCGCGGTGACGCGCCGCGGCTGGGACGTGAGATGAGCAGGAGCAAGGCCTTATTGGGTCTGTTTATCGTCGCGGCGGCGGGTGGGGCGGCGGCGTCGGGGAAATTAGGCAGCACCGAAGAGCTGGCCAAGTGGCTTCCGCCGCTGAAGTGGTTCGCCGGCGGCAAAGCCGAGGCGCAGTCAGGGCAGGTAAGCCCGACCCAGCGCGCGGTTGCGGTCGAAGTCGGCAGGGCCATCAAGAAGAAAACTCCCGTCATCCTCGAGGCGCTCGGCAATGTCACCACCATTGCAAGCGTGGCCGTCAAGCCGCGCCTCGACGACGAGATCGTCGGGATTCACTTCGTCGACGGCGCCTTTGTGAAGAAAGGCGATCTGCTCGTTACGCTCGATACGCGGGCGATCGAAGCCCAGATTGCCCAGGCCGAGGGCAATCTGGCCCGGGACCAGGCGCAACTCGAAGGGGCCGAACGCGATTTTCGCCGCTATACGGAACTCGTGCCCAAGGGTGCGACGCCGGTACTCAATCTCGAAAATGCCCAGACACAGGTCGACACCTTCCGTGCGGCCATCAGGGCCGATCTCGCGGCGCTGGAAAATCTGAAAGTCCAGCTCAGCTATTGCAATATCAGGGCGCCGATCAGCGGGCGCATCAGCCAGGCCGCCGTCAAGGTCGGCAACTTTGTCCGCTCGGCCGATACGATACCGATCGCCACCATCAACCAGATCGCGCCGATCTATGTGACCTTCACGGTTCCGCAGCGCAATCTGCCGGAGTTGCGCGTCGCCCTCGCCGAAACGGGCGCCGCCGTTGAGGCGATCATCCCTGGCGACAAGCGTCGCGCCCACGGCACGATCGCGATGATCGAAAACGCCATCGACCCCACTACCGGCATGGCGACGGTGCGCGCCAACATGCCGAACGAGGACGAATTGCTCTGGCCGGGCACGCTGGTCTCCGTGCAAGTCACGCTGCGGACGGAGGAGGCTGTCGCGGTGCCGTCGACGGCCGTGCAGGTGAGCCAACAGGGCACCTTCGTCTACGTGGTCAAGGACAACGTCGCCACCGTCACGCCAGTGAAGGTGTCGCGGCTGCTCGGCAACGAGAGTGTGATCGAGCAGGGTCTCGATGACGGAGACGTCGTGGTGACCGATGGACATCTGCTGCTGACCAACGGAGCGCGGGTGACGGTGCGCGAGCGCAAAGCGGGAGCGTGACGTGAATATTTCCGAAACCTGCATTCGCCGTCCGGTGATGACGACGCTCATCACCGCGTCGTTGATCGCATTCGGACTGTTTGGTTACCGTCTCCTGGCCGTCGCAGCGCTGCCGGCAGTGGATTTTCCGACAATTCAGATCACCGCCACCCTGCCGGGTGCGAGCCCCGAAACCATGGGCTCGTCAGTGGCCGGTCCGATCGAGCGGGCGCTTTCGACGATTGCGGGCATCACTTCGCTCACCTCCACATCGGCGCTCGGCATCAGCACCATCATCATCCAGTTTGACCTGAACCGGAACATCGACGGCGCCGCCCTTGACGTGCAGACGGCGCTGACCGTGGCGGCGCGAAAGCTGCCGGTCGAAATGCTGGTGCCGCCTTCGTTCCGCAAAGTGAATCCGGCCGACGCGCCGATCGTTCTGTTCAGCCTGGTTTCATCCACGCTGCCGCTGTCGACGGTCGACGACTATGGCGAGGTCACGCTGGCCCAGCAGATTTCGCAGCTCCCTGGAATATCTCAGGTTTTGGTATACGGCGCGCAGAAATTCGCAGTGCGGGTGCAGGTCGATCCCATCGCAGCCGCGTCGCGCGGCATTGCGCTGGATGACGTACGCAGTCTCCTCGCCAAGACCAATTCCAACACCCCGGTTGGCACCATCATCGGGACCAGCCGCGCCACGACGCTCGACGCCTCGGCAGCGATGCGCCGCGCCGCGCAATACCGCGACGTGATCGCGGCTTATCGCAACGGCCAGCCCGTGAAGCTCAGCGAAATCGCCAACGTCATCGACGATGTCGAGAACCAGCTGACCACCAACTTGTTCAACAATGAAAAATCGATCGTTCTAGCCGTTTACAAGCAGTCCGACGCCAACACGGTCAAGATCGTCGATTCGATATACGAGCGGCTGCCGACTTATCGCGCTCAGATTCCAGCATCGGTCAAGATGGAGCTGCTCGCCGACCGCTCGATTTCGATCCGCGACTCGGTCGCGGACGTGCAGATGACGCTGGCCATAGCCATCGCGCTGGTCGTCCTGGTTATCTACCTGTTCCTCCGCACAGCCTCGGCGACCATCATTCCATCGCTTGCAGTGCCGATTTCGCTCATCGCCACATGCGCGGCGATGTACGCCTTCGGGTTCTCGATCAACAACATGACCCTGCTGGCGTTGACGCTGTCGGTCGGCTTCGTCGTCGATGACGCGATCGTGATGCTGGAGAATATCGTCCGGCACATCGAGGGCGGCATGCCGCCATTCGAGGCCGCCCTTAAAGGCTCGCGCGAAATCGGCTTTACGATCCTGTCGATTACCTTCTCGCTGATCGCGGTATTCATCCCGGTGCTGTTGATGGGCGGCATGGTCGGGCGGGTGTTCCGGGAATTCGCCGTGACCATCACGGTCACCATCCTCTTGTCCGGGTTCGTGTCGCTGACGCTGACGCCGATGCTGTGCGCGCGGGTCCTCAAAAGCCATGATGAGGGCGAACGCCACAACGTCGTCCTTCGGATTTTCGAAGCGATGTTCAAGGCGTGGCTGCGCGGCTATCAGGCCACACTCGATGTGTGTCTCAAGTACCGGTTCATCGTGCTGCTGATGATGCTGGGCACGCTGGCCGGAACCGTGTGGCTTTATATCATCATTCCCAAGGGGTTCTTCCCGGTCGAGGACACCGGGTTCATTCAAGGCACCATCGAAGGTCCGTCGGATATTTCATTCTCCGCCATGGTGGAGCGCGCGCGTCAGATCGCGGATGTTGTGCGCAAGGATCCGGCGGTTGACTACATCAACCTGACGGTGGGCGGCGGCGGGCCGAACCCGACCAACAACTACGGACGCATATTCGTAGCGCTCAAACCGCGCGCTGAGCGGGGCATCAATTCGACTGCGGTCATTCAGCGGCTGCGCGGACCGGCCAATTCATTCACCGGTATGGCGACCTATTGGCAAAACATCCAGAACATCAATATCACCGGCCGTATTTCGAAAAGCGAGTTCCAGTACACGCTGCAATCGAGCGACACCCAGACGCTTTACAGAATAGGACCGGAGATGCTGGAGAAAATATCCAAGCTTCCGGGCCTGCGCGACGTGACGGGGGATCTCTATATCAAGAACCCGCAAATGACGATCGAAATCGATCGCGAAGCGGCTGCGGTTTATGGCGTGTCGCAAGATCAGATCCGCCAGGAATTGTACGACCGCTTCGGCGTGCGGCAGGTTGCGACGATCTATACCGCGATCAACGATTACCAGGTCATCGAGGAGTGTGATCCGAAGATTCAGGCCGATCCCACCGGCCTCACCAAGCTTTTTCTCAAGACCAACCTCAATGGACAGCCCACTGCCGCCGGTGCGCCGGCTGTGGGCTCGGGGATCAATGGCCAGACGGCGCCGACCGGTCCTGTCATCCCGATGAGCGCGGTGACCAGGATGGTCCCGTCGGTCGGCGCCCTGATGGTCAATCACCAGGGTCAACAGCCGGCAATGACGATCTCATTCAATCTCGCGCCCGGCTATGCGCTCGGGGCGGCTGTCGACGCGATCCATCAGATCGAGGAGGAAGCCCATTTGCCGGCTTCCATCGTGTCGGGGTTCCAGGGCGCCGCGCAAGTATTCCAAGACTCCCTCAAAGGGCAAGGCGTGCTGGTGCTGGCGGCCGTATTCGCCGCTTTCGTGATACTTGGCATTCTTTACGAGAGCTTCATTCATCCCATCACCATCATCTCGGGGCTGCCGTCGGCCGGCGTCGGCGCGCTCCTGGTGCTGATGGCGTTCAAGATGGATCTCACCGTCATTGCCATGATCGGCATTGTCATGCTGGTCGGGATCGTGAAAAAAAACGCGATTATGATGATTGACTTTGCGATTCAGCGCCGGGCGATCGGCCTTTCTGCTGAGGCGGCAATCCGCGAAGCCTGCCTGCTGCGATTCCGGCCCATCATGATGACCAGCCTTGCGGCAATTTTCGGCGCGCTGCCGATCGCGCTCGGCGCCGGCGCTGGCGCGGAATTGCGCCAGCCGCTCGGTGTGTCCGTTGTCGGCGGGCTCCTCGTGTCCCAGCTTCTCACGCTCTACATCACGCCGGTGGTCTACATCTACCTCGACAAGGTCGATATCCTACTGCGCCGCCGCCTCGAGCCGCCGGAAGATATGATGGAAGAGCCGGATACCCCACATCGGCCTCATGCCGTCGCGGCCGAGTAAATAAAAGCGGACGGATGACTGGAATCGAACGGATGTCGTGCGCACCCGTTCGAGTTAAGACGGAATGCTTGCCGAACCGACCCCTGATCCCGCGAAGCGCTCTCCCGGTTGCGCCGCGACACGCGCCCCACCCGCTACCAGAAAGTTCGCACTTTGAAATAACGGAACGCCGGATCGGCGGTGACCAGCGGAATGCCTTCGATCTCAGCCTGCGCAGCGAGCATGCGGTCGAACGGATCGCGATGGCTCTTCTGAAGTATGCCTGCATGCCTTGCATGCTCAAGGCTGATCGGCAACGGCTCAAAGCCAAGAGCGGACATGATGCTGGCGAGATCGTTCGCCAATGCCAGCGCTTTCGGCCATTTGCCCAAGCGAAACTTGCTGGCGATTTCCCATGCCGTAACGGCGCTGACGTAAACCGTGCAATCGGCTGCTTCTATTGCGCCACGTGCTGCATTGGACAGACGCGCATCGCCGTCGATAAACCAGAATAGGGCATGGCTATCGAGCAGGAGCTTCCTCATCCGCGGCCTCAAAGAGCTTCAGCTCATCTTCAGGAAGCGGATCGAAGAAGAATGCATCCGGTATATCGTACAAGCCCTTCATCGCCCCGAATTGACGCTTACGAATCTGCCTTCCGACCGGCGTGAGCTTGACGGCAGGCTCGTTGCCGCGGGCAATGACAATTTCCTCGCCTGCCTCCGCCCGGGCGATAAGCTTCGACAATTGCGTTTTTGCGTGATGGACGGTCACGATCGCCATAATGTAAGCCGGCTGCTTAGCTAACTTTAGCTTAGCTTAGCTAATTCGCAAAAGTTGTCAAACGACGGGGAACGAGGAGGAGGAACTGCGGCGAGCGACCTGTGCCGAGCCCGTGTCCCCGCGCGTGGCCGGCCGTGGGGAGGCTGAGCCAGCTTGCTCAGCCCACAATCCTCCACCGCGGCGCTTCGGACGCTCGATATTAAAGGCCGCGGCCGAGGCATTCTGGAGACCGGCTTTGGGACCGGCCGCTTTGTCCCGATGCTTGATGGCCACGGACAGTTCCGTCGCCAGGCTAGACTCTTCAGACCGATCGACAGCGACGCCGCAGAAGACCCGTAAGCAGAACCCAGCAGCCAGGCTCAGAGGTGAGACGTGCTCCCGTCACACCGAAAAACTCGTGCCGCACCCGCAGGAAGCGGTCGCCAGCGGATTGTTGATGCGGAACGACGAGCCGATGAGGTCATCGACGAAGTCGATCTCGGCGCCCGCCATGTATTGCGCCGACACCGGGTCGACCAGCACGGTCACGCCGTCGCCGGCGAGCACAAGGTCATCCTCCGCCTGAGCGGTGACGCAGTCGAACTTGTATTGGAAGCCGGAGCAGCCGCCGCCTGCGACGCTGACCCGCAGCATCGATCCCGGCGGCTCGCTCTTGAGAATCTCGCGAATTCGCCGCGCCGCCCGTTCCGTCAAAGCCACCGCGCTTGCCATCGCATTCCGTTGCCTGTTTGTAGCGTTTTCATAGTTATGTGCAGGCAGCGGCACAGTCAACGGCCGCCCCCTGCCCCCGCAAGCCGGGAGGGTAGGGAAGAGGGCACGGCAGAAGAGGCGGCAGCATGGTGAGAACGTGGCAGTAGCTCTCGCCCGCATGCGGGCGCCGTTTGCGGCGAATCCGGCGGCGAGTCGCGGCCGTCTCCATGACGAGCCGCCGAGCGCGACGCGCAACGATTTCCGCCGCGATTGCGACCGGATTATCCACTCAACGGCGTTTCGGCGGCTCGCCCACAAGACCCAGGTTTTCATCTATCACGAAGGCGACCACTACCGCACCCGCCTCACCCATACCCTTGAGGTTACCCAGATTGCGCGCTCGCTCGCCCGAGCGCTCGGCCTCGACGAAGATCTTGCGGAGGCTTGCGCGCTTGGCCACGATCTCGGTCATCCGCCGTTTGGCCATTCGGGCGAGCGCGCTCTCGATCACTGCCTCGCGCTCCACGGCGGTTTCGATCACAACGCCCAAACCCTTTCGGTCGTCACCCGGCTGGAGCGCCGCTACGCCGGGTTCGACGGTCTCAACCTCACCTTCGAAACGCTGGAGGGCCTCGTCAAGCATAACGGCCCACTTACGGATGCGAGCGGCCGCGCCGTCGGTCGCCATGCGGCTCGCGGCGTCGCGCCCGCAATCCTCGACCACAACGCCGTGCAGGACCTCGAACTCGCTCTCTACCCGAGCGCCGAAGCCCAGGCCGGCGCGATTGCAGACGACATCGCATATGACGCGCATGATATTGACGACGGCCTGCGCGCACGGATGTTCGGGCTCGACGAACTGGCCTCATTGCCTCTGATTGCCGACATTCTGGCGGAGATCGACTCGTGCTATCGTTCATCTGGTCCCGCCCGCGCGGCTGGAGACGGCGTATTGATTTACCCTCCACGTCCTGCAGGGGAGGGCAGAGCTGAGGAGCGTCGCGCGCACGAACTGGTGCGGCGGCTGATCACCCGCATGATCGAGGACGTGATCGGCCATTCGGAGCGCCTGATCCGCGAGCGCGCTCCTGCCTCGGTCGAGGATGTCCGGCGCGCCGAGGCGCCGCTTGTGGCGTTCTCACCTGCGATGGCGGCGGCTGACCGCGCCATCAAGGCGTTCTTGTTTCCGCGCATGTATCGGCATCCGCGCATCGTGCGCATCATGGACGACGCTCAGCAGGTGGTGACAGATCTGTTTGCTCACTACATGGAGGCTCCAGACGACCTGCTGTGGCAGGACGCAGGCGCCGAAGCGCCGGCGCCGGCCCGCCAGATTGCCGATTTCATCGCCGGCATGACCGACCGTTATGCGCTGTCCGAGCACGCCCGGCTTTTTGACTCGACCCCGGAACTGCGTTAGGCCGCACTGGAAACGAATATTGGCAGGTGCGCACAGGCGCGCTTCGCCTTGCCCACCGTACGACCCTGCGATCGATGCATGAACGTCTTCACCTTGTTCACCGCGCATGTGCGCTCAGCCGTTGAAGCCCTTTCAGCCGCCGGGGCCTTTCCGCGTCCGCCGGAGCTCGAGCGGATTGTCGTGGAGCCGCCGCGGGATGCCGCCCGTGGCGACCTCACCACCAATGCCGCGATGGCGCTCGCCAAGGAGGCCGGCCTGAAGCCGCGCGAGCTCGCCGAGCGGCTTGCGGCCGAGCTTCGCAAGCGGCCCGAGATTACGAAGGTCGACGTCGCGGGACCGGGCTTCATCAACATGACGCTCGATCCCTCAGTGTGGCGGCAGGCGTTGCGCGAGGCCGTTCTCGCGGGGCCGGATTTTGGCCGCAGCGATATCGGCAAATCCGAGCCCATCAACGTCGAGTATGTCTCGGCCAATCCGACCGGACCGATGCATGTGGGCCATTGCCGCGGCGCCGTGTTCGGGGACGCGCTCGCCAATCTCCTGGCCTTCGCGGGCTATGCGGTGACTCGCGAGTACTACATCAACGACGCCGGCGCCCAGGTCGACGTCCTCGCCCGCTCGGCTTATCTGCGTTACCGGGAGGCGCTGGGCGAAGCGATCGCCATCCCGGAGGGTCTGTACCCGGGCGATTACCTCAAGCCGGTTGGCCAAGCGCTCGCATTGGAGCACGGGCGATCCCTCAACCAGCTCCCTGAGACAGCGTGGCTCCCGATCGCGCGCGCGAGGGCCATCGACATGATGATGGCGGAGATACGGGAGGACTTGGCCAGCCTGCACGTGCGGCACGATGTTTTTTTTTCCGAGCGCTCGCTGATCGAAGGCGACAGGAATGCGGTCGCGGAGATCATCGAGAAGCTGCGGGCCGAGGGCAAAGTCTATGAAGGGCGATTGCCGCCCCCAAAGGGCGGGGCAGAGGAGGATTGGGAAGACCGCGAGCAGACTCTGTTCCGCACGACGGAGTTCGGCGACGACGTCGACCGGCCGCTTAAGAAATCCGACGGCAGCTACACGTATTTCGCCTCTGACATCGCCTATCACAAGTCAAAGCTCGACCGCGGCTTCCGCAATATGGTCGACGTCTGGGGGGCGGATCATGGCGGCTATGTCAGGCGCATGAAGGCCGCCGTCAGAGCGGTTGGCGGCGAAGCGGCGACGCTTGACGTAAAGATCATTCAGCTCGTGAAGCTGCTGCGGGCCGGGGAACCGGTGAAAATGTCCAAGCGGGCCGGAGATTTCGTGACGTTGCGCGAGGTCGTGGACGAGGTCGGGGTCGATGCCGTCCGCTTCATGATGCTCTACCGCAAGAACGATGCGCCGCTCGATTTCGACCTCGCCAAGGTGATCGAGCAATCGCGGGACAACCCGGTCTTCTATGTTCAATACGGCCATGCGCGAGGACAGTCCGTCTTGCGTAACGCGCGCGAAGTCATTCCGACCCTGCCAGGGACCGACGGCGAACGCCGCCGCGCGCTATCGCAAGCGACGCTTACCCGACTCGACGATGCTGCGGAATTGGCCCTGATGCGGCGCGTCGCGCTTTATCCGCGCCTCGTTGAGGCCGCCGCAATGTCCCACGAGCCTCATAGAATCGCCTTCTATCTGTATGAACTTGCAAGCGATTACCATGCCCTTCAGACGAAGGGAAAGGGCGCGCCACATTTACGCTTCATTATGCAGAATGATCCAGAGCTGACGTTGGCGCGCCTGGCGCTCGTGCAGGGCGTGGTGACGGTGCTTGCTTCGGGGCTCGCCGTGCTAGGGGTCGGCGCGCCGGATGAAATGAGATGATCAGCGGCGCTGCCGTGCCGCCTCCTTGAGCCTCTCCTGTCCCTACCTTCCCGGCAACAACGGAGGTCGGGAGGGGACTGAAGGTGAAGGAGGGGTAGACGAGGTTGTAATCACAAAATGTCCGATAGCATCTTCAACTTCAGCTTCAGCCGCCCCCGACGTCGGATTGAGCCGCACATGTCCGATGAGAGTGGGGAATCGGGGGATCGGTCTCATGCGCCTGACGAGGGTACGATGGAACAACGCGATCCCGGCGCCGATGCGCTGAAGGAGTTGGCGCGGCTCATCGGGCAAGGCGAGCCACCGGCAGAGAATCCTTCGCCGGCCGGGCGCCTGGCCGACGTTTTGCGCGGCGCGTCTTCGCCAGCCGCGGCGGGCCGCGAGTCGTTCGCCCGGCCGCCCGCGCGGGAGCAGGCGCAGTCGCAAGACCGGCCGTTCGAGGGGCGTTCGTCTCTGGACAGGGGCCCCGCGGTTCGTCGCGAGCCCGATTTGGCCCGACCGCGTATGCCGATGCAGCCTCATCGCCCCGACACCGGCCATTCCGAGACCCCTGCCGACAATTTCGATTTTTTGCAGTTGCCCGACCGCGATGATTATGCGGTCGCGCCGCAGGACCCCATGCCTGACGAGGAGGAGTATCGCGACCGCGACCATCGCGAGAGTTCGCCGACCTCCCGGCGAGATCCGTCATATGGGCGGCAACATGAGGACTATGCCGACGAGTACCACGAGGACGAGTTCGGGCTGGACGCGGAGGACGAATACGAGGCCGGGCACGAGGAACCCGACGATGGCGAAACGGCCCTTAAGAGGCGCAGCTCCACCAGGGTGGTTGTGGCGGTGCTTGGGCTCGCGGTTTTCGGCACCGCCGGCGCGTTCGGCTATCGCACCATCTTCAACGCAGCCCCTTCCGGTCCCACGCCCATCATCCGGGCCGATAACTCGCCCACGAAAATCACGCCAGCGGCGGCCGATGCCAATGCGAGACCGGCAAGCGGACTGTTCGACGACCGGTCAAAAGAGCAACTGGTTCGTCGCGAGGAAGAGCCCGTTAACGTGACAGCATCATACGGTTCCCCTGCAGTCGGCGGGGGCGCGGCCGAGGCTTCTCCGCCCGTCACGGTTCCCGCAGCAGCAAGTCCAGCCTTGCCGGGCGACCCGAAGCGGGTGCGCACCGTCCCGATACGGGCGGACGAGGGTGAGGCGCCGCCCTCTGATCGCGGCGCCTCCCGGTCCGTGCCGCCGCCGTCTCAGCCCCAAGCTCGGCCGCCGTCGCCGCCGCGTCAGGTCGCCGCAGCGCCGCCTCCCGCCCAGGCTCCGCTCCCGTCGCCGTCGCGTCAGCTCGCCGTGGCGCCGCCGCCCGCAGCCCCGTCGCCTTCGGCAGACGCCAGGGTCGGCAGCGCCCAGGTGGCGGCCGTGCCCGAACCAGCTGTTTCGCGCGGCATCGAGGCAGGCGGTTTCGTGGTTCAGGTCTCAGCTCAGCGAAGCGAGGCTGACGCCCAGGCGGCGTTCCGCACGTTGCAGACGAAATATCCCGTACTGAGCGGCCGTGAGCCGCTCATTCGTCGCAAGGACCTGGGTGAACGGGGCGTCTTCTTTGCCGCGCAGGTCGGCCCGTTCGGCGCCAGGAGCGAGGCCGACCAGCTGTGCGAAACGCTGAAAACAGCGGGCGGCGCCTGTTTCGTCCAGAAGAATTAGGCGGGTGCGAGTCAAAGGACGTACTCGCCGGCTGCTTGCTCTCTTGGGCGGCGCGGGCTAAGCCGCCGTCATGGCTGACCGCGCTTTCATTACCGGACTGAGGGGTACGGCGATCACGGCCGAGGAACGCGCCTTTCTGCGCGACGCCTCGCCCGTGGGCCTGATATTGTTCAAACGCAACATTGCGAATCCTCACCAACTCAAGGAATTGATTGAAGACTTCCGTGCGATCCGTGGTCCAGAGGCCCCTGTCTTTATCGACCAGGAAGGAGGCCGGGTGCAACGGATGGGGCCCCCCTACTGGCCGGCCTATCCGGCGGGCGCCGTGTATGGTGAGCTATATCGTCGCGAGCCTGCCCGCGGTCTGAGGGCGGCATGGCTGGGCGCACGGCTCATGGCGGCCGATCTGACAGCCGTCGGCATCACCGTCGATTGTCTGCCCCTCGCCGATGTGCCCATCGCGGGCGCTGATCAAGTGATCGGCGACCGCGCATACGGTGATACCGCTCAGCAGGTTGCCGCTATTGCGGGAGCGGTGGCGGCGGGGCTTAAGGCGGGCGGGGTGCTGCCCGTGGTCAAGCATTTGCCCGGCCACGGCCGCGCCACAGCGGACAGCCACCGGCAACTCCCGGTCGTAACGGCCGACCGCGCGACCTTGGAGGCCACCGATTTCGCGGCGTTCGTGCCGCTTGCCGGCGCAGCGCCCTTCGGCATGACCGCGCACGTGGTGTTCACAGCTCTTGATCCTGCTCTTCCGGCGACCACTTCGACCGTTATGATCCGACAAGTGATTCGTGGCTTTATCGGATTCTCCGGCGCCCTGATGACCGACGACGTGTCGATGGGGGCTTTGTCAGGCCCGATTGCCGAGCGAGTCCGACGATCTCTGGCGGCGGGCTGCGACCTCATCCTGCATTGTAACGGCGAGTTAACCGAAATGCAGGAGGTTGGAGCGAGTTGCCCGGAACTTGGCGGCGCCGCCATGGAGCGCACAGCGCGGGCGCTGGCGTCGCGCCGCCCGCCCGAAGCGATCGACCTTGCGGCCGCGCGGGCCGAATTTATGCAACTGGTGTCCGGTCGCGCCGGCGCCGCGACGGGATAACGAGATGACGGACGCGACCGCGTTCACCGAGGATATCACGAACGATCGCGGCAGCGACGAGCCGATGCTGATCGTCGACGTCGAAGGGTTCGAAGGTCCGCTTGATCTTCTGCTCTCGATGGCGCGACAGCAGAAGCTCGATCTCGCCAAGATTTCCATTCTGGCGCTCGCCGATCAATATCTGGCGTTTATCGAACAGGCGCGCCGGATGCGCCTTGAGTTGGCGGCCGATTACCTGGTGATGGCCGCCTGGCTTGCCTATCTCAAATCCCGTCTGTTGTTGCCCGAGCCGGTGGCGCCGGAAGGCCCAAGCGCAGCCGACATGGCAAAGGCCTTGGCGCTGCGGCTGCGCCGGCTTGAGGCGATCCGCGAGGCCGGCGCACGGCTGTTCGAGCGGCCTCAGCTCGGTCGCGACGTGTTCGGTCGGGGCGATCCTGAACCAATCGCCGAGATCAAACGGCCGCAATGGTCGGCAACGCTCTATGATCTCATCTCCGCCTATGCCGCAGAGCGGCAGCGGCATGCGCTGCGGCGCGTGCGGCTCGCCAAGCGCAAGGTGTGGTCGCTCGTGGAGGCGCGGGCGGCACTGGAGCGCCTGATCGGCGCGACCGACGATTGGAGCCGGCTCGACGAATACCTCATTGCCTTCGTGGTCGAGCCTTCGATGCGGGCGACCGCGCTCGCTTCCTCGCTCGCTGCGTCGCTGGAACTCGTGCGCGAAGGGGCGCTCGAAATCCAGCAATCGGGCGCCTTCGCTCCGATCTATGTGCGAAGACGCGCTGGGGCTGAGCCCGCCGGCGCGCAATCATCGTCGTGATTGATCCCCTCCTGACCCTTCCCCTTCGGCGACCTTTTCCTCCGTTGCTTGCGGGGAAGGGTTGGGAAGGGAGAGGTAGGGAGGGGCAGCCGAAAGCATCAGCCGGGAGGGCATATTGATGGCGGGTTTTGCCGAGTTGCGGGTGAAGAGCCACGAAGGACAGCACGGCGAGGGGCCGGATATGGCGGCAGATGTGGCGATCGACACCCGCCCGGAAGAGCTTCGGTTGGTTGAAGCGCTCCTTTTCGCTGCATCCGAGCCGCTCGACGAGAAGACTCTCGCCAAGCATCTGCCGGCCGGCGTGGACGTGCGCGCCACCCTCAGGCGGCTGCAGGTCGAATATGCGCCGCGCGGCGTCAATCTCATCCGTGTCGGCAACCGATGGACGTTCCGCACCGCGAACGACCTCGCCTGGCTCCTCACGCACGAGGCCGTGGAGCCGAAAAAGCTGTCCCGCGCCGCGATCGAGACGCTCGCCATCGTCGCTTATCACCAGCCGGTGACGCGCGCCGAGATCGAAGAGATTCGCGGCGTCTCGACCGCCAAGGGCACCCTCGACGTGCTGCTCGAGACCGGGTGGGTCCGTCCGCGCGGTCGTCGCAAGGCGCCCGGCCGGCCGCTGACCTATGGGACGACGCCGGAATTCCTCAGCCATTTCGGCCTGGAAGCGCTCAGCGACCTTCCGGGCCTCGACGACCTCAAGGGCGCCGGCCTGTTCGACGGCGCCTTGCCGGCGGACTTCAGCGTGCCGGAGCCGTCGGACGATCCGGCATTGCGCGCGGACGAAGACCCGCTGGAACCCGGCGATCTCGACCTTGGCCTGGCCCCGCGTGTTGAGGGGGAGGAGGAGTAGCGGGAGGGGACGGAACCAATTCTGAAAATGAAATTCTTTATCGCGTCCGCCTTCGCGTTCGATGAGTTCACCGTCGCGAATAGCCTCAACGCAAGTTCTGAAAATCAACGCGGCGTTCGTGGGGACACAGGCTTACGGTGATTTGCGCCGTGCAGGGCAGAAATAACGCGCTCGGTCTCCTCGGCATGGGCGTCAAGCGAAGCCAATGCCGCATGCGTGGTCGGCGATCGCGAAAGTTGCTCAAGCAGGTGCGCCATTACGATGATGCGCACGTCATTGCGACTCAAAGAGCGACCGGAGGCGCGTAGTCTCTCAATCTGTCCTGAGGCGAGCGCCCTCACGTTACCTGTCAGGTCGCCATTCCACATGCGACGCGACAACGTTTTCAGCTTCCGGCAAACGGCTATGATATCAAGATCAATCGGCTCTTTAGTCTGTCGTTTTGGCATCGCTACAGACATTTCCGCCTTGATCGGATGCACCGCGACAATACCGAATCCTGCGTCCATGAGAGCCTGCAAAATGCATCGCCACCCTTCTGCACGCGAGTGATGATATGTGAACGCCAGCAAGCCATCGTCCTTGAGCACCCGATGACATTCCGCCCACACCGCGCTTAGACGTGCCCGAAAGACGTCGCCTTCGCTGTGCTGAACCTCGCCGGTCTCACGGGTGGTAACACGGGCGCGACAGCCGCCCTCGCCGAGAATGTGACGTTGCCAAACGTGGAAAAAGTCCGCCAGCTGCGAGTAGTGCACGTTGTCGAAGAAGGGCGGATCCGTTAGGACAACGTCCACTGAGTCCGCTGTCAGATCAGTCGCGCTCGAATCTCCGCATGAGAGATACACCCTCTTGCCGCGTTGAAACTTAGCGAAATTATCCGCGCACTCGTAGCCGATCGGGTCGGCGCAGCCAAACACTTTTCGCGTCGTGGCGGGACCCACTCCAGTCAGCTTTAGTTCAAATGGGTTCTCGGCATAGTCCAGTGCGCGCAGGATGCGCGTTTCAAACATCGTCGAGAACGAACCGGAGCTTTTTGGCGTGCCCCACAGATTTGCCTCCAGAGGCATCCGCTCCGGCTTGAGTATGTGGTGGGAAAACATGTGACGGACCGCGCCTGTTCCCTCCCCTTTGTACGACGCGAACATGTTGTTGAATTCAAGCGTGCCTGAGAAAAGGCAGGCAAACAGCTCACGCAGAGCAGGCTGAGGAATCGCGCGGATTCGTTCCGCCAGGAGCGAAAGACACAGCAATTGGCGTGCATTAAAGAATTCGTGCCATTGTCGATAATTGTAGTTGAGCGCCTGATTTGTGTTGTAGCCAGGAGTAATGCGCACGATCGGAAATGCATCGACGCGATCCGCTAACTCATGACATGCTGACTCGAATAATGCGCGGTCGAAATCGTCCGCCGCAAGATATTGCTTGCGGCCATCTTGAAGCAGTACGAGCTTCGCGTACAGTCGATGTGCCGGAGGCGTATCTTGCTCCCGAACCCTTTTCAGGATGCTGAATTCGCGGAAGCAGGCCGGGCAACGAGCTTTCTGCCCACGCGCAGGTCCGATCGACGGGTTGAATAATCGATCGCATCTCTTGCACACTGCTTCGGTGGCGTCGAACCGTACGCAGTTGATGTGACCACAAAGAGGGCAGACGGCCTGTGCCTGCGGAAATTTCCGCGGGTAGGCGTTCTGCGCAAAGACGTACGAAGAAAACAAGTCAACCGCTGTGTCGCAGGCCGGACAAGCTACCTGTTTGACCCAAAAGTAGTAGAGGACAGGCACCTGCGACCCGTCAGGCAATTGCGCCAGATAGAGGCTTTGCAGCTTTGAGGCAACGTCACGCTCAATGGCCTCGAACGTGCTGAGCACCTCCGCCCGGCTATGAGCCGCGACCGCGTTGCGAACGAGAAAGAAAGCAACGGGATTGATATCACGTCCGATAACGCGAGCGCCAAGCTTGAGACTCTCAATTATCGTCGTTCCCGATCCCATGAATGGATCGAACACTGTGGCCTCTGGAAAGCGCGCTCGACTGTAAAACAGGTCCATGACGTTGGCGCCTTTCGGTGCGAGCGCCCCCAGCGCGATCGCCCGAAAAACAGAGCCAAGCCGTTGCGCCCACCATTTGTGAATGTGCGACAAGGGCCGGTGAATTTCTTTCCGCCACGACTCGCTTTCCGCGATTTTAGATAGCGCCTCGAAGGGGAATTTGTCGTCTTCAATTGCACGAGGTCCGCTTGCCGAAGGGACCGGCTGAATTGCGAACGCTTTGCCCAGGTCAAGCTTCATCTGTGCAACCTGGACGGCCTGTTTTCGTGCCGTAGAAATCTTCGCACTCGTCATGGTTGCCCGCGCGCAGAAGCTCGGAACAAAATGAGAACAACGTCGGATATCATAATGGCGTTGGCATTTGCAACCTCAGAGCCGATTCGGCACGGTCACTCGGCTATCGGTCCCGCGCTCCGACGCTGGGGACTTGGCGGGGAGGATGTTGAAGCCGTTTACGCCGCCCTCGCTTTTTCGGGTACACCTCAGCAAACTCACCCCCGATGAAGATGGCCCGCCCGCATGAATTATGACAAGCTAATCAACGTCTTGAAATGTCACCGACCGGATTCCGGGCGGACTTTCCACTAGCTTCTCTTGCGGAGAGGACCTCGCGAGCACACCAGAGCCGTGCCCATGGGACGCGGGCGGATAGTTAAACCAGTCCTTGTTTTTGCGCGCCGCGAGGCCTAGTTTCTCCTTGGAATAGTGAGGCGAGGCCCCGACCGCGCGGCCCGTCGTTGCGGAGGGTTGACCCGATGGGTTCTATGAGTCTCTGGCACTGGATCGTAGTGATAGGCGTCGTGCTGCTGCTGTTCGGGCGTGGCAAGATCTCCGAGTTGATGGGCGATGTTGCGCAGGGCATTAAAGCCTTCAAGAAGGGCATGTCGGAAGACGACAGCGCCAAGGCCGACACCCCGAAAATCGAGCCCGGTAAGACCGAACCGATGAAGACGCTGGATCACCAGAGCGCCGAGTCGTCGGCCGCCGGCGCCAAACCGCGGGCGGAAGCCTCGTCCGGCTGACGCCGGGGCTGGCAGCAGCCGGCGTTGGTGGCCCGGATTGAGCCAACGGCTCCCGCTTTTTGGCGGGCCCGATGAGAGGCGCTGCGAAATCCGGGATCGACCTTGTCAGGGGGCGCCGCCCGCCCCGGATGTCGCTTCGCTCCATCCGGGCTGCAAGCTCAGGGCGCGGGGCGCCCGTGATTAAGACAGGCCAGCGGCAGCGGCGGCCTTCGGAGTTGAAATGCAATGTTCGGCATTGCATGGGGAGAGCTTGTCAGAGATCTTCTCGTTATCGGCATGTGGTGCTGATCATCGTTGCGCCCAGGGTTTGGAGATAGCGTGCAGTGTTCGGCATTGAATGGACGGAATATGCCGTCATCGCCATTGTGGCGCTGATTGTCATCGGGCCCAAGGAGTTGCCCGCCGTGCTGCGCGCGATCGGGCAATGGACTACCAAAATCCGCCGCATGGCGGCGGAGTTTCAGGGCCAATTCCAGGAAGCGCTGCGTGAGGCCGAGATGGCCGATCTCAAGAAGGAGATCGACGACGCCACGAGAAGCTTCAACACCCAATTCGAGGATCCGCTCAACTTTAAGGAGGCGACGAAATGGGAGCCCAAACCGGATCCTGCCAAGCCGGACGACATCAAGCCTGACGCCGTGGCGCCCGCCGGAGCGCCATCCACTCAAGCGCGGCAGGAGAGTGCGTCGGCTGCGAGCACGACCCCCGCCGAACCTCCCGCGCCAGCGGTCGAAGGAAAAGCGGTTGCGGACGGAAAAGCGGCTTATGCGCCTGTGAATGCGAGCCACGGTACGGTCGGAGAGGAAGCGTTCCCGATCGCGGCCGATCACTCAGCGGCCGAGCAAACCCCGACCGTTCCTTTGACCGCCGGCGCGGGCGGGAGCCGCGGAGGGAACGGTGGAGGCGCCGCCGAAGCAGCGGCTGCCCAGCCAATTGCGCCGCCTCTCGCCCAGCCGCCTTTGCCTGAAGGGAGCGGCCGAAAGGGCAGCGAAGGGGGCGTTCATTCATGACCCAAGAGGACATCGAAAACACCAAGGCGCCGTTGATGGACCACCTGATGGAGCTGCGTTCGCGGCTCATCAAGGCGCTGGTGGCGTTCGGCATTGCGCTCATTGGCTGCTTCTTCTTTGCCAAGCAAATCTACAACGTGCTGACGTGGCCCTATGTGTGGGTGGTGGGGGCCGAGAATTCGAAGTTCATCTATACCGGGCTCCTCGAATATTTCGTCGTCCAGCTCAAGCTTGCGATGTTCGGCGCCGCCTTCATTTCGTTCCCGGTAATCGCCGGCCAGCTCTATATGTTCGTCGCGCCGGGGCTCTATCGCCACGAGCGCGATGCGTTCCTTCCGTATCTGATCGCGACGCCGGTCATGTTCGTCCTCGGCGCGCTGGTCGTCTATGGCGTGGTGTGGCCGATGGTCACGCGCTTTTCCATCAACATGCAGCAATTCGGCGGCGAAGGTCAGGCGACGATCGAGCTTCTGCCCAAGGTCGGCGACTATCTCGACTTGATGATGCGGCTCATCTTCGCCTTCGGCATTGCGTTTCAGCTTCCGGTGATTCTCACACTGCTTGGCCGGGTCGGCATCATTACTTCCGAGCAGCTCAAGTCGAAACGGCGCTATTTCATCGTCGTCGCCTTCGTGATCGCAGCGGTGCTCACGCCTCCTGACGTGCTCAGCCAGTTGTCCCTTGCGCTCCCGCTGCTGCTTCTTTACGAGGCTTCGGTGTTGTCAGTCCGCTGGGTCGAGCGCAAGGCGAAGGCGAGCGCCACAGCGGCGGCGAAGCCAGCGGAGTAAGCGTAATCGATATGTAGGGTGGCAAAGGCGCGCCCCTGCGCTCGTCGAAGGGCGCGCCCGCCCGCCATGCTGATCCGAACCGATTCCATCTCTAAATAGCCGGGTGAAGCGGGCGATGAGCTCTCTCCGAGTTGGCGGCGAGGAACCGGTTCTCGTTCGTCGGAGTCTGCGGTAACAACGAAA
Source organism: Hyphomicrobiales bacterium (assembly GCA_021323775.1). GTDB lineage: Bacteria > Pseudomonadota > Alphaproteobacteria > Rhizobiales > Xanthobacteraceae > JAJPKK01. The sequence goes on from JAJPKK010000022.1 coordinate 26,910, forward strand.
AGCGGGCGGGACGCCCGCGGTCCCGGGAAATCCCATGCACGACATCAAGTGGATTCGCGAAAATCCGGAGGCGTTCGACCGCGGCCTGGCGCGGCGCGGACTTGCCCCCGAGGCGGCGCGGCTCGTCGCCATCGACGAACGCCGCCGCGCCGCCATCGTCAAGGCCGAGCAGGCCCAGGCGCGGCGCAACGCGGCATCGAAGGAGATCGGGGAGGCCAGGAAGGCGAGGGACGAGGCGCGGGCGCAAGCTCTGATGGCCGAGGTCGCCGAACTGAAGGCGTCGATCCCGAACCTCGAGGCCGAGGAGAAAGCAGCGTCGGAGGAACTGGACGAAGCGTTGGCGCAAATTCCCAACCTGCCGCTTGACGAAGTGCCGGATGGCGTTGATGAGCGCGGCAATGCGGAGCATCATCGGTTCGGAGCAAAGCGCGATTATGGCTTTTCGCCAAAGCAACATTTCGAGCTTGGCGAAGCGCTCGGGCAGATGGACTTTGAGACGGCGGCGAAGCTCGCCGGCGCGCGCTTCGTGGTGTTAAAGCGGGGACTGGCGCGCATGGAGCGCGCGCTCGGGCAGTTCATGCTCGATCTGCACACGAACGAGCACGGCTACACGGAAGTTGCCCCGCCGCTGCTCGTCAAAGATGACGCGATGTTTGGCACGGCGCAGTTGCCGAAATTTGAAGAAGATCAGTTTTGGACGGTCGGGGGCGCATATTTCGCGCGTCGCGCCGATGGTTATCTTGAGGACATAGCGCAGGCGACCGATGTCGCGGCGCTGCAGTTGGCGTTTACACAAAGCGAGATCGCGTTGCGGCAAAATCGCCTCGGGCTCATCCCCACCGCCGAAGTCCCGCTTACCAACCTGGTTCGCGAGTCGATCGTCGACGAAGCAGATCTGCCGATGCGCCTCGCTGCGCTGACCCCATGCTTCCGCGCGGAGGCCGGCGCCGCCGGCAAGGATACGCGGGGCATGATCCGCCAGCACCAGTTCACCAAGGTGGAGCTTGTCTCCATCACCACGCCGGAACAGAGCCGCGAGGAGCACGAGCGCATGCTCTCCTGCGCCGAGGAAGTGCTGCGCCGCCTTGATCTGCATTATCGCGTCATGACCTTGTGCGCCGGCGACATGGGCTTCGCCTCGAAAAAGACCTACGACATCGAAGTGTGGCTGCCGGGCCAGAACATGTACCGCGAAATTTCCTCCTGCTCGGTGTGCGGCGATTTTCAGGCCCGCCGCATGGCGGCGCGCTACCGCACCAAGGAGGGACGGCAGGTCCGCCATGTCCACACGCTCAATGGTTCCGGGGTCGCGGTCGGCCGCGCGCTCATCGCCGTGATGGAGACCTATCAACAAGCCGACGGCTCGATCGCGGTGCCGGACGTGCTGCAGTCATATATGGGTGGCATGAAAGTCGTTGCGGCAAAGTGAGAATGGCCGGGCGGGCAATGCGCATCCTCCTCACCAACGATGACGGCGTGCATGCGCGCGGCCTTGAGGTGCTCGAGGAAATCGCCCGGGCGCTGTCTGACGACATCTGGGTGGTGGCGCCGGAAACCGATCAGTCCGGCGTCTCCCATTCGCTGTCGCTCAACGACCCGCTGCGCCTGCGCGAGATCGGACCGCGCCATTTCGCCGTCAAGGGGACGCCAACCGACTGCGTGATCATGGCGGCGCGTCACATCCTCCCGGAGGGCAGGCCCGATCTGGTCCTGTCCGGCGTCAACCGCGGCCGCAACGCCGCTGAGGACGTTACCTACTCCGGGACCGTGGCGGGCGCCATCGAGGGCGCAGTGCTGGGCGTCCCGTCCTTTGCGCTGTCCCAGGCGTTCACCTCCGAGACCCGCAAGGCCCCCCACTGGGCGACTGCGCTGAAATTCGCGCCCGATCTCATCCGCCGCGTGCTCGCCGAAGGCATGCCGCGCGACGTCCTCGTCAACGTCAATTTCCCCGACTGCCCGCCGGAGCACGTCAAAGGCATCGCGGTGAGCACGCAGGGCAAGCGCCCGCAGGAATTATTGCGCATCGAGCCGCGGCGCGACGGCCGCGGCAACCCCTATTACTGGATCGCCTATGAGCGCGCCCCCGCGCACACGGAGCGCGACGGCACCGATCTGTGGGCGCTCGCGGACAACCGCATTTCCGTCACCCCGCTGCGGCTCAACATGACGGACGAGCCTTTCATGACGCGGCTCGCCGAGGTTTTTGGGTAGGGGGCAAAGGCGCGTGCGAGAGTGCGACTGTAGCCCGCATTGAGCGAAGCGACATCCGGGAAGTGGCGGCAGGGAAGCGCTGGCCCCGCATTTCGCTTCGCTCAATGCGGGCTGCAATCGCTCCCTCGCCCTGCGCAGCCTCTTCCTGTGTGCAACCTGTCGCCGCTGCGTCGCCGTGCTGGCGTCATAGCCGTGCAGGCCCTGATAAAGGAGGCTTTGCTTGCCTGCGCCCACACCTCCCGATCACAACGTCGATCATATGAAATTCGTGCTCGACTTGCGGCGGCGCGGCATCATGGACGCGGCGGTGCTGCGGGCGATGGAGGAAGTGCCGCGCGAGAGATTCGTGATGCCGGCCCATGTGCACCTCGCGTATCTCGATCGCGCCTTGCCGATTGCGTGCGGGCAGGTCATCAGCCAGCCCTATCTGGTCGCCTATATGACGGAGCAATTGGAGGTCCGGCCGGAGCATCACGTCCTCGAGGTCGGAACCGGCTCCGGCTACCAGGCGGCGATCCTGTCGCGGCTTGCCGCCAGGGTAACGAGCATTGAGCGTTACCGCACGCTTGCTGACGCGGCGCGCAGCCGTCTCAGGGCGCTCAACTGCGACAATGTCGAGATCATTACTGGCGACGGCATGATGGGGGCAGCCGATCGGGCGCCGTTCGACCGCATCATCGTGACCGCGGCGGCCGTCACTGTGCCGCCAGCGCTCATGGACCAGCTCGCGGTCGGCGGCATCATGGTGCTGCCGCTCGGCCCGCACGAGCAGCATCAGAGGCTGGTGAAGATCGTTCGTACCGGACAAGGCGTTGAGCGGACCGAGCTGATCGACGTGCGTTTCGTTCCATTGCTGCCCGGCCAGGCGCAGGAGCTGTGACGCGGCCCTGGCCGATCTATCGCTGAAACCAATCGTGTCGAAAATCGCACCGTCGGACCTCATCCTGAGGAGGCCGCGCTCTGCGCGGCCGTCCTGAGCTTGTCAAGGGGCGAAGGATGGCCACGGGCGCGGCCCTCGCCTGTGGCCGTCCTTCGACACGCGCACTCCTTCGACAAGCTCAGGAGCGCGCTCCTCAGGGCGAGGGTCGTAGATGTTTTGCAGGTTCCGGATCGGAGGTAACCAGCCGTTTACCATCTGCTTTAACGGATCCCTGAACGTTTAAAGGGATGTTTACTTCACCAATGTCTTACTGCCCGAAGATGCGGGCTTATTGAGTGCGGACATGGTTAGAGATATTGCCAAGCGACGATTGCATTGCGCGTTTTTCTGCGGCCTCCTGTCCGCCGTGGCGATCGGCGCTGCCGGTTGCAGCTCCGAGGTGTCCCGCTTCGGTGAAAATTCCAGCCGCAATTCTTACGCCGCGCGTGCGCCTGCCAGTCAGCCAGCCGCCGTTCCGGTGCAGCCGACGCGCACCGTCGCTGTGGAAAGCCAGCCATTGCCTCAGGCGCAGCCGCCCGGCCCGGCTTATGCGCCTCAATATGCCGCCCTGCAGTATGAGCAGCCTCCGTACACGCCGCCTCAGTACACGCCGCCCGGTCCTCAATATGTGCCGCCCCAGCCGGTGCCGCCGTCAGTGACGCCCTATGCGCCGCCGGCTCCTCAGTATCCGCAATATCCGCCACCCGCGCCGGCGCCGTCATATGCACCGCCAGCTTCTCAATACACGCCCCAATCCGCGCCATCGTATACGCCCGCGCCGCGATCAGCGCCCGCCTTCACGGGAGGGGCCGGCGGCGGTGCGAGGATCGCCGATGCCGCCGCGCCGCGCACGCCAAGGCCTGCTGCGGTCCCGCAGGCGCCCGCCGCGCCTGCGCCCGCGGCTCAAGCGTCGCTTCCGGCAGCGCCCGCGCAGGCCGCAATGCCGGCTTCAACATCAGTTGCCGGAAGCTCGGCTCAGACTCTGCTGCCGACGCCTCCCGTCCATACCGTTGCCTCGGGCGATACCTTGGGCAAGGTCGCGCACAAATACCGGGTGAGCGCCAGGGAGATCGCGGTTGCCAACGGCATTTCGCCCGAAACCCCTCTGAAGGTGGGGCAACGGTTGACGATACCGGTGAGAATGGGAGCGCCCCCAAGCGCCCATCCGGGCGGGCCGCAACCCGGCGGTCCGGTGGTCGCGCAAACGAAGCCGCCGCAGACCTACACGGCGGCCGCCGCGGCGCCTGGCAAAGTCGCATCGTCGGAGGCTGCGGCCAATGTGCGTTTGGCGTCGCCGGTCGAACCGCCGTCCGCGGAGGCCGGGCCGAACGGCGCGCCCGCGTTCCGATGGCCGGTGCGCGGCCGCATCATCAACAATTTCGGCGCCAGGGTGAATGGCTCGCCCAACGACGGCATCGACCTCGCGCTCCCCGAAGGCACCGCGGTGCGCGCCGCCGAAGACGGCGTCGTCGCCTATGCGGGCAACGAGCTGAAAGGCTACGGCAACCTCGTGCTGGTGCGTCACGCGAACGGCTTCGTGACCGCCTATGCGAATGCAAGCGAACTCCTGGTCAAACGCAACGACCAGGTTCACAAGGGACAGGTGATCCTGAAGTCCGGGCAAACCGGCAACGCCGCAACCCCGCAGCTTCATTTCGAGATTCGCAAGAACTCCGCCCCGGTCGACCCCATGCAATATCTGCCGGCCGACAAGACCGCGTCAGCGCCGCTGTGAGTCGTGAGGACGTCGCGCCGCGCCATAGCCCGGATGGAGCGAAGCGACATCCGGGAACGGCCGGCCCCGCATTTCTCTTCGCTCAATGCCGGCTACAGGCGTCACCGCCCTGGCGGCGCTCCGACTGGCACGATTTGCCTCCGCCTTTGCCCATCCGGCACTTTACGCTGCTCACTTCTCCGTCAGCGTCACCCCAAGGCGGCCGGCGAGGTCCTGCACATACTGCCAGGCGACGCGCCCGGAGCGAGATCCGCGCGTGGTCGCCCATTCGAGCGCTTCGCGCCGCACTGCGGCGGCGTCGGCGGGCACGCCATAATAATTGACGTAACCCTCCACCATGGCGAGGAACTCGTCCTGGCTGCAGCGGTGAAAGCCGAGCCAAAGGCCAAAGCGGTCCGACAGCGATACCTTCTCCTCGACCGCTTCGCCGGGATTGATGGCGCTGCCGCGCTCATTCTCGATCATGTCGCGGGAGAGGAGGTGCCGCCGGTTCGAGGTGGCGTAGAGGATGACATTGTCGGGCCGGCCCTCGATGCCGCCTTCGAGTACAGCTTTGAGGGATTTGTACGACGTATCCTGGGCGTCGAAGGAGAGGTCGTCGCAGAACACCAGGAAGCGGTATGGCGCGCCCCGCAGCAGCGTCATCAGGTCAGGCAGGCTTTCGATATCCTCGCGATGGATTTCGACGAGCTTGAGCAGGCCCGCATCGGCGCCCAAGCCCGCATTCACCGCCGCGTGGGCCGCCTTGACGAGCGACGACTTTCCCATGCCGCGGGCGCCCCACAGCAAGGCATTGTTGGCCGGCAGGCCGCGGGCGAACCTCTCGGTGTTCTCCACGAGGATATCGCGCATGCGGTCGATGCCCTTGAGAAGCGACATATCAACGCGGTTAACGCGCGGAACCGGGGCTAGCGTGCGGCCGGCCGGATACCAAATGTAAGCTTCGGCGGTGGTAAAATCCGGCGGTCGAGGATGGGGCGGCGCAAGGCGCTCCAGGGCATTGGCGATGCGCTCGAACACATCTGCCGGGCCAGTGGAGGAAACCAGGGTGGGCGGTACCAGGGGCTTCTTTGGCAGGGACATAGAGTTGCTTTCGTGATTGCGTCCCAATAGCGGGGCAGGGCAGATGCCGCAAGGTGCGATTCCTTTGTTAAAGAGCGCAAGCGTTTCGCCCGCTCTTTGGCGGGAGAAGTCTGCGCTGCGGGAAGCGGTTGAGACGCCTTGCATCGTTGCAATCGGGCTGGCGGCCGCTATAGTCCGCCCGGCTTTCACTCAGAGCGGTTTTCGGCGGGTTTCCGGGCCTGGCGGACCAATCAAGTTCACAACACCCGCAAAGGAGAATTGCGCGCATGATCACACCCGCCTACGCACAGGCCGCGGGAGGCGCCAGCCCGGAGGTGCTTTATCAGCTGCTGCCTTTTGCGCTCATTTTTGTCATCATGTATTTCCTCATTCTGCGGCCCCAGCAGAAGCGGGCCAAGCAGCACCAGGAGATGGTAAAGAATGTGCGCCGCGGCGACATCCTCGTCACCTCGGGCGGGCTGGTCGGAAAGGTGACCAAGGTGGTGGACGACGATCAGGTCGAGATCGAGATCGCCGACGGCGTGCGGGTGCGCCAGGTGCGCAGCATGGTGGCTGACGTTCGGGCGAAGAGTGAGCCGGTGAAGGACGAAAAGGGCGGCTAGACTGGATTTCGATCGCTTGCCCCCTCCCCCACCCTCCTCGCGTGCGGGGCAGGGTAGGGAGGGGGTCGTCGCCGGGATTGTCCCGGCGACCCCCGATGAAGGCCCAGGGGATCTATAATCGGGGTGGCCGGGACAGGTCCCGGATCAGGTCCGGGAACCGCCACGACCCAGGGAGAGAGCGGCGATGTTATATTTCTCGCGTGCAAAGGCCGCGGCGATCCTGCTCACCGCGCTGGTCGTCTGCGCCTTCACCATACCGAATTTCTTTTCCGAGCAGACCGTCAAGAGCTGGCCCGAATGGGCGCAGCGCCGCCTCGTGCTTGGCCTCGATCTTCAGGGCGGCTCGCACATCCTCCTGGAGGTTGACCGCAACGATATCCGCAAGCAGCGCCTCGATACGCTGCGCGACGAGGTGGTGCGGACGCTGCGCGAAGCCCGCATGACCTGGGCCCAGGCTCCGGCGGTGCGCGGCAACAGCGTCGAGGTGCGGCTGCGCGAGGGCCCCGACTTTTCCAACGCATTCGCCAAGCTGCGCGGTCTCTCGCAGCCTTTGGGCGGCGTCCTGCAGGGCAACGGCTTGCGCACGCTCGATGTCGTCGATGCTGGCGGCGGGCTCGTGCGGCTTACTCCGACCGACGCCGCCATGCTGGAACGCACGCGGCAGACCATCGACCAATCGGTCCCGATCATCGAAAAGCGCGTCAATGAGCTTGGCCTGGTCGAGCCCACCATCCAGCGTCAAGGCAGCGACCGCATCCTGGTGGAGGTGCCGGGCCTCGGCGATCCGCGACGTCTGATCGAGATTCTAGGCCAGACCGCAAAGCTGGAATTCCGCATGGTCGACACGTCGATGAGCGCCCAGGATGCCCTGCAAGGGCGTGCGCCTTCGGACAGCGAAGTTCTCTACGAGAAGCAGGGCGACCAGCGGGTTCCGGTTCTGGTCAAGAAGCAGGCGCTGGTGGAAGGCGCCGACCTGACCGATGCCCAGGCCTCATTCGATCAGCGCACGAACGAGCCGATCGTCAACTTCAAGTTCAACAGCACCGGCGCGCGGCGGTTCGGGCGCGCGACGCAGGAGAATGTCGGGCGTCCCTTCGCCATCGTGCTCGACAATGAGGTAATTTCGGCGCCGGTGATCCGCGAGCCGATCCTCGGCGGGGCGGGGCAGATTTCCGGCAACTTCACTGTCGAGAGCGCCAACAATCTGGCGATCTTGCTGCGCGCCGGCGCGCTGCCGGCGAAGCTTACGGTGATCGAACAGCGCGTGGTCGGACCGGGCCTTGGTCTTGATTCGATCAAAGCCGGCGAGCACGCCTCGATCTGGGGCGCGGCCCTCGTGGTGGTGTTCATGCTCGCGACCTATGCGCTGTTCGGCCTGTTCGCCAACATCGCGGTCGCCGTCAATGTGGCGATGATCCTCGGCGTCCTTTCGTTCCTCTCAGCGACGCTGACGCTGCCCGGCATCGCCGGCATCGTGCTGACCGTCGGCATAGCGGTGGACTCCAACGTGCTGATCTACGAACGCATCCGCGAGGAGGCGCGCGCCGGGCGCAGCGCCATCACCGCGATCGATGCCGGGTTCAGCCGCGCGCTTGCCACGATTCTCGACTCCAACATCACGACCTTCATTGCCGCCGCCGTGCTGTTCTTCATCGGTACGGGACCGGTTCGCGGCTTCGCGGTGACGCTCGGGATCGGCATCATCACCACGCTGTTCACGGCGTTCACCATGACACGGCTCATCATGGCATGGTGGGTGCGCATGGTGCGCCCGCAGACAGTGCCGATTTAGGGAAAAAAGAACGTGCGCCTCCTTCGCATCGTACCCGATAACACCAACTTCGATTTCATCCGCTTCCGCCGGATAAGCTTCCCGATCTCGGCGGTGCTGTCCATTGTCGCCATCGTGCTCTACTTCACGCATGGCCTCAATTTCGGCATCGACTTCATCGGCGGCACCCGGATGGAGGTGCAGTCCAAGTCGGGACCCGTCGACATCGCCGCGATGCGCTCGACGCTCTCGCAGCTCGGGCTCGGCGAAATCCAGCTCAAGGAGTTCGGCGGCGCCGACACCGTGGAAATCAAGATTGCCCAGCAGCCCGGCGGCGAGCAGGCGCAGCAGGCGGCCGTCACCAAGGTGCGGGAGGCTCTCGGCGACGGCGTGGACTACCGCAGCGTCGATGTGGTGGGGCCGCGCGTGTCGGGCGAGCTTCTGCACTGGGGCATCATCGGCATATTCGTCGCCATCGGCGCGATCCTGATGTATCTGTGGTTCCGGTTCGAGTGGCAGTTTGCGCTCGGCGCCATGATCGCCAACGTGCACGACATTGTGCTGACCATCGGATTCATGTCGATCACGCAGATCGATTTTGACCTGACCAGCATCGCGGCGCTGCTCACCATTCTTGGCTACTCTCTCAATGACACCGTCGTCATCTACGATCGCATCCGGGAGATGCTGCGGCGCTACAAGAAGATGCCGATGACCGACCTGCTCAACGTATCGATCAACGCGACGCTGTCGCGCTCGGTCATCACTCACGTCACGGTGCTGTTGGCATTGACGGCGCTGCTTTTGTTCGGCGGTCAGGCTATTCACTCGTTCACGGCGACGATGATGTTCGGCGCCGCGCTGGTCGGCACCTATACCTCGGTGTTCATCGCCTCGCCGATTCTCATCTACCTCGGCGTCGGCACCGGCCGGCAATATGTCGCCGAGGCTCCCGAGCAGGTGGCCGTGGAGTCCCCACCGACCGTGCCGAGCCGCGCGCCGGCGGCGGCGCGCGTGCGCCGCTGAGGGTTCGCCGGGAGTGATGGTGATAACGCTTCGATTACGAAACGAGCTGCGGCGCAGCGCTTATGTAAAGACGGCGACGGTCTTTTCCCTCCCCCGCTTGCGGGGGAGGGCCAGGGAGGGGGCCGGATCCGCGGCACTGATTCGCGCGGAGGTCTCCCTCCCCAACCCTCCCCCGCAAGCGGGAGAGGATGCGGTGCGTTGACACTCATGAACGGGGCCGACCGTCACCTTCCGAGGCCGGCTCAGATCGACGCTTACGGCAATGGCGGTTTCCGCTTCGCCGGCATGTCCCACCGGGGTTCGTTGCTGTGCCTGCCGAACGGGATCTGGGCAAGCCCGGTAGCCTCAGTGAGCGAGATCGATGAAGCCGCATTGGCGCTGGCGCTTAATCCCGCGACCCCGGAGGCCGCGGTCGATCACTTCCTGATCGGCACCGGCAGGGATTTTCTCGCGATGCCGGCGCCGCTGCGCGAGGCGTTCCGGGCGCGGCGCATCGTGCTCGAATCCATGTCGACCGGCGCGGCGGTGCGCACCTACAACATTCTGCTCGGGGAACGCCGAAGGATCGGAGCGCTGCTGCTGGCGGTGGATTGAAAATGGCTAACGTCTTTGGAGCATGCCAATCGATTCTGGCGCGCTCTTTTTGAACCCAAACTTCTCATAGAGCTTGTAGGCGTCACCATCGGCAAGCAAGGTCGCTAATGCTGTCCGCGGGGGGCGTCGCGTGCAATTTCTCCATGAGCCTCTCTTCCTCGCTCGCCACGCTGCTCATCTCCGCATCGTCCAGTGCCCGCAGTTCGTCCGGCGTTGCGTGATAGACTTCGGACCTGTGTTCGGCCTCGATTTTCGGAGCGATCTTGCAATCTGTCATGCAGGACTCCTACGCCCATTGCGAGGCGCTGGTTCGCGCCGCCGACAAAGACCGTTACCTCGCGAGTCTATTCGCGCCGGCGGCGGCGCGCCAGCATCTCTACGCGCTTTATGCCTTCGCGAGCGAGATCGCCCGCGTGCGCGATGCAGCGCGCGAACCGCTGCCGGGCGAAATCCGGCTGCAGTGGTGGCGTGATGTGCTCGCTGGGGAGGGCAGGGGCGAAGTGTCGGCCAATCCGGTCGCGGCTGCGCTTCTCGATACGATCGCGTCGCACGCCTTGCCGACGGGGCCGCTTGTCGCGTTGATCGATGCCCATGCGTTCGATCTCTACGATGACGCGATGCCGAGCCTTGCCGATCTCGACGCCTATGCGGAGCGCACTTCCGGGACCCTGTTCGCACTGGCGGCGCAGATTCTTGAGCCCGCGCACGACACCGATGCGATCGCCGCCGCCGCCGGGCCTGCCGGAATCGCCTGCGGCGTGGCGCAGCGCCTGCGCAGCTTTCCGCGGGATCTCGCGCGCCGCCAACTCTTCGTGCCGCTCGACCTGTTGGCGCGGCACGGCGTCACACGCGAAGAGATCGAGGCGTGGCAAAATACTGCCGAGTTGCACGCCGCGCTTGCCCGCCTGCGCGATCACGCGCGCGCGGCATTCGGCCGGTTTCGCGCGGCCGCGCCACATATCCCTGAATCCTGCGCGCCGGCATTTCTGATCGCGGCTCTGGCGCCGCAGTTGCTTGCCCGGCTTGATGCGGCGGCGACCGACCCTTTCGCGGCCGTGGAGGTGCCGCAGTGGCGGCGTCAGTGGTCGCTATGGCGGGCAGCGCGCCGGTGGCCGAGGATCTAAGTCTACAACACAAACCGGTCCCGCATGTTGTGCCGCCCATTCAGGATGCGGTCCACGGTCGCGCGCTCAGCCTCCGACGTGATGAGCGCATCGATGCTGTCGACCTGGTTGGCGGCGATGAGCTGGAGGATATCGGTGCGAATGGAGCCGGCGGCGTTCCTCGGCAGCGCCGGCACCACCTGGATATATTTCGGGGCGTTGTCGCGGCCAATCGCGCCGGCCAGATACGATGCAAGCTCCTCTTCGCCGCAGTTCTGCGCTTCACCCGCCTCCACGAAGGCGTAAAGGCCGGTGCCCGTGAGCCGGTCCGGATAGGCGAGCACCGCAGCGTCGCGCACGCCGCGGTGCGCCATGAGCGCCGCCGCGACCGCCGGCGCGCCGTAGAGGTTCTTGCGCTCCGCCACGAGGCGGCGGGCGATCTGCCCTTCCTCCTTTGAGGCGATGAGGGGCTCGATCAGATCGACCTGATTGGTGCTGATGAGCCGGAGAATGTCGCGCCGCACCACGCCGTCCTTCCGGCGCGGGAGCGCGTCCGCAATCTGGATGAACTCCGGCAGCCTTTCGGCGCCGACGGCCCGCGCTAACCGCTTGCGGACGTCCTCCTCGTGCAACGGGACATCCGACTCAACAAAAGCGTAAAGCCCGGTCGCGCTCTTGCGGTCGGGAAAATCGAGGACCGCAGCGTCGCGCACATGCGCGAAGGTCTTCAGCGCTGCCTCGACTGCCGGCGCGTCGTAGGCGAGCCGCGCGCCGCCGCCCTCCGAGTCGATAAAGCCAAGGAGCCCGCGCGTGACCACCATGTAGATTTTCTTGCCGGTCATCATCCAGATGCGGGTCGGCAGGCTCTTGCGCGCCAGCACGCGGCGCTCCGCGGGCGTCACCGCGTCCGGGAGATAGCGGCGCTTGTGCTTGAGAAAGTGGCGCAGGTCTTCATAGGCCGCCAAGCGAAACAGCCGGCTGCGCCGGCGGAACACGGAGGCAAGCTGGAAGTCGAGCAGATAGGCGCGGCCATCGGGGGTGCGCAGCCAGTTCTGCTCCTTGGCGAGATCGTTGTGGGAAATGCCGGCCCGATGAAGCGCCCGCAATGCTGCGCGGGCGGAGCGAAAATACGCATGGTCGCCGTAAGGCTGCGCGATCTTCAGCGCGCTGCCCGGGATGTAGCCGCGCACCAGCCGGCGGTCGTCGGCATAGAGCAGCGGCGGCGCAACGCCGAGCGGCGTCGCGCGCGCAAGCGCGCGCCGCTCGCGATTGAACAAATGGCGGGCGAGGGGCCTTGACCACCACGGCACCTGGTCGAGCCGTCGCAGCACAGCCGGCATATCGCCATGCTCGCCGTGGAAGATGCCGCGCTCGACGGTGGAGAACACATCGCGCTTGAGCACGACCGAGGTCTGCCACCTTCCGGCCAGGGCATCCGGGGCCGTCATCGCGGATGCGGCTCCGGCGACGGCGCGCCTTCGGGAGACGGCGCCATGGGAGCCGTTGGGACGAGCTCCATCATGGCGCCGCCGCCTGCCCAGGCGTCTAGGTCGGCGAGGGCCCGGAAGGTCAAGGCCCGTCGCCTGGCCATTGCCTTCGCGGCGCCGCGCAGCCGCCCCCTTCGTTCCACCTCCGCCCTTCCCTCCCCCGCTTGCGCGGGAGTGTCAGGGAAGGAGGCGGGCCGGCTCGGCGATGTCCCGAGCGGCGGGAACAGGCCGAAATTGACGTTCATGGGCTGGAACGAGCGCGGCCCTGCGTCGATCGTCTCCAGATGGCCGCCGGTGATGTGGGCCAGAAGCGCACCGTGGGCCGTGGTGGGCGGCGGCAGGTCCGGCGCCTCGCCGCGCCGTTCGGCCGCCGCGAAGCGGCCGGCGAGAAGGCCGACGGCGGCGGACTCCACATAGCCCTCGCAGCCCGTAATCTGCCCGGCGAAACGCAGCCGCGGCATCGCCTTAAGCCGCAGCGTGCCGTCCAGGAGCTTCGGCGAATTGAGGAAGGTGTTGCGATGCAGACCGCCAAGCCGCGCGAACTCGGCGTGTTCGAGGCCGGGGATCATGCGGAATATGCGCACCTGTTCGGCGTGCCTGAGCTTGGTCTGAAAGCCGACCATGTTGAACAGCGTGCCAAGCCGGTTGTCCTGGCGCAGTTGCACGACGGCATAGGGTTTCACGCCGGGCCGATGAGGGTCAGTAAGCCCGACGGGCTTCATCGGACCGAACCGCAAGGTCTCGCGGCCGCGTTCCGCCATGACCTCAATCGGCAGGCAGCCATCGAAATAGGGCGTCGAGCTTTCCCATTCATGGAACGAGACGCGGTCGCCGGCCAGAAGCGCATCGATGAAGGCCTCGTATTGAGGCCGGTCGAGCGGGCAGTTGATGTAGTCGGCGCCGGAGCCCCCCGGGCCCCCGTCGTCGTAGCGGGACTGGAACCAGGCGACCGACATGTCGATCGAGTCGCGATGGACGATCGGCGCGATAGCGTCGAAGAAGGCGAGCTCATCTTCGCCGGTCACGGCTCGGATCGCCGAGGCGAGAGGAGCCGAGGTGAGGGGACCGGTCGCAATGATGACGCTGTCCCACGAGGCGGGCGGCAGCGCCGTCACCTCGCCGCGATCGATCGTAACCAGCGGATGGGACATGAGCGCTTCCGTGACGGCCCGCGAAAATCCGTCGCGGTCGACGGCGAGCGCGCCGCCCGCCGGCACCTGGTTGGCATCGCCCGCGCGCAACACCAGGGAGCCGAGCCGCCGCATTTCCTCGTGCAGGAGGCCGACTGCATTGTGCTCGCGGTCATCAGAACGGAACGAATTCGAACACACCAGTTCTGCGAGGGAGCCGGTCTTGTGGGCTGCCGTGGTCCGGTTCGGGCGCATCTCGTGAAGCACGACGGGCACGCCGCGGGCGGCGATCTGCCAAGCCGCTTCGCTCCCCGCGAGGCCGCCGCCGATGACATGAATGGGTTGCATGATGCTTGTGGAGATATTGGAAACGCGGCGCATGTCAACCGGCAGGGCGATCCGTGGGCGGTGTCGGAACGATGCGCTTCCCTTGATCGGCTGACCGGCGCGACCTTGCGGAGCGCCGCCGCATCGCCGCGGGCTGTCCGGTCCCGCATTACGACACGAAATTGCCACCGCCTTTGGGCATATTTGACACAGGACAACCATACTGGCTGTTCGCAACTGCGGGATAACTTCAATGTGCGACTACAGTCTGCAATTCATTGCCTCCCGACCTGCCGTGGTCGGAGACAAACTGGTGTCGACGAAATTCGCCAATGCGATCACCAGCGGCTTTGCGGCGGTCGGAGAACCGAGCGTCGCCGTGTGCCTTCTTCCCGGTACGGAAGTCGCATTCGAGAAAGAGGTGGAATACGAGCACGGCTTCTTCCCGAACCTGAAGCGTGCGAAAAAGCTTGGGGCGAGAGTGGCGCGCTTCCGGCAAGTCAACATGGATCAGCCGCACGTGCATCACGACGCACTCGAGTTCGCCGACGGGCAGATCGTGCTTGTCACCAGGCTGTGCGAGGGGCAGCACGCAGTTGTGCTGCAATTGCCGGCGTCTCCGCGGACGGAAGAGGCGAGCGACGAGAGCCGCGTTGCCGTGCTCGCGTGAGTGCGTTTGATCAACCGTGATCGCGCGGGCTTTCGCGCAAACGTAAAGGTGCTCCGCTCACGGCACGAAGCTACCTCGCCTCCGCCGCGTCAGCGCAGCGGGCCGGTCTCCCGCGCGCCGCCCCGCCTTTGTTTTCATGGTAACTGCAACTGCCCCGGCCCGTACGCGGGCGAGCGGAAATGGAATTGCCCCGCTCACCCCCCTTTCGGCCCGGCGAAAAAACGGCTATGTTTGACCAACAATGATGCGATCGCATCGCAATAAGTCCACGTCAGGTTGGAAAGGGCGCCCTCAAATGAAACACATCTCAGTCTCAGTGATTGCATTGGCCGTCGCGACGTTCGGTTTCGCCTCGGGAGCACAGGCTCAGCAGCCAAAGGGAAAGTTGTTCTTCGAGGGCGATATCGTGCGCCACGCGTTGCCCAATCAGGCAGGGCCTTTCTGCGTCCTGGTCAATCAGTACAAGCCCGGCGAGGCGGTCGCCTTCCGCATCCGTGTGCTGCAGCCGAACGGCGACGTGGCCGACGATAAGGTGCTCAAGAGCGTCGTGGTGGAGCTGGGCAATGGCCAGAGGCTGCCCGCCGGCTTCAAGTCGCACGGCAATCCGCCCACGGACTATTTCTGGTCGCTGTTCTGGAGCATCCCGAAGGACTACCCAACCGGCACGGTCGGGTACAAAGTGATCGCCACCATGAATGACGGCTCGACGGTCGAATGGAAGCCGTTCAATCGCCCGACCACGGAATTGATGGTGGTCGCCGGCGAGCCGGAAATGAAGAAGAATTGATTCTTCTAAGGGGTCATCCATGAGTTTTGGCGGCGGCCGGCTGGCCGGGTTGTCGTGCGGGCTGATGTTGCCGGTTGCGGCGGTGTCATTGGCGCTGATGTCCCAGGCGCCGGCGGCCGCGGCCCCCGCAGCGGGCCTTGGGCCGGAAGTCGAAGTCGGAGAGGCGTCGAACGGCTATGTGGGCCGGCTTAATGTCTCTCCCACACATGCCCCGGCCGGCGCGCCGGTGACGCTTTCGGCTGAAGGCCTGCCGCCGAACCAGGAGTTCCAGCTCGTCTGGACCACCGCCACCGGCGCGTGGAAGGTGGGTGACGCCGAGTATCACGGCCGCGAATTCACGCCGGTCGCCTACGAGATCGCCAAGGCCAAAAGCGATCAATCGGGACGCCTCTCGGCGAAGTTCATTGCGCCGGATGACTACGGCTTCATGCACGATATCGTGCTGCAGCAGGGCTCGCGCCAATTTACCCACGTTGCCTTCAACCTTGACATGACGGTGGAGATTTCGCCAAAGAGCGGACCGCCGGGCACGCCGATCAAGTTCGATGTGAAGGGTATCGGCTATCGTTCGCTCTACAACTCCTGGGACGTGATCTACGACAACAACTTCACCGGCTGGATTTCGTCGGTCACCACGAAGGGCGCGGCGAGCTTCACGATACCGGCAACCGGCGGGCCGGGCGTGCACGTCATTGAAGTGATGCATGGCGAACTGACGTTTCCGTATCGCAATCCGGAACAGAATCCGGCGCCGGGCCGGCCGCGCTTCATGTTCCAGTTCACCGTCACGGATGGCCCGCCAGTGATGCCTGCGCCCCCGGCCGAGCAGGCGCAGAAGATCGTGCGCACGCTGCCGCCGCGGGGCGAGCTTGTCGCGACGCCGCAATTTTCAGGCGTCGGCGACCCCGTTGTGGTGCGCGCGGAGGGCTTGGCGCCGGGCAAGAGCTTTAAGCTCAACTGGAGCCGGGTGGTGGGCAACCGCATGACCGGCCAGGGCTGGGAGGAAGACTCCAGAACCGTCGCGGAAAGTACGGCGGACAATGCCGGACGAGCCGAATTCCGCTTTGCGACGCCGGATGATCTCGGCGGCGAGCACGGCCTGTGGATCGACGTTGGGGGCAAAAAGAAGATCGGGTCCTATTGGATCAAGCCGACCGCATTGCCCATGGACGTGACCCGCGGCCCGGC
>JAJPKK010000089.1 GCA_021323775.1 Hyphomicrobiales bacterium
CTGGCCGATGATGAGATCAAGCTGGAAATCCTCCATGGCCGGATAGAGGATTTCTTCCACCGCCGGATTGAGGCGGTGGATCTCGTCAATGAACAGCACGTCGCGTTGTTCCACGTTGGTGAGCAGCGCCGCGAGGTCGCCCGCCTTGGCGATCACCGGGCCGGACGTGGCGCGGAAATTGACCCCGAGTTCGCGCGCCACGATCTGGGCGAGCGTGGTCTTGCCGAGGCCGGGCGGGCCGACCAGCAGCACGTGATCGAGCGCCTCGCCGCGCGCACGCGCAGCCTCGATGAAGATGCCGAGATTTCTCCGCGCCTGTTCCTGACCGATGAACTCGCCGAGCCGCTGCGGGCGGAGCGAGACTTCGACGACATCCTCGTCGCGGCGCTCCGCAGCAACGAGGCGGCGGTCCGGTGCGCTCACCTGGTCAGCTCCTTGGCAAGTTCTTTTAATCCGAGCCGGATCAGCCGCGCCGTATCGGCGCCGTCACCGGCGCTGCGAACGGCCGCTGCGACGGCCGCCATGGCCTGCGGCTCCCCGTAGCCAAGATTGACCAGCGCCGACACTGCATCCGTGACGGGACCTGCGGCGCGCTTGTCCTCGATGGCGCCCGCGAGCCTCACCGCCGCCGGATCGACAGCCGCGAGCGCCGGCATCCTGTCCTTCAGCTCGGTGACGATCCGTTCGGCAACCTTCGGGCCGACGCCGGGCGCGCGCGTGATGGCCGCCTTGTCGCGCATCGCAATGGCGGTGGCGAGGTCTGAGGGCCGCAGCGTCGAGAGAATCGCCAGCGCGACCTTGGCGCCCACGCCCTGCACGGTCTGCAGCAGCCGGAACCATTCCCGCTCGGCGGCGGACAGGAATCCGAACAGGCGGATCTGGTCCTCGCGCACATGGGTCTCGATCGCCAGCGCCACCGCTTTGCCGGCCGCCGGCAGCTCCTGCAAGGTGCGAGCCGAGCAATAGACAAGATAGCCGACGCCATGGACGTCGAGGACCACGAAGTCCTCGCCGACGCTGTCGACCATGCCGGTGAGCTTGCCGATCATGGGCGGCGGCCTCGCTCCTTCGCCCATCCCCCTTGTGGGGAGGGGAATGGGGCGGGGGTGGAGGAATGAGGCGAGACCGTGCCCCACGGCACGACCCCCCATCCCATTCCTCCCCCAGCCGAACCCGCGTATACGCGGGTTTCGGCCACTGAATAAGGCGATCGAAATTGGCAACAGCCGATTTCGATTGGGGGGAGGGAGTAGCGCGCGCCTCGCCGCTCATTGCCGATACCCATCATCTCGCCGCTCCCCTCAACGCCGCGCTCTGGCGGTGGTGCGCGTGGGTAATGGCGACCGCAAGCGCGTCGGCGGCGTCGTGCGAGCCGGGATCGGCCTTGGGCAGCAGCACGCCCAGCATCATTCGGATCTGCGACTTGTGGCAGTGGCCGACCCCGACAATGGTCTTCTTGACGAGGTTCGGGGCGTATTCGGCGATGATGACGCCGGCCTTCGCCGGCACCACCATGGCGATGCCGCGCGCCTGGCCAAGCTTGAGGGTGGCGGCGGCGTCCTTGTTGACGAACGTCGCCTCGACGGCGGCTTCGTCGGGCCGGAATTCATCGACGACCCGCACAAGCGCGTCGTGGAGCTGAACCAGCCGCTCGGCAAGCGCCGTCGCATCGTCGGTGCAGGCCGAGCCGCAGCCAACGTAGATCAGCCGATTGCCGTCGGCCTCGATCACGCCCCAGCCGGTGCGGCGAAGCCCGGGATCGATGCCGAGAATGCGAATCGCGCGTGCCATGACAGTCTGGTCATAGCGCGCCGGAGGCGGGCCGGATAGCGGGCATGATCCGCGGTGTGGAGGGCGGGCGGGCTCCCGGCTCGAAGGGTGGGGAGCCGGTCCGCTGGCCGTCGTGACTTCCTCGACAAATGCGCTATTCTCCCCGTGCCATGGCGCTGATCTCCAAGCCGGTGCGCGTCGAACTCATCTCCGCCTATACCGCGCCTGACCGCCATTACCATGACCTTCGCCACATCGAGGCGCTGCTCCGCCTCGCAGATGCTTGCGCCGACATGATTGCGGACCGCGAAGCAGTCGAAGCCGCGATCTGGTTCCACGACGCGATCTACGATACACGGCGCAGCGACAACGAGGAGCGAAGCGCCGAACTTGCGGCGGCGCGGCTCGCCGGCGTGACGGACGAGGATCGCATCGCGCGCATCGCCGCCATGATCCGGGCGACGGCCGGCCACGCGCTGCCAGATCTTGTCGACTCGGCCGCAAAACGCGATTGCGCGCTCTTCCTCGACATGGATCTGGCTATCCTCGGCAGCCCGGCCGACGACTTCGCTGCCTATGAGGCAGCGGTGAGGCGCGAATATGCCTGGGTGCCCGAGCCGCAGTGGAAATTCGGGCGCCACGCCGTCCTCGCGCAATTTCTGGCGCGGCCTGCGATCTACGCCACCGCCCGGTTCCAGGCGAGCCACGAGGACGCGGCGCGGCGCAATCTCGCACGGGCCATCGCGCGGCTCGATGGGGCATGACCGGCGAGCTGGCTTCACCCGCCAGCGAAAATGCTCTACCATCACAATCGCGAACATCGTCCCATGAAGCCGCCTCCCTTTAATTATCATGATCCAAAGACGGTCGACGAAGTCGTCGGCCTGTTGTCGACGCTCGACAACGCCAAGCTGCTGGCGGGCGGCCAGTCGCTGATGCCGATGCTGAATTTCCGCTACGTGCAGCCGGACCACATCATCGATCTCAACCGGGTCGAGGGGCTCTCCTACATCCGCGAGACTCCGGAAGGCATGGAAGTCGGCGCCATGACGCGCCAGCGCGATCTCGAATTCTCCGAGCTGGTAGCGAAGCGATTTCCCCTGATGCACGAGGCGATCGGGAACATCGGCCACCGCCAGACCCGCAATCGCGGCACCATCGGGGGCTCGCTGTGCCATCTCGATCCGTCCGCCGAGCTTGTCTCCTGCGCCATGACGCTTGATGCCGTCGTGGTTGTGGCGGGGCCGACGGGCGAGCGCGAGATCGCCTTCAAGGACTTTCCGGTCGGCTATCTCACGTCGGCGGTCGAGCCGAACGAAGTGCTGACCGCAATCAAATTCACTGCATGGCCCGCGGGTCACGGCTATGCATTCATGGAATTTGCGCGCCGGCACGGCGACTTCGCCATCGTGTCGGCGGCAACGATGTTGCAGGTCGATGGCGATGGCAAGATCACGCGGGCGGCCGTTACGCTGGGCGGGATGGGCGCCGGCCCGGTGCGGGCGAGCGAACTGGAAGCCGCGCTGATCGGCCAGGCGCCGGACGTCGAATTCCTGCGCCAGGCCTGCGAGAGCTGCCGCCGTTTCGAGGCGCTCGATGATGTCCACGCGCCCGCCTGGTATCGGCAGCATCTTGCCACCGTGATGTCGCGGCGGGCGCTGGAAAGGGCCTACGCCCGCGCCACCGGCAAAGCATAGGAACTCGGCATGGGTCAGACCCGCAGGATCGCGCTGACGGTGAACGGCAAGCGCTATGAGGAAGAAGTCGAGGTCCGCGTCACGCTTGCGGATTTCATCCGTCATCAGCTCGGCCTCACCGGCACCCATCTCGGCTGCGAGCACGGCGTATGCGGCGCCTGCACGATCCTGATGGACGGCCGCTCGCTGCGCTCGTGCCTGATGCTCGCCGTGCAGGCGGACGGCCATGATTTCCTCACCGTCGAGGGCATTGCGCCAAGCCCCGACAAGCTGCATCCGCTGCAGCAGGCGTTTCACGAGAACCACGGCCTGCAATGCGGTTTCTGCACGCCCGGCATGCTGACCACGCTCCTGGAATTCCTGCGCGACAACCCGAATCCGACCGAGCAGGAAGTTCGCATCGCCATTTCGGGCAACCTGTGCCGCTGCACCGGCTACCAGAACATCGTGATTTCGGCGCTCGACGCCGCGAAGCGCCTGCGAGGGGAGGCGCAGCCGGGTAGCCTGGGTTGAGCTCCAGCGAAACCCAGGGATCGGCCGATCCGTGCGGCGATGCCGATCCCGGGTTTCGCTGCGCTCAACCCGGGCTATGGTTCCTCCGGGTCGGTGCACGGGGGGCATTGGCGAACGCGCTTGAAGAAGCTTGCGGCCGCCATGCCACCGCGCCTTTGCCGACTCTACGGCGTGATGTAGATTAGGCGCAAAGCCGCCGTGCCTCTCCCTCCCCTCCCTCGCGCGCGGGACGGGAGAGAGGGGGACGCACAGGGAGGGATTCATGGCACAACGCAACGGTTCGATCCGCATCGTACTGCTGGCGGGCAGCATCCTCGCCGCCGCAGCCCCGGCGCTGGCCGCCGAGGTCACGCCGCAACGGCTCCTCAATCCCGACAAGGAGCCGCAGAACTGGCTGATGAACCACCGCAGCTATGACGGCCAGCGGTTTTCACCGCTCGCGCGCATCAACAAGAGCAACGTCAAGAACTTGCGGCTTGCCTATGCGGTGCCGCTCGGCGGCTCCGGCGGCAT
This sequence comes from Hyphomicrobiales bacterium, assembly GCA_021323775.1. Lineage (GTDB taxonomy): Bacteria > Pseudomonadota > Alphaproteobacteria > Rhizobiales > Xanthobacteraceae > JAJPKK01. The sequence goes on from JAJPKK010000089.1 coordinate 4,494, forward strand.
GGAAGTCATCCACGCGACGCCCCTCGTAGAAGACGGCTTTCTCTACATCACCGACGGCTGGGGCGTGCTTTACAAAATCGACGTCACCTCGGGCGATGTCGGCCGCATCGTCTGGCGCATGGAGCCCAAGCAGGAGCAGCAGGTGACCAACCGCGGCGCCGCCCTGTGGGGCAACCTCGTCATCAGCGCCGCCAACTCCCCGGCGCGCATCATCGCGACCGACAAGACCAGCGGCAAGGCGGTGTGGGAGACCAACATGGTCTTCGACCAGTCGGAAACGCGCCTGACCAGCGCCCCGCTCGCCATCAAGGATAAGATCATCGTCGGCGCCGCCGGCGGCGACCGCGGCGTGCGCGACTGGATCGCCGGGCTTGACGCCGCGAGCGGCAAGGTGCTGTGGCGCAAATACGTCATTCCGGCGCCCGGCGAACCGGGCAGCGAGACGTGGAAGGGCAACACCAATGCCTGGCAGACCGGCGGCGCCGCCATGTGGGTCACGGGAACATACGACCCGGACACCAACCAGACCATCTGGGGCACCGGCAATCCGGTCCCGATGTTCGATCCCTTCTACCGGCCGGGCGATAATCTCTACACCAACAGCGCAATCTCCTGGAATCCCGACACCGGCGCGATGAACTGGTACTTCCAGTACACGCCGGGCGACATGTGGGATTACGACGAGGTCGGGACTCACATCCTGATCGACGGCCAGGTTGCCGGGCAATCGCGCAAGCTCGTCACCCATTCGGCCCGCAACGGCTTCCTCTACACGATGGACCGTTTCAACGGCCAGACCGTGCTGGCGAAGCCCTACATGGAGGTCAACTGGACCAAAGGCATCGATCAGAAGACCGGCAAGCCGCTCGATTACGATCCCGCCAAGGACATCCAGACCTATGCGGGCGTCGGCAATCTCACGCCGGGCGCTCCCCTCAAGAAGGTCTGCCCCTCCCAGGCGGGCGGCAACAACTACTGGCCGTCTTCTTACAGCCCGCTCACCAAGCTCATGTACATTCCGGCGCTGACGGCCTGTGTGAACATCTCCATCGACCGCGAGAAGCACAATGCGCAACGCGGCTGGAACGGCGGCCTGAGCCAGACCGATGAGCGCTTCGAGAGCAATCTCACCGCCATCGATCCGCTGACCGGCGAAGTGAAGAAGAGCGTGCATCTGCGCTACCCGAATTATTCGGGCACGCTTGCGACCGCCGGCGGGCTCGTCTTTCTCGGGCTCTTGGATGGGACAATCGCGGCTTACGACGACACCACGCTCGACGAATTGTGGAAGGTCAATGTCGGCACCGGCTTCTGCGCGCCGCCGATGACATTTGAGGTCAACGGCAAGCAATACCTCGCCATCGCCTCGGGCCTGAGCACGCCGGCGCGGGCGAAGCTCGTCAACACGCCGGAGCTGAAGGAAATCCGCAACGCGACGGTGCTGTATGTCTTTGCGCTTTGAACCGAAACGTCGAGCAGGGCGGGCAAAGGCGCCCCGTCGACAACCTCAGGAGCGCCGTGCCTGCCACCCACGCAATCGCCGGAAAGCGGAGGGTGGCACGCTTCGCTCTGAGCTCGTCGAAGACTGCCCACCCCGGGAAGCCACTGACGTGTCATCGCCCGGCTTGACCCCATTGGCGCTGACTTAACGCGGGCGCTGACCCAGAGATTCCATCGCCTGAAGATGCAGGACCGCATTGATCGGTTGGATGCCGGAAAGCCTGGGCTGCAACGGCTGTCAAGGGCGCTTCGCGCCGCGGAGCGGGTTTACCCCTTGACAGCCGTTGCCGCCCAGGCTGCTTGCTCTGCAAGCGATCAATGCGGTCCTGCATCTTCCCGAAGACCGAAACGCGCTAAGTTAGCGCCTATGCGGCTTGACCGGGCGATCCAGCAATCCCGGCATTCGGTTTTAATCGCCAAGCTGCGGGTTGCTGGATGCCCCGCTTGAAGCGGGGCATGAAACCGCAGGGAGAGAATCAGCAATCAGGAGGACCCTATGCGAATACACAAATCTTCGCTGCGCAACGCCATGCTCGCCGCAACCATGCTGGCGTCGCCGGCCCTCGCCGCCGATGTGACGCCGGAGCGGCTCCTCAATGCCGACAAGGAGCCGCAGAACTGGCTGATGAATCACCGCACCTATGACGGCCAGCGGTTTTCGCCGCTCGCCCGCATCAACCGCGACAATGTGAAGAACCTCAAGCTTGCCTACGCGGTCCCGCTAGGGGGCGGCGCCGGCAACGAGTTCACGAACGCGACGCCGCTCGCCGAGGACGGCTTCCTTTACGTGACGGACTCGTGGGGCGTGCTCTACAAGATCGACGGCACCTCCGGCGACGTTGGCCGCATCGTGTGGCGGATGGACCCGAAGCAGCAGCGCCAGCTTCGCAACCGCGGCGCCGCGCTGTGGGGCAATCTGGTGATCACCGGCGCCGGCATCTCGCCGCCGCGGATCATCGCCACCAACAAGGAAAACGGCCAGGTAGTATGGGAAACCTCATTCCCTGACACGCCGGATGTGACATTCACGTCGGCCGCGCTTGCGATCAAGGACAAGATCATGATCGGGGCGGCCAATGGCGACCAGGGGGTGCGCGACTGGATCGGCGCGCTCGATGCGGCCACCGGCAAGCTGGTGTGGCGCAAGTTCACGGTTCCGGCGCCCGGCGAGCCCGGCAGCGAAACGTGGAAGGGCAACACCAACGCGTGGCAAACCGGCGGCGGCGCTGTGTGGGTGACGGGCACCTACGACCCCGCCACCAATCAGACGATCTGGGGCACCGGCAATCCGGTGCCGATGTTCGACCCGTTCTACCGGCCCGGCGACAACCTCTACACCAATAGCGCCATCTCGTATGATCCCGACACCGGCAAGATGAACTGGTACTTCCAGTTCACGCCGGGCGACATGTGGGACTACGACGAGGTCGGCACCCACATCCTGATCGACGGCACCATTGCGGGTGAGCCGCGCAAGCTCATCACCCACTCGGCGCGCAACGGCTTCCTTTACACTTACGAGCGCAGCAATGGGCAGCCGGTGCTGGCGAAGCCGTACATGCAGGTCAACTGGACCAAAGGCATCGACCAGAAGACCGGCAAGCCGCTCGATTACGACCCTGCCAAGGACATTCAGACCTATGCGGGCGTCGGCAACCTCGTTCCCGGCGAGCCGCTCAAGCGGGTATGTCCGTCCCAGGCCGGCGGCAACAACTACTGGCCGTCATCCTACAGCCCGAAGACGAAGCTGCTCTACATCCCGGCCTTGTCGAACTGCGTCACCGTCACGATCGACCGCGAGAAGCACAACGCGCAGCGCGGCTGGAACGGCGGGCTCAGCCAGACCGCCGAGCGCTGGGAGAGCGACCTCACGGCCGCCGATCCGCTGACCGGCGAAGTCAAGAAGAGCGTGCATCTGCGCTATCCGAACTATTCCGGCACGCTGGCGACCGGCGGCGGCCTCGTGTTCCTGGCGCTGCTCGACGGCACCGTCGCCGCCTACGACGACACCACGCTCGATGAGCTGTGGAAGATCAACGTCGGCTCCGGCTTTTCCGCGCCGCCTATGACGTTCGAAGTCAACGGCAAGCAGTATGTTGCGATCGTGTCAGGGCCGAGCCCGGTTGCGAAGGGGCGGCTCGTCAACACGCCGGAACTCAAAGAGCAGCGCAACGCACTGGTGCTCTACGTATTTGGGCTGTGAGGTTGATGCAGGGCGGGCGCGCTTTGCGCTGGGCTTGCCGAAGAGCGCCCGTCCACGAAGCCGCGTAGCCCGGATGGAGCGAAGCGAAATCCGGGAAAAGCGTTGCCGCGGACGAAGCCCGGCCCGCGTTGCGCGCCGGCAAGCCGGCGCTTCGTGCGGGCTACGGATCACGCCGAATTCGCAAGACCGGGAGGACCTCATGACAAGCTGCAAATCTTCGCTGCGCGATGCCCTGCTCGCCGCAACCATGCTGGCGACGCCCGCGGTTGCCGCCGACGTGACGCCGGAGCGGCTCGTCAATGCCGACAAGGAGCCGCAGAACTGGCTCATGAACCATCGCACCTATGACGGCCAGCGCTTCTCGCCGCTCGCGCGCATCAATCGCGACACCGTCAAGGGATTGAAGGTCGCCTACACGGTTGCGCTCGGCGGCGTCGCGGCGAACGAATACATGATGTCGACGCCGCTCGCCGAGGACGGCTTCCTCTACCTCACCGACTCCGCCGGCGTGCTTTACAAGATCGACGGCCGCTCGGGCGACGCAGGCCGCATCGTCTGGCGGATGGACCCGGGTCAGGAGAAGCAGGACCGCAACCGCGGCGCCGCTCTGTGGGGCAATCTCGTCATCACCGCCGCCAACGCGCCGCCGCGGATCATCGCCACCAACAAGGATACCGGCCGCATCGTGTGGGAAACCGGCTTCCCGGATACGCCTGAAGTCAACATGACGTCAGCGCCGCTGCCGATCCGCGACAAGATCATCGTCGGCGCCGCTGGCGGCGACAACGGCGTGCGCGACTGGATCGCGGGGCTGGACGCTGCGAGCGGGAAGCTGTTGTGGCGCAGCTATACGGTCCCGGCGCCCGGCGAGCCCGGCAGCGAGACCTGGAAGGACAAGAACAACGCCTGGCGCACCGGCGGCGGCTCTGTCTGGGTCACCGGCACCTACGATCCGGAAACGCACCAGACCATCTGGGGCACCGGCAATCCGGTGCCGATGTTCGATCCGACCTACCGTCCGGGCGATAATCTCTATACCAACAGCGCGATCTCATACGATCCCGATACCGGCAAGATGAACTGGTATTTCCAGTACACGCCGGGCGATATGTGGGACTACGACGAGGTCGGGACGCATATCCTGATTGACGGCCAGGTGGCAGGACAGCCGCGCAAGCTCATCACCCATTCGGCTCGCAACGGCTTCCTCTACACCATGGAGCGGGCCAACGGTCAGATGGTCAGCGCCAAGCCCTACATGTCCAATATCAACTGGACCAGGGGCATCGACCAGAAGACCGGCAAGCCCCTCGACTACGACCCGACCAAGGACATCCAGACCTATTCGGGCATCGCCAATCAAACCTCGGACCAGCCGAAGAAGGCTTGCCCGGGCCATGCGGGCGGCAACAACTACTGGCCTTCGGCCTACAGCCCGCGCACCAGGCTCGTGTACATCCCGTCCCTGTCCAATTGCGAGGACATCTCGCTCGACACGACCAGACACAGCAAGGAGAGAGGCTGGAACGGCGGCGCGTTCAAGACGGCCGAACGCTATGAGAGCGACCTCACAGCCATGGACCCGGTAACGGGCGAGATCAGGAAGAACGTCCATCTGCGCTACCCGAACTATGCGGGCGCGCTCGCAACCGGCGGCGGGCTCGTGTTCGCCGCACTGCTGGACGGCACGGTCGCGGCGTTCGACGACACCACGCTCGACGAGCTGTGGAAGTTCAATGTCGGCGCCGGGATCACCACGCCGCCGATGACGTTCGAGGCGAACGGCAGGCAATTTGTGGCGATCGCCACGGGCGCGAGCATCTCGTCGCGCGCCCGGCTGATCAACACGCCCGAGCTGAAGGACCTGCGCAACGTGACGATGCTGTATGTGTTCGGGCTGTGAGCCACGATAATGGACGGCAACTTGTAGCCCGGGTTGAGCGCAGCGAAACCCGGGGCCACCCTATCCCTCCGGCAACGCCGTGTCCGGCTTTCGCTGACGCTCAACCCGGGCTACAGTCTAAAGTCTTTGCCACTCTGCCAACTGCGACGAAATCAATTCCGCCGGGCCGTCCGTTCCACGTGCTCGGCGGCCTGGCAGCTCGCGGCGCCGCGGCAGCTTTGCACGGCGTCGAGCGTTGCGTGCAGCGCCGCCTTGCGGTCGTCCGGCAGCGACGCATAGGTGTTGCGCAGCTCATCCGGATCGGCCATGAGGTCGTGGTACTCCTTCTCGCCATCGGCGTATTCCACATAGAGCGAGGTTGCCGTGCGGATCGCCCCGTAGGTCGTCGGGTTGCCCGCGCGCCGCACCGCCTCGGCGAGCCTCGGGGCGTAACGCAGGTCGGGCAGGTCGGGGTCGGCGAGATCGCGGATCGGGCCGCGGTGCTCCACCAGGGCGACGGTCCGCCAGCCTTCGACCTTCTCGCCGCGCAGGAACGGCGCAAGGCTGCGGCCATCGACGTTCGCAGGCGTCGGCGCGAAGCCAAGCTCCGTGAAGGTCGGGCACAGGTCGATATTCTGGACGATCTCGTCCACCGTGAGTCCTGGCGGCACGCCGGGCCCGGTGACGACGAGCGGCACGTGGATGTCGGTGTCGTAGGCGGCCATCTTCCCCGGCATCAGGCGGTACTCGCCCATGTGATAGCCGTTGTCGGATGAGAACACGAAATAGGTGTTGTCGACGGCGCCGATCGCCGCGACCGCCTTCTGCAGCTCGCCGATCATGGCGTCTACCGCCAGCACCGACTGGGCGCGCTTGCGGAAATCATTGTCGATCATCGCTGCGTCGATTTCCGACAGCGGCGGACGCCCCGCGAGCCACTTTGCCGCGGCGTCAGGCGCCGCATTGAAGGCTGGCGTACGCGGGGCGCGCAGGCCCGGGAACGCATCGGCGTCGCGCGGCGCCGGCGTGTACGGCGCATGGGGCGCGAACGTCGCAATCTCGATCATGAACGGCGTGTCAGGCGTCTGCCGCCTGATGAAATTCACGGCCGCGGCGGAGAGAACGTCGGTCATGTAGTCCTCGGGCCGGTTCGCGTAGTGCTCGATCCTGCCGTTGTGATTGAGGTCGTAGTCGAAGCCCCGATAGCCGTTGCCCGCAACGTCCCACAGGTTCCAACCCGGCGCTTGCGGATCGCGCCGCGGCTGATAGCCGTTGAGATATTTGCCGAGCATCGCGGTGCGATAGCCGGCGGCTGCCAGCGCGGTCGCGAAGGTCGCGCGCTCGTGGCCGCGACTGACAAACGCCTGGTATCCGCCGTCGGCCCCGACATTGCGGTAGATGCCGGTGTTGTGCGGATAGCGTCCGGTGAAGATCGACGAACGCGACGGGCAGCACAGCGAATCGGTCACGAAATAATTCGCGAAGGTCACGCCGTCCCGCTGCATCCTGCCCACATTGGGCATGTACTGAATGAGGTTGGTCGCAAGGTCGTCCGTCAGGACGAAGACGATGTTGGGACGCCTGGCGCCTGCCGGCAGCGCAGGTGCGTCCTCGCTCCCCTCCCGCGCAAGCGGCGGAGGGTGGATTGCTTTACCCTCCCCCGCTTGCGTGGGAGGGACGGGGAGGGGGCCAGGTCCGTCCGCGGCAGGCGGAGGGGGATTCGGCGGCGCGCCTCCGTCTGGCACCCGCCGCCCTCGGCCGCCTTGTCCGAAACCGGGGTTCCTCGCCTTGCAGGCGGCGACGATTTGGGGGTCGACCTGCGGCAGCGGCTTGCTTGCGCGGCGCGGCTGCGGTGTCCCGGTCATGATCGGCCTGATGCAATCGACCCCGATGCCCTCGCCGGTGCGCGCGCCGCCCTGGACGAAGCCCGCCTGCCGGCAGGCCGCTGCGATCTGCTGGCATGGCCCCTGGGCCTGCGCATGCGCTGCGGTTGCGCCGCCCAGGGCCAGCATGATCTGGCAGAGGACGGCAATCCGCGTTACGGTCTTGGGCATCATCATCGCTCCGGATCGAATGTCGGCGGCATATGCCGTGCGCGGCGGCGTGTGCGCGCTGCACGGTCAGCCGGCCCAACAACATGCCGGCTGGCGGCCGCCCTGTCTGTGTTGGGAGTCACAGTTAAGCGGATTCCCTTCAGGATCTTCACGCCAGCTCGATCTTTGCGCGATGTCCCGCGGCGGCAGCGAGATGCCGGTCGCGCGTGAGCAGCGAGGCTTCGAGCGCTTCCGCAAGCGCGACATAGATCGCGTCGTACGCGGTGAGATTGTTCGGCAATTCCCAGCGTTGCCCCTGCGTCGTACCCGTGCGGGAACACGTAAATGACGTGAGCGTGGCAGGTTATCCACCTTCACGATGCAGATTTGCCACAGTCGAGGGAAATCCAATTGTTGCGTTTGTTTGCCGACTCGCTGCGGATTTACTCGGGCCATCGCGCTGCCACAAGGTGGCCGCGGATCCTCGCGGCGTAACGTAACGCGATTCCAAAATTGACATTGATTAACGGCCGAGAATCCGGCGGGCCCGCGGTCCGGCGAGCGGCATCTTTTGCGGTCGCATTCCGGGTCCGCAGGGAATTTCGAGGGGCGTCAGAGACTCAAAGCACGCCGGTCATCGGGCCGGGGGCGAAAGGAGACAATGATGCTTAGGTTCGATGACGCATTGGTGCGGCGGAATACGCGAGCGCACTCAGCGCCTGCAGCGGCGATGCCGGTTTCGCGATCCGTGGCTTTTAGAGAGCCCCACTCGAGACTCTTGGCCAGCTGTGCGTTGGTAGCAATTGCATTCGGCATCGGTTCGGCCGGAACGTCGACACCCGCATATGCAGTCATCTGCTCGAACGGCGGCGCCGGGCCTAACCCCGCCGGGACTGACAGTGGACTTGCCGTCAACACAGCCTGCGGGACCGGCGCGGTGGCGGGCCCAACCGTCGATGGCACCCCCGGCAACACGGCCATCGGCTCCAGCGCCACCGCCAATGGCGACAGCACGGCGGTCGGCACTTCAAGCTCGGCGCTGGGAGGAGCCGCTGTCGCGGTCGGCACCAACTCAAATGCCGCCGCCTTCGTCACAACTGCGGTGGGTTTTGGCTCAAGAGCGTTGGGGACGACAGACTCAGCCTTCGGCTTCGGCGCGACGGCGGACAGCAGCGCGGCCCCGCTCAGCGGCGCGGTCGCCGCCGGCTTCGGGGCGCAGGCGATCGGCGGCGGCACCGTCGCGATCGGCGGGCTTGGCGTAAATGGTTCGCCCGCACTCCAGGCCCAGGCTTTGGGCAACGACAACACCGCAGTTGGCGCGAGCTCTCTTGCCGGCGGTGGTGGCGCCGTCCAAGCGACCGCCTTTGGGTCGCAGGCGCGCGCGACCGGCATCAACTCGGTGGCGGTCGGATTCCAATCCACCGCGGCAAACGTCAACGACATAGCGATCGGCGGGCTTGCGAGCTCGACCGGCGGCGGCGTCGCGCTCGGCGCTTTCGCCAATTCGACGGGCATCAATGCCACGGCCGTTGGTCCGGCGGCGACCGCGACCGGCACCGCTGCCGTGGCGCTCGGCAATATTACGACTGCGAGCGGCACTTTTTCGACCGCCATCGGCTTTAACAATTTGGCCTCGGGCGCCCGATCTATCGCGGTCGGCGATGCAGCGAGGGCAACCAACACCGATTCGATCGCGATCGGCACCGGCTCGACGTCGACGGGGCCCGGCACCGTCGCCATCGGTCTGAACGCGTCGGCCTCTGGTTCGGTCGCGGTGGGCGCGGGGGCAGCGGCTTCAGGCGGCGGCGCCGCTTTCGGAGACGGCGCGAGAGCGCTCGGCGCCCCCGGCAGCAACAACGCGGCGTTCGGCACCAACGCGACAGTCAACACGCCGGGCGTGAGCGGCGCAACCGCGATCGGCGCCGGCGCGGTGGCCACGCTCACCAACCAGATGGTGTTCGGCACCGCGTCCACCACCTATACGGCGCCCGGCATCGCGTCGGCGACGAGTCTCGCGCGGCAGACGGGGCCGACGACCTTCGTGACCTCCGACGCCGCCGGCAATCTCGCGGTTTCGAATTTCGGCCCGGCGACGATCGCGACCCTCAACGCCAATGTTGCGACCCTGCAGCATGACGTGCTGCGCGCCTTCGAGGGCACGGCGATTGCCATCGCCATGGGCGGTCAGCCGTTGCCGTGGGACAAACGGTTCGCGATCACAGTGAACTGGGGCACCTTCGAGGGCCAGAATGCGGCCGGCGTCCTGGCCCAGTGGCGCGTGAACGACAACTGGGTGCTCAACGGCGCATTCGGGGCCGGCTTCGCGCAAGGCGGCGGCGGCGGACGGGCGGGCGCCACCTTCGCATGGTGACGTGACGATCCTCGGACTCCTCCCCTCCCCCCCGGTGCCCCCCGGCGGGGAGGGGGGGCGGGGGCGGGGAGTTGCTTCCGCATTTCGCTCCGCTCCATGCGGGTTACGAGATGGAGGGGAAAAGACGATGACGAGTTCTTGGTTGATCTTACGTTGCCTGATGCTTGCGGCGCTGACGGTCGTGACCGCATCTGCTGTCCAGGCGCAACCGTCGAAATCGGAATCCAAACCGGCAGCCACTCACGCGCCGACGCCTGCCCAGATCGACCGCAACGGCGTGCTGATTCTGATCCGCTCCACTCTGCTTGCGCTCGACCAGGCCAACAAGACCGGCAACTATACGGTGCTGCGCGATCTTGGCGCGCCCGCCTTCCAGACCAACACCGCCGCGCGGCTTGCCGAGATCTTTGCAGCCCAACGCAAGGACAATATCGACCTTTCCGGCGTGCTGGTGCTCGAACCGCAGCTCAGCCTGCTGCCTCAGATCGAGGCAAACGGCCTGATGCACCTCGCAGGCTTCTTCCCGTCGGTGCCGACCCAGGTCAACTTCGAGATGGCCTTTGCGCCGGTGGACCGGCAGTGGCGGCTGTTCGGCGTTTCGGTCTCGTTCGGCCAGGCGGCGCCAGTGGCGCCGCCGTCCGAGCCCCCCGCACCCAAGGAGCATGAGAAAGCGCCGCAGGCGCAGACCGCTCCGCCTGCGCATACTTCGCCGCCCACAACGGCGTCAAAGGGTGCGCCCGCCAAAGGCAGCACCGCGCAGGCCCAGACCGCGCCCAGGTGAGCGGCGAGGCGAAACGGTGGTCGCCCGGCAGCCTGGCAGCCCGGATTGAGCGCAGCGAAACCCTAGGTCCCCCAGCCAAGTGGCCACGCCGTCCCCGGGTTTCGCTTCGCTTAACCCGGGCTGCGAGAGCCCGCCGTTGGCAGAAAAAAGTCGAGGCGGCCGGAGAGCCGGCCAGGAACGGGGAGGGGGCGTCATGCTTCCGTTCAGCGCGCTCAACTCAATGAATGTGATGTTTGCGACCCCCTGCTACATCTCCGGGGTCAGCATGAATTACGTTGCGAGCATGTTCAGCCTGGCGCTCGACTCCAAGCATGTCGGGCTGTCCTGTATCCTCCACCTTCACAGTGAGAGCCTGATCACCCGCGGCCGCAACGTGATTCTGATAAAATTTTTGTCGGATGAATCCTTCACCCATTTATTCTGGATCGATTCCGACATCGCATTCCAGTCGGATTCCGTGTTTCGCCTGCTGCTGGCGGACCGTGACGTCGCTGCCGGCGTCTACCCGATAAAGCGGTTCAACTGGCCGGAGCAGGGCCTGCCGGCGGGGACGACGCGGAAGCAATTCGAGGACCGCTACACGGATTATCCCTTCAACCCGATCGGCCACGGCGCGAAGCGTGTCAGCGCCTATGCGGACGGCGACGGCTTCGTAGAGGTTGCGGAAGCTCCGACCGGGTTCATGGTGATCAAGCGGCATGTCATCAGGCTGATGATGAAGAAATACCCTGAGCTCAACTACGTGCCGGACGGCCCGCCCAACCACCCGCAGGCCCACCTCTACTGGCGCTTCTTTGACTGCATGGTTGATCCAGATTCTGGGCGCTATCTCTCCGAGGACTACGCGTTTTGCCGCCGCTGGCGCGATATCGGCGGCAAGGTCTATGTCGACCTGCAATGCAAGTTGATGCACCTCGGCCAGCACCTTTTCCGCGGCGACCTTGCCGAAAGCCTCCGCATGCAGGGGCGGTGGTAAGCGCTTGGTCCGGTTTGGCTATCCTATAATAATCTCATTTATGCCCTAAATGCAATTTTGCTGCTTATGCGGACGGATCCATTTATCTCTTGTATTAAAAACTGTATGTTTGAAAACATAAGGTTCAAATTTTCGAACATTGTCATAATTATGGCTAGTGGTTGCCGCGTTCAATTTCATGATTGTGGCGGCCGGGCTACAGCAAAATCGGGAATCATCCATTATTGCTGAGAGACCGTGGAGGCGGCGGTTCTGTTCCATACGGGGTGGGAGGCATTGATGAAGTACCTGCGAAATCTGGCTGGGGCCGCACTGCTGTTCGCCGGCCCCGCGGTCGCGGCCGATATTCCTGTAAAGGCGCCCGTGAAGGCGCCGCCGCCTCCGCTTGTGCCGGTCTATAGCTGGACTGGCTTCTACATCGGAGGCAATATCGGCGGCGTGACGGAACACGCCTCGGGAACGTCGGATTTCCTCGATAGCTTGGTAGGCCCGCCCTTCAACGCCAACCCGCAGCTAAATTCATTTACGAATACCCGCGTTATTGGCGGCGCGCAGGGCGGCTATAATTGGCAATTCGCTCCTTGGGGCGTTTTAGGCTTCGAAGCCGACTGGGATTTCACCGACACCGGTTACACCTTCTGCCGCCAGACAAACGTCCTCAGCGCTGCCTGCTTCGATAACGGTTTCGGGTTCGAGACGATCACGAGCAAGGCGCAGTGGTTCATAACGACCCGGGCACGCCTCGGCTTCCTGGCGACCCCTTGGCTCTTGTTCTACGGCACCGGCGGCGCCGCGTGGGGAGATATCGAGACGACCTTGACGCAAAGTTGCTTGGTCGCCGGCTGCGGCTTCTCCACCGCCATATCGCTCCTGTCGTCCGTCACTGACAATATTAAATCGGGCTGGGTTGCCGGCGCTGGCGTTGAAGCGATAATCGCCCCTAATTGGACGCTCAGAGGCGAGTGGCTGCACATCGACCTTGGCACTGTTAGTAATTCGCTGTCTACGGTCGGCACTGCTGGCAGCATTCAGACCACCGTCTGGTCGCGGAGCGAGAAGTTCGACGAGTTCCGCGCCGCTTTGAACTACAAGTTCTGATCGATCGGGCTGCAGCCCGGATTGAGCGCGGCGAAATCCAGGATCGGACTGTCGATGCGGCGACGCCGTTCGCGGGTTTTGCTTGCGCTCAACCCTGGCTGCAGCTCTTACGGCTTCTTGCGCTCATCCCTCACCCGCACCGCCTTGCCTTGCGACCGCGGGACTTCGTCTGGCGCTTTGACAACGACCGTGCAGCTCACTCCGATCATCGACTTGAGGCGATGCTGCACATCCGCAGCGAGCCGCGCGCAGGCGGCGGCATCGCCGGCCGCATCGCGGGTGCGTTCCGCCTCGATTGTCATGGCGTCAAGCGGCCCATCGCGGGTGAGCACGATCTGATAGTGCGGCGCAAGGCCCGGGAAGCCGACCAGCACGGCCTCGACTTGCGACGGATAGACGTTGACGCCGCGGATGATAAGCATGTCGTCGTTGCGGCCGGTCACCCGCATGAGGCGCACGTGGGTGCGCCCGCAGGCGCAGGGCTCGTCGGAAAGGCGCGTGATGTCGCGCGTGCGGTAGCGCACCATCGGCAGCGCTTCCTTGGTGAGCGTCGTGACGACGAGTTCCCCGGCTTTCCCCATGGGCAAGGGCTTGAGGGTTTCGGGATCGACAATCTCGAACAGAAAGTGGTCCTCCCAGCCGTGCAGCCCGTTTTGCGCGACGTGGCATTCGGCTGCGACGCCGGGACCGAGGATTTCCGACAGGCCGTAGATGTCGACCGCCTTGATGCCGAGGCGAGCTTCGAGATCGCGCCGCATCGGCTCGCTCCACGGCTCGGCGCCGAATGCCCCGTAGCGCAGCGACAATTGAGCGATGTCGACGCCCATGCCGGCTGCAATGTCCGCAATGTTGAGCGCGTAGGACGGCGTGGCGCAAAGGATGGCGGCGCCGAAATCGCGCATCAGCATCACCTGCCGCTCGGTGCCGCCGCCCGAGACGGGTACGACCGTGCAGCCGAGGCGTTCGGCGCCGTAATGGAAGCCAAGCCCGCCGGTGAAGAGGCCGTAGCCATAGGCGTTGTGAACGATGTCGCCCGGCCGCGCGCCTGCGCAGGCGAGCGTGCGGGCCATCAGGTCCGACCACAGATCGAGATCGGCCCGGGTGTAGCCGACGACGGTCGGCCGGCCGGTGGTGCCGGACGAGGCGTGAAGGCGCAGCACCTGTTCGCGCGGCACCGCGAACAGGCCGAACGGATAGGCGTCGCGCAGATCAGCCTTGTCGGTGAACGGAAAGCGCGCGATGTCGGCGAGCGAACCCAGCGTGTCCGGGGCGACGCCCGCCGCCTCGAACTTGCGCCTGATGTGCGGGACTTTCTGGTAGGCGTAGGCGAGCGATCTTTTGAGCCGCCGGAGCTGGAGCGCCGCGAGACTGTCCCGCGGCATGGTTTCGACCTCGCGCTCAAACATGAATGGCGGCGATTTGTCGGACACGACGTCCCTCCATCATTGCGCGGCAGCTTGCGCAGCCGGATTGAGCGCAAGCGAAATCCGGGACCGCCCATCCTGAGGCGCCGTGCCAAAGGCAACGCCGACCCCGGGTTTCGCCGGCGCTCAACCCGGGCTGCGGGTCTTGAGCTTTTCCGCCTTTGCCTTCAGGCGCTCGACGGTCTTGGCCTTGTCGACCACGAAGCGGGCGTGAGAGCCGGAGCTGATGGTATCGACCTCGTCCCTGGCGGTCACCGCGAAGATCACCTTGCGGCCTTCGACGGCGGTGACGGTGGCAGTGATCTCCACTGTCGAGCCCGGCAAGGTGGGGGCAAGATGCTTGATCGCCACTTCCATGCCGACCGAATCCTCGGCGGGATCGGCATGCTCCAGAATGAGGTTGCGGCAGGTGTACTCGATATCGCCGATCAGGTACGGCGTCGCGTAGACGCGGCCCTCCTCGCCCATGAAGGAGATCGTCTTCTCCTTTCCCACCGGGATGCGGCGCACCAGCGAAATTCCCGGCTGCAAACTCGGTTTCATCTCATCGGCTCCTGTTGAGGTATTATGCAGACCGCTTATGCTCTGGCCGCACGGCGCGCTTGCGTCGTGGTCGAGCCACTTCTTCAGCTTCAGCGCCATGCCCGCACTTGTCGAGGACAAGCCCGGCCATGGCGCGGGAGAAATGGGTCGCCATGACCGGAATGCGCCGGCAGAAAAATGGTGGGGACCATGGGTGAGACCTCGGCGTTCCCGGCTGCTAATCCGGCCGCTGCCATACCGCGCGTCTACAATTTCGCCGACGACATTTTGCGCCGCAATCTCGATGCCGGGCGGGCCGGCAAGCCGGCGTTCATCGATCCGCGCGGGAGCTGGACTTACGGTGAGCTGGCGGAGCGCGTTTTACGCTTCGGCCATGTGCTCCGCAACCTCGGCATCGCGCCCGAAGACCGCATTCTGCTGTGCCTCACCGACACCATCGATTGGCCGACCGCGTTCCTTGGCGCCATCAAGGCCGGCGTCATCGCCATTCCGGTGAATACGCTGCTCCACGAGAATGACTACCGGTTCATGCTCGATGACAGCCGGGCAAAGCTGCTGGTCGTTTCCGAAGAGCTGTATGGGAGGTTCGCCCCGCTCATCAAGACATGCCCGCATCTCAGGGCCGTAATCGTGTCGGGGGCCGACGGCCATGGCCACGGCCGGCTCGAAGACCTGCTGGAAGCTGCATCCGGCCCGGACTATACGGCGCCCACCACATGCGACGACATGTGCTTTTGGCTCTACACCTCCGGGTCTACCGGTCAGCCCAAGGGCGCCGTGCATGTGCACGCCAATCCGCGGCTCACCGCGGACCTTTATGGCGGACCGATGCTTGGTCTGACCGAAAGCGATCTCGTGCATTCGGTGGCAAAGCTGTTTTTCGCCTACGGCCTCGGCAATGCCATGACGTTCCCGATGGCGGCCGGCGCCACGACGGTCTTGATGCCGGGCCGGCCGACGCCCGACGCGGTGGCGGAGCTCTTGCGCAAGCATGCGGTCACAGCGTTCTTCGGCGTCCCGACCTTCTATGCGGCGTTCCTTGCGAGCGCCGCTGCGCCGGCCCGCGACGAACTTAGGCTGCGGATCTGCGTGTCGGCTGGCGAGGCTCTGCCCGCCGACGTCGGACGGCGATGGAGCGAGCGCTACGGCGTAGATATCCTGGATGGCCTCGGTTCGACCGAAATGCTCCACATCTTCCTGTCGAATAGCATCGGCGACGTACGCTACGGCACCACCGGCAAGCCGGTGCCCGGCTACGATATCCGGCTCGTCGGCGACGACGGCGCGGTCGTCAAACCCGGCGAGCTTGGCGAATTGCAGGTGCGCGGGCCGACCAGCGCTGTGATGTACTGGAATAACCGCGAGCAATCCCGCGCCACGTTCCTCGGCGAATGGACGCGCTCCGGCGACAAATACATCGAGGATAAGGACGGCTATTACATCTATTGCGGACGGCGCGACGACATGCTCAAGGTCGGCGGCATCTACGTGGCGCCGTTCGAGGTCGAGGGCGCGCTGCTGACGCATCCGGACGTGCTCGAAGCCGCCGTGGTGGCATGGCCCGACGAAAATCGCCTGATCAAGCCCAAGGCTTTCGTGGTCTTGAAGCCTTCCGCCGCAGCCGGCGACAAAACAGCCCAGGCGCTCAAGGAGCATTGCCGGGAGCGGCTCGCGCCGTACAAGTACCCGCATTGGATCGAGTTCCGCAGCGACCTGCCGAAAACCGCGACCGGCAAGATTCAGCGCTTCAAGCTGCGTGCAGAGGCCCCGGATTGAGAGAGTCGGATCGCTGTCGCCCGGCCGATTGAGAAAGGGCGCGCCTGTCGAAATCGGCTGTCGCCGATGTGGAGATTTTTAAGTTCCGAAGCCGGCCCGCCCCACTTGGGTGAGCCGTGCCCGTGCCTGCGGCGCTTCCAAATAATGGCTAGGAGGAAACTGACCCGGCAGGACCGCGCCACCGGGTAGCAGAAGTTTCATGCGCTGCAGGTCGGGCCAGGCCCGGTGGAAAACTCTTTTGAATTTCGAGCGGGGCAGGACGTGAAAAGCAGCCAACCCGCGATCACTGACGGCCTTGATCGCTTGGATGCTCTTTGTCGCGGGCGCACATCGGCTGTTGCCGATGTGCGTATCTTCAATTTCCCGATCTCGGGTGAACCCGAGATCGGATGGCAGC
>JAJPKK010000329.1 GCA_021323775.1 Hyphomicrobiales bacterium
GATCGAAGCCCTCACCGAGATGAAATTCTTCAAATAGCGTTGAACAGCCCTGGGTCAACAAACAATCCATAGGTACTGTCCGCCTTCTTACCCGTGGCATTGAAAGCCGACATGCGCATGTTGGATGCGCTATCGTAGGCAACGGCAATCCATCCGGCGGGGCCGCCGAGAACCTCATCGAAGAGATCATCAATCTCGGGCATGCACGCGAACAGATCACGAAGCGAGCAGGCCATGCTCTCTGGGATCTTCTCAAGATCGACCGCAGCCCGCGGCTTCTTCTTTGGATATCCAGACGTGTCTTGTCCCAGGAACGCAAGCCACTGTGGCAGAAAACCAGTTGCAAGAACGCCGACACGAAGATCGGCGAACCCGCCGTTCGGCCCGGCCAGCGTATAGAGGCCGTGACCTTGTTTCGTCATTCCTTCGACTTCGTCGAGGTCGGCTGGTCCGGATGGTGCCGCCAACATCTCCGCTTGGGCGAAGGCCATGACGCCGTAGTAGAGACTGAGCACCCGCTTATTCAACCGGTCGCCCGGTGTTGTGCCTACATAGTCGAGTGCGCTCTGCATCGAAAACGCGACACCCGTCGCTTTGCTCGCGATCGTCTCCGGCGACAATGAAACACCGTCAAGGGCCGCGCGCCGCTCAACGAGCTTGGCTGCCAGACGTTCGCTTGTAAATTGCTGCAGGCGTGTAAGCACCGCATCGAGAGGATTTTCTGCAGTAAGCCGCCGCACCGTTTTTGTCCTGCGGCGAGTGATGGGCGGTGATCGATCCGGTTCAACCTCTTTGTTCAATTTCACAAGCAGGGGAAAGAAATCGCCGAGCGGTTCTACCGGAACGGTGACGCCTGCCGCAAAACTATCGAGCATGTACGGCTGCCCATAGAAGAAGATATGGCGAACTCGCGTAGCCAATTCCCGATACTGCGCATTCGCGATGCCGCTGCTACTGTAAAGGATAGCGATGTGGACCGTGACAGCTTTTTTCGCAGCGACGATCTCCATATAGTCACCATGGTCGATCTCGCGCTCGACCGTGGCCGTCCAACCATGCGACTGAAAGGGCTTGAGCACCGTCTGTTCGACTTCCCGTCGAAGGACGCCCAGACGTGGATTGGCTGCAGCTCCTTGGCCGCTTGAAATCATGTGTGTCATCCTTCACTTATAGTTGTGCGGGACAAGATTACCAACATCCGGGTTCAAGGTGTGGACACGGCCCAACGGTTCGACTCGAGCGGAGCCGGCCTACCTCGGGTACTTGATCGGGCTTCACCCACCTTGTCGGGGAGAAATCTGCCCTTCGATGAAAAACGCCCCCGGGACACTCGGCAGATGCTTTTCCGAACTCGACATCAACAGGAGACGGTTGACGGTGTTGTCCTGGATGCCCCCGGCTGGAAAAACGCAGGAAATTCGTGACAGCTTAGCTGGAATACGTGCCTTCCCGATCGCAGCCTGGGCCACCGCATGCGTCTTGGCGAAACGGGCGTTCAAGTTCGCCTCCACGTTCGGCTTGGGTCCGTGGTCACCGATTTTCAACAAATATCTGAACGTGTCGCGCATCAGCGCCGGATAGGCGGCGAAGGCATCACCGCAGGCCAAAGTCTGGATATCCATGACGTTCTGCGGGAACGCAAAGGTCGCGCGTTCCACGCTGCCCATGAGCGCCGAAAGACCGGCGCTTGCCCAATTCCCCCGTCGGCTGATGGCATTCTCCATCTCTTTCCAGCGAAAAGGGCTGTCCGTGACGAGGAAAGATCCCGTCGCCTGCGCCAAATACATCGCTATCTCGAAATTCGGCGCAAGCTTAGTCATGGTGAACTGCCCACCCTTTTCGCCGCCGCCCAACGAATCTTCCTGCAGTACGGCCAGCGGATCACGTAGCTTGAGCCGATCGACGTACTCCAAGGTCTGATCCAGCGTCGTCTCGTCGAGCTCCGGCAATGCCCTCTGGAGTTGGGATCGCATTGCGTCCCGTGGCAACGACATGATGCCTCGCAGAGAATCCTGCTTCATAAGTTCGTCGGCGCGAGGCTCATCACGTCGCTTCATTTTGATTGCCGCGCCCCGAGATTTCGCCATGTACATCATCTGATCACGCAAATGAGGATCAAAGCTGCACGGGTCGGGTATTAGATTGACTAGGCCGCGCCCCACCAACGGCATAACCGTAAGAAAGAAAACGACGTCCTTGAGAAATTCCTGACGATAGCTTTTTGGGTTCTCGACCGGGCTAAATTCCTTTTTGACCGTGCCGGCATGTATGAAAGGCTGCTCGATGATCAGCTCGCCGAAATAAAGCGACGCCCCGAGCGCAAACTCCGTGATAGCAGTCGGGTGAATGGACCCGGTATAGACGGCGCGAGCCGAACCGTCCGGTTTTGGTAGCAGCTGCAGCAGATCGGTTTCGAGCGGCCACAACGCTTCGTACAAGCCATACACCTTGCCTATCTGCTCATCACTCAGGTCCCGCCGGACAGCCACCCATTCCTTTCCCTCTTCAAGGCCTAGGATATTCATGATGCCGTTGTACAGCATCACATTTCGTTCACGGATGCTGCGCTCATTCCAGGTTGGACGCAGCGCAATCGGCTTTGATTGACAGCAAGCCTTGAAGGGCCGGCCAGAGCCGCAGCCACACGCATCGGCAGGGCGCAGCGGCTTGGCCGGCGCGTCCTTCTTCAGAAAGTCGCGTTGCTTCTCGGTTCTTCCGAACTCATCCTGATAATAGACGCGGCCATCATCGAAGCGCGCGAAAATTTCACCGCCAAAGTGCCACAGCGCGTCGTCGGGCGGCAGAAGCGTGTTCCTCAGTTCAGACCAAGGATCCGAAACCATCTTTTCAGGGTAAAGCCATTCCTTGCGGCCGGCCGCAACGTAACGGCGCGCCCGCGCTTTCAGGATGTAATTGATCCGCGCGACCTCCTCGCCTGACAGCTTTCGCGTTCGGATGAACTTGTCGGTTCGCACCATCGAGCTACGGTAGTTCCGTGCGAACGTCCGCTTTTCGGTCGGATTACAACCGGGGTCCTGCGCGTACTCCAAGTTTGTTAGAACAAGGCAGAAGTCGCGGTTCAGCGGAAAGATCGTCTGCGAAGCCTTCAAAGCGATCGTAGGATCGCTCGGATAGGCGCACAGGGGCGCCTCAGGCGGAATCGCGTGATTGTAGGTCGTCACCGGGTGGTCGGTGACGATGAATTTCACATCGGCATTCTCGGCGGAGACGATCTCCCGCACACTTTCCGTCCAGATCGTGCAGTGCATCATGCGGATGCCCTGCATCTCGTACATCAACTCGTTCTGGGTAAGCGTGGGATATTGCGCCTTCAACCAGTCCAACCCCTTGGGCGTTCGTATTTTCTGGATGTCGATGTACTCAAAAAGCGTCTGGAAATGGCGATGCCACTCGCCGAGATCGCTTCCCGCAAAGGCCCGGACGGCGCTCGAACCCTTGGCATCGATGCCGCCAAACAGACGCCGCTCGATCTCATCGTTTACGGATGTCCCGAAAAACGTCGAGTACAAATCCATCTGACGAAAGCAGCGGGATGTAGGACTTTCGAATAGGAACCTTTCGGAAATTACGCGCCCATCATCGAGAACCCGCTGAGGAGGCTTCATGTCCAGATAGGCAATCGTATTTCGGCCTGGTTCGAAAAAGCCTTCCTGGTACCATTGCGGTACGTAGTGATTGTTTCTTGTCTTCGACATCGCCGCCGCTTGAGCAAACCTTCCCGTAAGCACGCATTTCACTCTCAGCCGCACCCGACCGCTTGCGGTCGGTGCGCGCGCCAATGGACGCTGCTGGCGCCGAGGGCCATCAGTTGCTGTCAGCATTCCCGGTAAAAGAACGCAGATGCAACGCCCAACCAGCCGAAGCTACCGGATGCTTGGATGTGGGGCGGGATTACGCGATACGCTGCGTGGTCAGACCACTCCATTTGATTCGTGGCAAAAAAATGTCGAAGTCAGCAATCGCACGTGGCGTTAAAGACACCGCGAGCGGATCGAAAGGGACCGACCGACCGATCCGCTGTCCCATCCCCATCAAATCCCCCACGCGCGATAGCTCCGCCGCCCCGTGATCTCGCGCGGCACTGAGCCAAGCTCCTTGACCAGATAGCTTACGCCTACCGGCGACACTTTCAGCGTTTTCCGAATCATTAGCGTCGAAACCACTGGATAGCGAAGCAATAGATCTTTCAGCTGCGGCAGCTTTGATGCCTTCCCTTTTCCCCTCGTCCGCGTGCGTAAGACGGACGATCTCCTGTCGTGTCCGTTCGCACGCCGTCGTCACCGCCTCCAGAAATTGCTCCATGCGCAGATTCAGCGGAAATCGTTTATCGCAGCGAATATCCGCATGCCTGGCGCCCCAGGCCAGCGGCAAGAGCCCCTGCACGAACGCCTTGCGCGCCTTCAGCGTCAGCGACGCGAGAAGCCAGGATTTCCAAAACCCGCGTTCTTCCGGGTGCAAGCTGTTCCAGGCGTCCCATACAAACGCGGCCGCCAGCAGCGCCGGCAACGCATCGGCCGCGCGCCTCGCGTTCTGCCAGGCCGACAGACGTTCGGCTTCGCCCCAATTGCGATTGAAAATGACCTCGTTCCGCTTTTCCAAAGGAAGGTGCTGGTCGATACCATTGCCGGGCGATGCGCACGCCAAAAGCGCCTCCGGATCGGCTCGCCAAGCGTGGCGCAAGACGGAATAAACGCGGCCGCACGCCGACAGTTCGGGGTAGGGAATCCTCTGCAGAGCGCCGACTGCAGATTGCACAAGATCCTCGACCGGAACGAGCTTTCCTTCAAGCAGGCTGATGGCACAAGCCTCGTGATAAACGACGCGCTCCATCACGCCGTCACAGAACGGCAGCGCGCGTAGCCGTTCGTCCGTGCGCGCCATCGCCTGCTCGGCCGCCAGTAGCGGTTTCAGCAGCCGCTTCAGATCGAGCTTCTTCGCCAACTCCTCGACATCGTACTCGAACACTTCGCCTCCGCCTCTAGCCCGATCGCGCAATCGGTCGATCCATCCAGCCGTATTTCATCACGGGCCGATCGCCACAAACAAACAATCAAGCACGCAATCCCAACAGTCGTAAATCCCCGTCGTTTCCCTTGCGGCGCGGTCTCGGCGAATTCCGTGCCTGGCCATCCGCATCCGATGAGAGTCAGAGGAACGTGCCCCGAAAAGTGATGGGCGGCGGCGCCGGAGAGAGTCCGTTGCCGCCCCGTCGCGTCTATCGCCGTGGCGATCGCAATGGCGGAACCTCTCGGGAGAACGACATGAATAAACAGCTTGATCTGATCTACCGGCACACGCCGGACGAATACCGCAGCGTCATCGACGGAAAGAAGTGCATCCTCATACTGCGTCCCGGCGAAGGGACGTGCCTCGTTTCGCTGACGAACCTGACGCCGGACGAACTGGCGCACAAATTGACCGACGCCGTCAAAGCCGAAGCGCGCCAGCTCGGACGCCAGGCGCACGCCGAGGGCATTGGCGCCGCGCCAAGCCTCGATCGGCGCTGCATGGCACTCGTCGCCGACATGAACCCGTCTGGCGAAATCGGCGCGGGCTATACCTCGATCATCTTCGAAGCCTGGTCGTGCGGCTGGCATGAAGCCAACACGGCCGACGCCGCGGCCGAAAGCCCATCCGTGTCAAACCAGGGGCCACCACGCGGTAATTGCGATGGAGGCTGCTCATGACCGCGCCATCCGACAACAGCACGGCCGACCGCCTGTCCTTCCGCAGTGATACCGGCGTTCCGTTCGCGGCCGTCTACAGCGACGACGCCGAACCGCACCGCGAATACGAAGGCAGTATGGTCTCCTTCTACGACACGCGCTTCGCCTTCACCGCCCATGGCCAGTTCGTCGCCGACTATTACGTCGAGACCCTCATCGAGGATGAAGCGGAGCTTTGCAATCGCGGACTCGCGCTCGTGGGCTATGTCCCCGAATGGTCGATCGATCCCGGCAACATGGTGCGCGTCATCTCATGGCTGAAGGCCAAACCGTGGCGGGCTTTCCAACGCAGGCACGCGACAGCCGGAACCCGGCCTTCCTGAATATCGGCACTCGACCCCCAGGCGTCCGCCACGAATGCGGTCCCGATGGCCGGTTCGGCCGGGGCCGATCACCAGGGCGATCCGACGGGCAGGCACGATCATCGGTCAGATCGTCCTTGCGTCAGAGGAAGAGCGCGGACGCCAGGGCGCAGACTGGCGGGGCTGAAAGAGAAAGTTGGGTCCGCGCCGGCGAGACCGCCCGGTCAACGGCGGCCAATTCCTCATCACCACTTTCATTGGAGATCCAACATGGGAGCCACCGTCACCTGCGCCAAACACGTCTGCGCCCTGCAAACCGCCTCGGACGAAATTCTCTACGTGCTGTTCGAACAGACCTACGAGAAGAACGTCCATCCTCATATACCGCACTGGAGCGCCACCGGATTCGGCGCCATCGCCGACGTCATGGACCGGATATTCTACCACGCCTCGGCCTGCGAAGGCGGCATGCTGCAGGCGCGACACGGCCGCATTACTCCCGAGGGTTATATCGACGGCTGGCTCAAGGAACTCGCGGCGCCGCGGGAACTGACCTACACCTCGATCGCGATCAACCCACGCGACATTGAGGAGGTCTGGAACAAGGAGCGCGATCTCGTCGCCGAGACTTGCGCGTTTCTGTCCGACGCGGGCCACGCCGCGCGTGCTGAACCGTTACGATGCGGGAACACGGTTACGTTCGACCTCGTCCAGGATGGCCTGATCGCTGCGCGATTGATCAACGCGCTCCGCCTGCCGGCGTGGAAATTCTTCACGACGCCGTTCGGATTCGCAGAGCTCGCGCCCTGTGCGGCGCTCGCCTATGCTCCCGCCAAAGGCAAACCGCACGCCGTCGCAATCCCGGAATTTCGCCGCCTCGACGAGGACCGCGTGCTGCGACTGAAGCAACCTGGCCGCTGGGAATATGTCGGCTGGCGCTACCGCGTCGTCGGCGACCTCATCCAGACGCTTGCCGACGCCGAACTCGCCGCCCCTGGCAGCCATCGCCGTTGCATTCGTCAATTCAGGGAAGCCGTCGAACGGGCGCCGATCGTCGATCCGGCGACGTGCCGCATCGAGGTCGCCGCGCCAGGCCCCGACGCTGAAAAACGGGACGTCGACAGGTATGATCGCTTCGTCCAGGAGCATTCCGTGACGAAGACCGCCACGGGCTTCACCCTCGCCCTTGATGCGAAGACCGCCGCCGACGTCGAGTACAACCTCGCCGCCGCGGGCGTCACCTGGATTGTGCCGAACCATGCTTCCTGCGGCACAAACCAGCAGGACGACATTTGAAGTCTGGACGCACTTCTCCCTGAAAAAACAGGTCGACGCGTTCCTGCGGCGCGGCGAGAAAACGACGCCCGCCCGGATAACCACCATCCCCTCTTCAACTCTGTACAGAAAGGAACTTCCATGCCCCGCCGCACCACGCCCCGCGCCGCCTACCATCACACGCTCCTGTCCGCCGATCCCGCCGTCCTCGTCCTCTTCGACCGCGACGAGAAAGGAAGCCGCAGCGTCACCAACGACGTTGAATGCGTCCTTGCCGAGCTCAAGGCGCTCCTCGGCGAATATTTTCCGCCCCTCTGCATCTACAAGGACAGCCAGGGCATCTATGACGAGATTCGCCACGTCGACGGCGCTTCCTCGACTTCATGCCGATCGGTGAACAGGACCTCGAAGCCGCCGCCCGCATCGTGCGCGGCCGATATAGACGGCGCCCTTCATGATCGAGCCCCTCGCCGGCGCCGGACGCCGCTTCGTCGATCGCCTTCCTGAATTCGTTCGCATCGGCGGCCGGGACCACACCCGTCTCCGAGCCGCGACGGCGTCCGTATCGCATCCGAAACCCCGATACGATCGGCTACCGCCGGGAGCCTGATCTTGCGTCCAAAGGACGGGCGGCGGCTGTCCAAGTCCAAACCGACGCAGCATCTTGCGTGGAGGTTTCGAATCGCCGTAATGCCAACCCCTTTTTCAATCGGCGTCTCACACCCGTTCAGCATGCTTCCTACTGAAATAGAAGCCTTCTGGCAAATCGCCAATATCGCAGCGATTTATAACGGCAAGCAATTCGGCTGTCCACGCTGTGAATCGGATGATCATTATTTTCTGAAAAACAGGCTTCGCTTCCGGTGCAAGGCCTGCGCGTGCCAGTTCACACCCAAGAGCATTGGAATTTTCAAGGGTTCGAAGCTGTCCTATTCGACAATCCTACAAATGCTCGACTACGTAATTACTCACCCCCCTCGCTCAAAACCTGTAGACTGGCCACTTCTTAAGATTTTCGGACTCTTTTTGTTCGCCCTTCGATTCGCCTTCGTTCGCCGAGCGCGTCGAACTCGGCCCAAAGAGGCGGCCAAACCTGTCGTTTTTCGGCAAGGGGGTGAGTAATTAC
>JAJPKK010000085.1 GCA_021323775.1 Hyphomicrobiales bacterium
GGTCCAAAATTCCCTGAGAACAGGGAAAATAACAGGGAATTTCGAAAATCTGAGGCTGTTCCGGTGCTCTTACTTATCTCCTGATAACCATGATAACTGAACCCATTCGAGATTCAAATATTGGAAGGTGCTCCGAATGTCATCGCTCGGCTCCAAGTGACGCAGTGCCGCCAGCATTTGCGCAGGCGACAGATCGCCGGGTATCCAGATCCAATCATGGCGCGGCTGCCCGGAATGATGGCAAAGCAAGTCGCGCACCGTGATGCGTTCGGTGGCGACCGCGTCATGCAGGCGGAATTCCGGAATGTAATCCCGCACCGGCTTCTTCCAATCGAGGCGCCGCTCTTCCATCAACAGCGCCAGGCCCGTGGCGGTGAACGACTTCGTGACCGAGCCGGTTAGGAACTGTGTCGGTGGTCACCTTCAAGCCGGCTTCGACGTCGCGAAGGCCATAGACGCCGACGAGCGTCACCTCGCCATTTTGCACCACCGCGATGGCGAGGCCCGGAATCTTCCACTCTTCCATCGCGTCCGCGATGAGAAGTTCGAGGTCGGGAACGAAGGGCGCAATCGATTCGCTATGGGCGACAGATTGGGATGCCATCGGGAAGGGCTCCTGTTCAACACGGCGGGGACGTGCTGCCGGAGAGCGAACGGCATTGGACATCTGCCCAGCCCCCGCCTTGCCGGGTCAACTGATTTCACGCATCATACTGTCCAATTGAAAAGCCCCGTCAAAGCTAAGGAAACGCTTCGGAGGACGCCCATGAGACGCAGCATTCTTGGCCGTTTGGCGATTTTCGTTCTTGCAATCCTGATGGGGCCGAGCGGTATCGCAAACCTCGCTCACGCCCAGACCGCTGCGACAAACGATCTCCAGCGCTCGTTCGAGATCTATAACTACAACGTCGGGGGGACCAGCGGCGCGCAGCGCGGAGAAGTCATCTATTATTACAAGTGCTGGGTGTGCCACAACGACTACACCATTGCGGCAGGCTCGCCGGCGCCGACCTTGAAGGACCTGTTCAAGCGCGCCCAGCTCCGCACCGGAGACTCCGTCAACGACGCCACTGTGGCCAATCAGATCCGCAATGGCAGCCCGCAGATGCCGGCCTTCGGCGGCTTCCTCAAGGACAACGACATCGCTGACCTCCTCGCCTATCTCCACGACAAGTGCTGCTATGAGGAGACCAACCCCCCGAAGAATCCGTGGTACCGGGCGACCGCGGCGAATTCGCCGGAAATGCCGCTGCGCGGCAATCTGTGGGGCGGACCGAAGGGCACGGTGCACAGCACACGCGGCGACGCGCTCGAAGGCATCATGGTGCAGCTGATCGCGCCCAACGCCGTCCGCACCACGGTCTACAGCGATCAGGACGGGCAGTATGAATTTCCCAAGCTGCCGGCCGGCCTCTACACCTTGCGAATCGCCAAGCCGCTGCAGTTCCTGCCCTACCAGCGCGACGCCGTGAAGATCGACGGCGCGACTGCGCTTGACGACATCGTGCTCGAGCCGCGCTACGCGACGGATTTTCTTCCCCCCGCGCCGGACATCCTGCCTCAGCTCACCGGCTCGGAATGGCTATGGAATCTGCCTGGTACGGCCGAGGAGAAATATACCTTTATTCGCAATTGCGGCAACGGTTGCCATTCCTTCCAGCAGATTCTCAGGAATCAACTCGACGAACGCAGTTGGGGCCTGATGGTGTTCCGCATGATGCACCACGCCGGCTCCCCGCTCATCAACCGCGCGGCCGCACGTGGCAATCGCGAACAGGAGGAAAGGATTGTCAAATGGCTGGCGAGAGTTCGCGCGCCGGGCGAGGAGCTGCCGCTGCTGCGGGTCTATCCGCGACCGCACGGCGTTGCGACACGGGTCGTGGTGACCGAATACGAGCTGCCGCGCGTCCTCCTCTCGCCGCATGACGTGTCGGGCGATTCCAAGGGCAATATCTGGTATTCGAGTCACCGCACCCCGTACATGGGCATGCTCGATCCGCGCACCGGCGTCGTCACAGAGCACCGGGTGCCGCCGACGCCGCCCGGCGTCCTTCCGGGCACCCACCGCATGACGGTCGACGCCCACGACATCGTGTGGATGTCGGAAAACTGGGCGCATACGGTAGTTCGGTTCGATCCCGCGAACGATACTTTCGTCAAGATCCCCATCCCAGGCCAAGAGCCGCTGAACACGCCCGGAGTCGGCAATTTCTCTATCGGACCCGACGGCGGCATCTGGTTCGCGCGCAACAAGGCGGTCCAGAAGTTCGATTCGAAGACCGGCCAGCTCCTGCAGCGGGTCCCCTTCACCGTCAATCTCGCCAACCCTTATGACAACATCATCACTGACGATGGGAACTTCTGGGCCGGCGGCGCGGCGGCGCAGGCAGGCGATACGATCGAGCTGATGGATACGCGCACCGGCAAGCTCCTTGAATTACACAGCCCGTCGCATGATTCGACCCCGGCGCGCGGCGGATTCGACGCTGAGGGAAATCCCTGGTTCGGCGGGCGCGGCGGCTCGCTGTTGGAGTTGGACGTGAAGGCGCGCCAGATCCGCGAATATGCGCCGCCGACGCCGTACGTCGATTTCTACGAGGCGCAGCCAGACAAGAAGGGAGAAGTCTGGGCCGGCGAGCTGCACGGCGGACGCATGGTGCGGTTCAATCCCAAACAGGGCCGCTGGATCGAATACGTGCTGCCGGAGCCCTACTCGCATGACCGCCGCACCTGGATCGACAATTCCACGACCCCCGTTACGGTCTGGTATGTCGATCACAACGGCTACATGGTCCGGGTGCAGCCTCGGGAATGAGCGGATTAAGCGTTGCTCCCGAGCGGGGTCAAGCTTCAGGGCAGCGTGCGGCGAGCAGCGACGCTCGCGCCGACGCCGAACATTGCAACTGAAAAGAAGCGGACGGAAAGTATGGCGCGAGCGCGTTTCACGTTTCTGAGTTCTCTCATCCTGACGCCGCTTGTCGCTCTGGCAGGGACGTCGCCGGTGCGCTGCCAGGAGGCAAAGGCTGGGCTATCGATCACGGCAAAGCCGGGCGAGTGGCGATATTTGAACGGCGATCCGATGAGCACGCGCTATTCGCCGCTCGCCCAGATCAACAAAGATAACTTCAAGGATCTGAAGATCGCCTGGCGCTGGAAGCCAGCGATCGGACCGGCGCCGCCGTCGCTGGGCGGAACCGCGCAGGGAAACGGGGATCCGAAACTTGCAATTTATAAAAGCGAGTCGACCCCTATCATGGCCAACGGCGTTTTATATACGGCGGCCGGCGGTCAGCGGGTGGTGGCCGCCATTGATGCAGCGACCGGCCGGCAGCTATGGATGTGGATGGGGATGGACGAAGGCGGCCGCGATCGCAAAGCGCCACGGAGAAATGCCGGGCGCGGCGTCGCGTATTGGACGGATGGCAAGGAGGAACGGATTTTCGTCGTCACCACCGGGTTCTATCTGGTGGCATTGAACGCCGCGACGGGCGCGCCGATCACGACTTTCGGCAGGAACGGCGCTGTCGATCTGATGGAAGAGCTGCATGTCGACTTCGACCACGTGACCCGCATCGGCAACAGTTCGCCGCCCATGGTCGTCAACGACACAGTCATTGTCCCGCCCGCCCTTGAAGAAGGATTCACTCCCGATTCAATGAGAAATACGCCCGGCTACGTGATGGCCTTCGATGCGCGTACCGGCAAGCAGGAATGGGCGTTCCACACAGTTCCAAAGGCTGGAGAGTTCGGATCGGACACGTGGGAAAATGAGTCGAACGCATATACCGGCAACACCGGCGTGTGGGCGCCCATTTCGGTCGATCCCGAACTCGGTTACGCCTATCTGCCCGTGGAATCTCCAACCGACGATTACTATGGCGGCCATCGATTGGGGAGCAACCTGTTTGGCAACTCCGTCGTCTGCGTTGACCTCGAAACCGGCAAGCGGGTCTGGCATTACCAGATCACGCATCACGACATCTGGAATTACGATCTTCCGTCCGCTCCAGCTCTCGTGAACATGACGGTTGACGGCAGGCCAGTCAGAGCGCTCGTACAGTTGACGAAGCAAGCCTATGCCTATGTGCTCGATCGCGTGACCGGGCAGCCGGTCTGGCCGTTTGAGGAGCGCCCCGCGCCGGCAAGCGATGTGCCCGGAGAGCGCGCGTCGCCGACGCAGCCGCATCCAACCAAGCCGCCTCCGTATGATTACCAGGGTTATGTCGAGGACGATCTTATCGACTTTACCCCGGAGCTTCGCGCTGAAGCCGTAAAGATCGCCAGTCAGTATCGGCTGGGCCCGGTATTCACGCCGCCGTCCGAAATCAAGGCGGACGGGACGAAAGGCACCTGGTACAATCCTGGCGGCACCGGCGGATCTCTGTGGCAGAGCGGCGCCTTCGACCCCGAAACAAACTACTTCTACATCCCGTCAAAGACCGGTCCGGGAATCATCACGGTTGCCAAGGATCCGAAATCGGACCTGCGATTCTCGCGCGGCCCGACCGTCCCTCTGTCGGTCAAAGGGCTGCCCATCCTGAAACCGCCATACAGCCGGATCACGGCGCTTGATCTCAGCAAAGGCGAGTTCGCCTGGATGACGCCGCTCGGCACGACACCAGAACGCGTGTCTCAGAATCCGGCGCTCGACGGCATCAAATTGCCGAACACCGGCGGGATCAACCTACACGCCACGCTCCTCGTCACCAAGACGTTGCTGATCGCCGGCGAGGGATGGGGCGGGGCTCACGTGGTCCGTGCGTATGACAAGAAGACCGGAGCCGTACTGTCCGAGGTGAGCATTCCCGGCATGATGGGGAGCATGCCCATGACATACATGGTGAATGGCAAGCAGTACCTCGCATTCACCGTCGGCACTCCGACTGAGCCCGCTGAGGTGGTTGCGCTGGCCCTGGAAAAGTGAGCTTCGGGTCGTTCTCGTACAGCGTTTCGTGGCCCAAATCATATCGATGTCGTCAATCCGCCTCCTTCTGAGAAGCGCGCTCCTTTGTCTGTCGAAGGAGCACGCGTCTCGGAGGACGACCACCGGCGAGGTTGTGCCCTTGGCCATCCTTGCGAACCTCCGATAAGCTCAGGACCGCCGCGCTGACTTAACTAAGAGCGCCTAATACGAGCGCCGTTGGCGGCGCCAAAGAGGGAGGTGCAGGTTGTCATAATGACGGCACGCGGGCGAGGCGCAATCGCGCCGCGACGCGCAGGTGAGAGCCGTCAGAAATCGGGCTTAGCGGCTTGCGGCAGGGGCAGGGCCTCCGTACCCGGAAAGAAGGAATTAGGATTATCCGCGCAGCTCATCTCGACGAGCGGGCCTTCCGGCGCGCTCGCGAGCTGCAGAAGGCGCTCGATGGGAACCTTGGCTACCGCGGCTTCATATTGCCGGAAGCGTTGGATGGCGTCCCAGGGCATCGTAAAGGCGCCGGGGTCCTCGACGTGAATGTTTGCTTCCAGCACCTTGCCGTCCTCAATGAGGTGGAAGCGCTCAATGACGTGAAGCTGCTTTGTGTGGGGGGTGCCAAATCCGTCCATCTGCGTCCTGTCGTCGAGCCCGATCGTGTCGACGACGAGCGTATCGCCTTCGTAATGACCGATGGATTCGCCATACCAGGATGGCTTGACCTCGGCAGAATGGTTGTCCGCCAGGTGGATGTGGCGAACGTCGTTGAAGCTTGAGAGTATCATCACGACTTCCCTCGGCCCCTGGATGAAAAACATCGGCTGGGTCATCGGCGAGAGCAGAAATCCGGTCACGCCTTTCGGCCAGCAGCTCGCGGTCGGCGAGGGAACGAGCTTTCCGGCGAGAACACGCTCATTGCGCTTGCGGATCACATCCCTCGCCCACGGCTGGAGGATGGGATTGCTGAGATCGGCCAGGTGCTGGGTCGGCTGCCTTCCGGTCACTCGGAATTCGTCATTCGAAACGTACGGATGCGCGGGGTCCTGCTGTACCGGGCCGGCGCCGCTCGCGGGCGGGATGAATATGCGGTTATAGGCATACCACCCGACATTTGGATTGGGCGCAAAATTGGGCGGCGCTTCATCAGCCATCGCCGAAACGCTCAGGCTGCAGACCAGGCAAACCGCGCTGGCGAGAACGACTCCCGTGCAATTTCCTCCATGTCTGGACATCGGGTCCTCCTTGCGACAGAGGTTAACAACAAATTATACCAATGTCGGCGCCGCGATTCGAGCGCGGCGAGGGAAAAGGGCAGTATTAGCGCAGCAGCAAGCCAAGCGCGCTAAAGCGAGCTGATGCACAGCGCCAGTCCGCATAAAGGCTGCTTCAATCCTCGACGGCCGGCTGGTCAAAGGTCGCCGACGATTTCCAGCCCCCTGCATCGGGGCCAGGACCGGTGACGTATGAGAAGGATCACCCCTACGTTCCGA
>JAJPKK010000100.1 GCA_021323775.1 Hyphomicrobiales bacterium
CTGCCCGACCCCTTGCGGGCAAAAGGATTAAGGCGAATGGCAATGCCGTCGGGCGCGTCCTTGTCATGGACAGGCTCGTATTCCAGCAGCCGTTCGTAGATGGAGCCCAATTGCCGGACCGAGAGGTCGCGGAAATTGATGCGGACGCGGCGGCCGTCCTTTTCGGTGCGGGCGAGCCGATCCAACAGCGGCGCAAAGTCCGCGTCCGGCAGCAGCGCCCGGTCGAGCAATGCAGTGGCGTCGGTTTGATCGGTGAAAAGGCCGCCATTGTACGGCGGCACGCCCATATCCTCGTCGCCTTCGTCGATGGTGCGAAAGAGTTCGGCGCAATCGTGGGCGAAGGTTTTCCGTTTGCGGCTGAGAACGGTTCCGGCGTCGATGCGCTCAGCGATTTCGTCGCGCAGCCGCGACAGCCCGCCATACCGTGGATCACGCTTCGGCAACAGGTCGCGGTCTTCCGCGTAAAGCGCAAAAAGAAGGCGATAAAGCAGCGTCAGCGCCGCGTCGCGAACTCTATCGAGGTACGCGCGGTCGGGCGCAGCCGGCCGCCTGGCGTCGGCGCGCGCGAGCGCGCGCAACAGCTCCGGAAACACCTGGCCGAACACGACATCGACCAGACTCTCGCGAACGCGGCTTTCCCAGTTGCGGCCCTCATCAAGCGCCAATTGATGGAAGGTGCGTCCATCCGGCCCGGCGATGAACGACTCGCGCCGGAACATCAGCCACATCACTTGCAGCAAATGGGCGGACCACGCTTCATGACTGCCGAAATGCGGCGGCCGCGGCGGGGCTTGCAGGTCGCCTTGGGTTCCTTTCAGGCCCAAAATCCAGGCAAGATCGATTTCGAAATATTCTTCAAGCCGCGACTTCGCCCCCTGGAAGTAGAGTCGCCAAAGCCGTCCGTTGGTGAGGATGCCCCATCGCACATTGCCGTCCGATTGCACCTCGGCCCGCGAAAGGTAACGGATGATCTGACCCGAAGGCGTCTCATCGTCAGCGGCGCCGGCGCCGCGCCGGTCTAATCCCACGCTCCAGGCTTTGGCGTCAGCGACCGCGATCGCATAAGGATAGCGCCGCGCCGATTTTGCCTCTCGGTCTGCCTGCGCGAATGCTGATGAGCTGCTGAATAAAAGATAGTCAGGAACGTTGAAGTTCCCCTTCACTTCCGCGCGCTCTTGAACCGAGTAGCAGCCTTCCCACCCAAGAGCGTGCAGAATTGGCTGAATGACCCGTTTTTCCGTTTGCGCCTCGTTGAGGCGCGCGGGATTCGCGACCGCTCCGAAAATGAGCTGTAAGTCCTTGCGGAATGCCGCCATTGTTTCAGGCGTGACTTCGCGCCATGCGTCCGTTGCGGCGATGCCTTCGCCAACGAAGTCTTCTGTGAACAGTGTCCCTTGAGGCATAGGGCGATTCGCAGTTCTGCGGGGTAGTTTTGCATAGCACGATTGACGGCGGCGAGGGTCAAGTACATCGAACAGCCGGGCAAAATCGACAATGCCAATCGTTCAGCCTTTGCAGAAGCGGGGATAAATGCGCCGGATGCGCAGCCCAACGGACGCGTCGCAGCAGCGGCCGCTACCGCACCTTGCTCGAATAATGGGACGCGTTGAGTTCGCCGGCGCAGGCCTTGCGCGCAAACGTGATCAAATGCTTGGCGATGATCCCGGTGGCGATGACCTGCTCGATGCGGCCTTCCTTCAGGCGCGGCCAGGCGTAGCGCCAGAAAGCCCGACGATAGTCGGCGAGCACCCCGAGCTTCCAGCACACTTTGAACAGCATGGCGAGGCCGCGTTTCAGATTCTTCAGCGTGAGCTGGCCGGGCCGCGGCGGCAGCTTGCGGCGGTGCGGGTAGGTGCGGCGGACCTGGTAATCGTAGCGGCGGAACAGCCGCGCCGGATCGTAGGCATATTCCAGGCACGCGCGCCAGGCCGCGACCGTCTGCTCATAGGGCAGCTTGAAAACGACGTTGGATTCACGTTCGGGATCGTCGCTGAGCCGATGCTCGCGTTCGAGACGCTCCCATAGCGGGGTGCGCGGCAGCGCCTGCAGCAAATTGATGGTCAGCATCGGGATATTAGACTGTTCGATGAAAGCCGTTATTCGCTCCGCAGTATCGGGACTGTCGGTGTCCAGGCCGACGATCATGCCGGCGATGACTTCCATGCCGTAGGCGTTCAGCCGATCGACGGCGTTAAGGATCGGCATCGTCATGTTCTGTTTCTTCGACATCTGCCGCAAGGCTTCGAGCTCGGGCGTCTCGATGCCGCAAAAAATGCTGGTGAAATTCGCATCGCGCAGATCGGCCAGAAGGTCGTCATACTTGGCGATATTGAGGGTCGCCTCGAACGCGAATGGAAACGGGAACGAATGCCGCTCCTGCCAGGCGATGAGATGGGGGATCAACTGGCGCACCGCGCGGCGGTTGGCGATGAAGTTGTCGTCGACGAAATAGACCGAGGTGGAAAGCCCGCAAGCGCGCATCTTGTCGAGTTCGGCGATGATCTGCTCCGGCCGCTTCATGCGCGGCACGCGGCCGTAGAGGCCCGGAATATCGCAGAACTCGCAGGTGAAAGGGCAGCCTGACGAAAACTGGATCGAGCCGAGGAAATAATATTCCAGGCGCGCCAGCTCGTAAGCCGGGATCGGAAACTGATCGAGCGGCAGGCGCTCGCGCGTCTCAAGCCTGACCTGTGCGCGCGGACGCGTTGGGTCGCGGCCCAGCATGGCGAACAGTTCCGTTGTGGCGTCGCCGATTTCGCCGATGTGGATGTAGTCGAATTCCGGGTAAAGTCCCGGGTTCGCCGAGACCGAGGGGCCGCCCAGCACGGCCGGCTTTCCGGCCGCATGGGCGCGGCGGCAGATGTCGATGATGCGGCGGCGCTGGACATGCATGCCGCTGACGAACACGGCGTCGGCCCAGGCAAAGTCGGCAGGCGCGGCCGGGTCTACGTTCTCGTCGATGAATCTCACCTGCCAGCCGGGCGGCGCCGACGCCGCGATCACCAGCAACCCCTGCGGCGGCATGAAGGCGCGCAGACCGCCGGTGAGGTCATAGGCGTAGTGGAACGAACCGAGCGACGGTTCGTAGCGGGGAAACACGCAAAGGATACGTCGCGCGGCGGCGGGCTCGGCCATTGGCTGCAACGGCCAGTCGGTTCGATCGCGGATGGCGAGAGACGAATAGGACATGGCCTGCTCTGACGAGGGTTATTCAAGCAGGTCAAAGCAGGCGAAATGGGGCGGGATGAGGGCAGAAGGCGGAAGTCCCCTGCCTCACAGCATAATTCGCGCATACCGGAGTTTCAAAGCCCGTACTTCACCCGTACTTCGCCCGGACGGCCCGCACTTCCTCATCCGTCGCGAACTCCCGGCGCTCAGCCTGCGCAAGCGATTCGGCAACGAAGCCTCTTCCTCGGGCGTCAGTTCGATGACGGGCGATGGGCCGCTGCGCCGCAGAGTGGGACTCAGGGCAGGGCTTAACAGCGCAACAATCCGCGCAAGGTTTCCTTCTTGCCGCCCTCGCGCCGCCACGCGATATCGGCGATGCGCCGGGGACGCCGTCTCACCGCTTCGAGAACTGGAACGATCGCCGCGCCTTGGCCTTGCCGTATTTCTTGCGCTCGACCACGCGGCTGTCGCGGGTGAGGAAGCCGCCGCGCTTGAGCACGCTGCGCAACTCCGGCTCGAAGTTCGTGAGGGCCTTGGAGAGGCCGTGGCGCACCGCGCCGGCCTGGCCGGATAATCCGCCGCCCGACACCCGGCAGATGACGTCGTATTGGCCGCTGCGATTGGATATCACCAGCGGCTGCGAGATCATCATGCGCAAGACCGGCCGGGCGAAGAACGTTTCGATCGCGCGGTTGTTGACCGTGATCTTGCCGGTGCCGCGCTTGATCCAGACGCGGGCGACGGCGTTCTTGCGCTTGCCGGTCGCATAGGCGCGACCGAGATGATCCAGCTTCTGGACGTATCTGGGGGCTTCCGGGGCCGCCGGCCTGAGCGCCGACAATTGATCGAGCGATTGCATCGTCTCGGCCATGATCAGGCGCTCCTCGCGTTCTTGCGGTTCATTGCTGCGATATCCAGGGGTTCAGGCGTCTGCGCCGCATGGGGATGCTCGGGGCCCTTATAAACGCGAAGGTTGCCAAGCTGGCGCCGGCCGAGCGGACCGCGCGGCAGCATGCGCTCGACCGCCTTTTCCACGATGCGCTCCGGAAATCGCCCATGAAGGAAGAACTTCGCGGATCGCTCCTTGATGCCGCCCGTGAAACCGGTGTGGTGGTGGTAGATCTTCTTGTCCAGCTTGCGGCCGGTGAGCACCACCTTCTCGGCATTGATGACAATGACGTTATCGCCGCAGTCTACGTGAGGCGTGTAGGTTGCCTTGTGCTTGCCGCGCAGCCTCATCGCGATGAGGCTCGCGAGACGGCCGACAACGAGGCCGGTGCCGTCGATCACGACCCATTTCTTGACGACATCGGCGGGCTTGGCCGAAAACGTGCGCATAAGGATTTTCCCGTGTGGCGGTTCGAAGGTCTCTCTAGCGGAGCCGCCGGCCGGGGTCAACCAGCCGCAGCCAATTTTTCCAGAAAATCATCCGGTTATGGTATTGGTACTATAATGCCTCTATGGATCTCGCTGGCGCGGAATGGAATACGTAGATGTCGCATGGGCGGCCAGTTCCGCGCTGCAAGCTGACCGGATTTCGACCTCCCCGACTGCTAACCGTTTGCCGAGCTTCATCAATCTCGCCTCTGCCAGGAGGTCGGCGGCGCCTGGCTTGCGCAGGAAATTGATGCTGAGATTGGTCGTGACGGCGAGCGCCACCCGCCCGATCGCGCTGAGCACGGCCACATACATGGCGAAGTCGGCGAGCGCCATCATGGTGGGCCCCGATATGGCGCCGCCCGGGCGAACGAAGTCATCCCGGTAGGCTTGGCGAATCTGCGCCCCGCCGCGCCAAATGTCCTCGATGAAGAGACCGCTGCGCGCATTGAACACCTGCGGAAACTCCGCGCGCAGGAAACTCTCCAGTTCGCCCTGCGTGAGCGCCGGCTCGCGGCGGCTTTCGGGCCTTTTCATTGCATCTCGCAGTCAAGGGACATTGCGTTGGAAGCTCACGGAATTACATCAGCTATGTCAATTACTCGGAAGATTTACGGTCGGCCCCGTGCTAGCTTCCGGCGCATCTCGGGGAGATTGCAGGGGCGGCCCCAGGGTCGCCCCGCAAAGAGCCGCTGACAGCGGGCGGCAAATGAACGGCGGGATGAACAAGGGCGAGACTTGAGCACTGCGACTGCCAGGGCAATCGTTAACGAACCGGTCCTCCGCCGCGAGACCGAGGATACGGTGGCGTGCCTTATTCTCAACCGCCCGGCATCCCGCAATAGCCTTTCGGAACAACTGCTCACCGAATTGATCGCCGCATTCGCCTCGCTCGGCCGCGATGCCTCTGTGCGCGCCGTCGTCATTTCGGCTGAAGGCCCTGCGTTCTGCTCCGGACATGATCTGCGCGAACTCACCGCGCGCCGCACCGATCCCGATGGCGGCCGGAGCTTCTTCACCCGGATTTGGCGGCTGTGCAGCACCATGATGACGTCCATTATCGAGCTGCCGCAGCCGGTGATCGCCTGCGTGCAGGGCGCGGCATGGGCCGCCGGCTGCCAGCTCGTCGCGAGCTGCGATCTTGCAGTTGCAGCCGCGGACGCCACCTTTGCGACCCCGGGCGTGAATATCGGCCTGTTCTGCTCGACGCCTGCGGTGGCGCTGTCGCGCAACGTCGCGGCGAAGCATGCCATGGAAATGCTCCTCACCGGCGACGCCATCTCGGCCGCCGATGCCTGCCGTATCGGACTTATCAACCGTGTGGCGCCGGCCGGAGAGGAAAAGGCCGAAGCCATGCGCCTCGCGCGGCGCATCGCGTCCAAGTCGGCGCACGCAATTCGCATCGGCAAGCAGGCGTTCCACAGGCAACGCGCGATGGGCCTGGCGGAGGCCTATGAGCACACGTCACGGGTCATGGTCGAAAGCCTGTTCGACGCGGACGCCAAGGAAGGCATTGCGGCTTTTCTTGCCAAGCGGCCGCCGCAATGGGATGATTGAGAGAGGCGGGGGGTCACGAATCAATTCAAAACCGGTCGAGTGACGACCGCCGTGTCAGTGGCCGCGAGGGAACTTCTCGCGGGCGCTGAGATCCTGGTCCTACTCTGCGCTTCCCTCCGTAGGGGCGGCCCTTGTGGCCGCCCTCCCGGGAATTAGAGGTCAGAAGCCAGTCATCAGAACGAACGCACGTCCACCGAGGTCTGATACTGGCGACTGATTGCGGATAAGGCGGCCACAGGGGTCGCCCTGAAGCGGCGACGCAGAGAGGGGCAAAGTTCACACGCAAGGAGGAACCTATGCTTTACCGCGTCGTGCTCGCAGTCGCCATTCTGGCCTCGGCCACCACGTTGCGCGCACCGGCGGAGACAGCGGAGGAGCGGCTGGCCTGCACGCCCGACGCCCAGAGCCTGTGTATCGATGAAATCCCGGACCGCGACGCCGTCTATGCATGTCTGGTTCGCAAGGTGAACCAGCTCAGTCCGGCGTGCAGGAGAATCATCAGCGCGTCGATTCCGCCATCGCCCACCCCGTCGAGCGCCCAATCGCGGCAGAGGAAGTGACGACTGAGGCCCCGCGCGAGCGACTGTAAGTGGGCAAAGGCGGGCAGGGCTGACTCCCAAGAGATGAGGCATTCCGTGCTCATGCCCGGGCGGCCGTAATTTTCCCGAGTGGTGGGGCGGCCGTCATGAAACGGGCCCGCGCGCGCCCCGCGCCGTCGTCTACCCTGCATTTTGTCAATCCGGGCGCCGTCGCTTCTCCACCTGCCCCGCGCTACAATGATCGAATGAACCACGACCGCTACGACGACACGTACATTCGCAGCATTCTCAACACCGTGAAGACGATCGCGGTGGCCGGCGTATCGGCCAATATCAGCCGCCCCAGCTATTTCGTCTTCAAATACCTCCTGGAGCGCGGTTACCACATGATTCCCGTTAATCCCGGACTGGCGGGTGCGCATTTGCTTGGCCGCATGGCTTACGCCGCCCTCACCGACATACCGGAGCCGGTCGACATGGTCGACGTGTTCCGCGCCTCCCGGCATGTACTTCCGATCGTGGTCGAGGCGTTGCAGATGCAGCCGCGCCCGCGCGTCATCTGGATGCAGCTTGGCATCCGCAATGACGAGGCGGCCGAACTTGCCGAAGCGAACGGTCTGAAGGTCGTGATGAACCGCTGCCCCAAGATCGAATACGGCCGGCTTTCGGCGGAGATTTCCTGGATGGGCGTCAATTCGCGTACGCTCAGCGCGAAGCGCGCCAAGCCGCCGCGTCGCGGCGTGCAACGCCTGTCGCTTGACCGGGTTACCATGGCGGGCGGCGCCACGGACGCCGCGGAGCGGGCGAGCCGGCGCAGTGAGGTGTAGGGTGGGGTGTCCATAGGGTCAGCAAAGGGGCTTGGCATTGCTCTCGTGAGAGGCGGCGCCGCCCGCGCCTTTTCCCGCCCTGCACCTTCCCGCCCTGCACCTTGAAGGAACGGCCATGACCGAACGCACGCCCGGTTTCGCCACGCTTGCGGTCCATGCGGGAAGCCAGCCTGATCCGACGACGGGCGCGCGCGCGACCCCGATTTATCAGACCACGTCATTCGTGTTCGAAGACGCAGATCATGCGGCCTCGCTGTTCGCCCTGCAGACATTCGGCAACATCTATACCCGCATCGGCAACCCGACCAATGCGGTCCTGGAGGAGCGCGTCGCCGCGCTCGAGGGCGGCACCGCCGGGCTCGCCGTTGCGTCGGGTCACGCGGCCCAGGCGGTGGTGATGCACACATTGATGACGCCAGGCGATGAGCTTGTCGCGTCGAAGAAGCTCTATGGCGGCTCGATCAACCAATTCAACCATGCGTTCCGCAACTTCGGCTGGCGCGTGGCGTGGGCGGACCCTGACGACATCGACAGCTTCGAGCGTGCGATCACGCCGAAAACCAAGGCGATCTTCGTCGAATCGATCGCCAATCCCGGTGGGATCATCACCGACATCGAAGGGGTCGCCAACGTGGCGCGCCGCGCCCGCGTGCCGTTCATCGTCGACAACACGCTGGCGACGCCCTATCTGTGCAGGCCGATCGAGTATGGCGCCGATGTCGTTGTGCATTCGCTCACCAAGTTTCTCGGCGGTCACGGCAATTCGATGGGCGGCCTGATCGTCGATGCCGGCACCTTCAACTGGTCGCGCGAAGGCCGCTATCCGATGCTGTCCGAGCCGCGTCCTGAATATCATGGCGTCGCCATGCACGAGACCTTCGGCACCTTCGCGTTCGCGATGGCGTGCCGGATGCTGAGCTTGCGCGACCTTGGCCCTGCCCTGTCGCCGTTCAACGCGTTCCTGATCCTCACTGGAATCGAGACCCTGCCGCTGCGCATGCAGCGCCATTGCGACAATGCGGCCGCCGTCGCGGCGTGGCTCGCAGGCCATGACAAGGTGGCGTGGGTCAGCTATCCGGGCCTGCCGGGCGACCGCTACCACAGCCTCGCGAAGAAATACGTTCCCAAAGGCGCTGGCGCAGTGTTCACTTTCGGACTCAAGGGCGGCTACGACGCCGGCGTCAAACTGGTATCGAACGTGAGGCTGTTTTCCCACCTCGCCAATATCGGCGACACCCGCTCGCTCATCATCCATCCGGCATCGACGACGCATCGGCAATTGTCCGACGCGCAG
Source organism: Hyphomicrobiales bacterium (assembly GCA_021323775.1). GTDB lineage: Bacteria > Pseudomonadota > Alphaproteobacteria > Rhizobiales > Xanthobacteraceae > JAJPKK01. The sequence goes on from JAJPKK010000100.1 coordinate 8,763, forward strand.
AAGGCGCAGGCGGGCGCGGGCCCTGACGTGGTGCGTCTGTCGATCGGCATCGAGGAGCCGGAGGACATCATCGCGGATCTGGAGCAGGCGCTGGCGGCGACATAGGATGCGGGCAGGGCAGGCAAAGGCGCCCCTTCGACAAGCTCAGGAGCGCCATGCCCAACCGGCGCTTGACTTGCGAGGGCGTGTGGGCGCGCTCGGCTTTGTCCACCCTGCGCGTGCGTTCAATCTGATCCTGCCGCTTCACCCAGGCCCAAGCTGCTCTTCCAGCGTGCCGTGCGGACTCATGTGATCGATGGCGCCTGGCAGATGCTGCGATAACTGGTCGAGCAATTGGTCTACCGGCAGGCCGAGCTGCGTTGCGAGCTGGCGCAGGCGCTGATCGCCCAGCGCATTTTTGAGCTGATCGACCGAGATCGGCAGGTTCGCCCCGTTTCCGAGCCATGACGCGACCTCGGCGCCGAGGCCCGATTGCTGCAGTTGCTGGAGCAATCCGCCGATGCTTCCGAGATCGGTCCTGGCGAGCACTTGCGAGAGAATATCGGAGAGCGCCCCGGTCCCGCCCTGCCCGGCCAATCCCCTCAGTGCGGTCCCCAGGATGCCGCCGAAGATGTCGCTCACGAGAATCTCCTTGAACGAGGGTTGCTTGCAACAACGAGCGCACGGATGTCAACCGATCGCATGACATAGCCCCGATCTGGCCGCTGGCTCCGGCCGGCGCTTGCCATCGGGCCGGCCGGTGGGCCGGCCCGATGATAAACTCCGCGAAATCCGGCCTCGTATTTTCAACGCGGCGATGCTGTCCCCGGATTGCGCTGACGCTCCGCCCCGGCTACGGCTGCGGACAGAGCGGGCGAGACGCCCGCGCTGCCGGCGAATGTGCGAGCCGCGTGGAGCGTTGCGGCGGCGAGGACCACCAGCGCCACGGCCTGGTGAGAGAGCGCAAGTTCGATCGGCGCGGCGTGGATCAGCGTCACAATGCCGATGCTGGCTTGCGCCAGCACCGCGACCAGCACGAAGCCTGCGCCCGTCGCGAGCTGTTTGTCGCGCCCGTAAAGATTGGCATCGACCGCATGAACGAGTGCAAGCGCGCACAATGCGTAGGCCACCATGCGGTGGTCGAACTGCACCGTCAGCGTGTTCTCGAAAAAATTCCGCCACAGCGGGTGAGCGAAGAAGAGGTCCACGGCTGATGGAATGAAGCTGCCGTCGATCAATGGCCAGGTGTTGAAGATCAGCCCGGCCCGCAATCCGGCCACCAGGGCGCCGAGGTAGATTTGCAGGAGCGCGAGCGCAAGAAGCGCGCCGGCGCTCCAGCGCAGGCGCCGCGGGACCACGCGCGCGGCTGGCTGCGCGGCGCCCGCAAACAATAAGCGATCGGCTGCCCACAGGAGCGCAACGTAAATCATACAGGCCAGCGTCAGGTGGAATGCGAGTCGGTACTGCGACACGCTCACCCGCTCGGCGAGCCCGGAGGCCACCATCCACCAGCCCACCGCGCCTTGCACAGCGCCGAGCGCAAAGATGCCCGCCAGCGCAAATCCGGTCCGGCGGTCGAACGATCGGCGCCACAAGAACCATAGAAACGGCAGCAGGAATAGCGCGCCGATCACCCGCCCGAGCAGTCGATGGGACCACTCCCACCAGTAGATGGTCTTGAACTCGTCAAGGCTCATGCCGCGGTTGAGCCGCTCATATTGCGGAATTGCCTTGTATTTCGCGAACTCCGCCTGCCAATCGGCCTCTCCGAGCGGCGGAATGACGCCCGTCACGGGCTTCCATTCGACAATCGAAAGCCCGGACTCGGTGAGTCGGGTCGCCCCCCCGACCAGCACCATGGCAAACACCAGCGCGGCCACGCACATGAGCCATACCCCGACCGTGCGGGTTGCGGACGCCGGTTTGTACGTTCCTGCTCTCGCCTGAGGCAGCGCCACATCGGCGCTGGGCTGCCATTGCACCGTCATGGACCTGACAACTCTCCTTGTCCTTCTTCGTGGTGAACAAGAGCGCCGAGCCGGTCAAGACCGCCGTGGCGATGGATCGCTGCGCGTTGCCCATATTGCTGATGGCGGCTTCAATTTGCCACGTCTCGACGCTGCTCAAAACGCCGGATGCAGGCTCCGGCAGAATGCCACAGCATCGGCCCCGCTGCGCATCGGTGCGCATCGGTTGCACCGCCGATACCCAACCACTATAGTCCCCACCATTCGGAGCGTAGCGCAGCCCGGTTAGCGCACCAGTCTGGGGGACTGGGGGTCGCGAGTTCAAATCTCGCCGCTCCGACCAGAAATTCAGCAATAAATCAAATACTTATATCTCTACCGGCAATTACCCGAATCGCCGAAATAGCGAACAAAAGCGGGATAAATGTCTCGAATCGGGACAAAAACCGCTGCCCTTTTCGATGGCGTGGAACAGACATTGAACGCCTCGCGGCTCGACACGCCCGCCTAGTGATCGTTGACCTTCAACTTCGTCCAACCCGCGTCAGACGATTGCCGAGGTCGTCAATCTTTCACCACATCGCATCATGCTGGCGATCCACAATCAGCCGGAACTTGGCCGGCTGCCAAAACGCAGCGAAGTAAACCCCGACGCCCTTCGGGTGATAATCGGGGGCGATGAAGGGCGCCGGGGCGCGCGGTGGGGCGTGTAGCAGTTCCCGCCGCGTGCGGGAGCGTTAGCGGCTTCCGGCAGTCGGGGCCAGAGCCCCGCGTCAAAACGCCGAACGGAAGTGCCCCTCAGTATATGCCCGGATGGCGTCGCGATTTTGTCGCTTACCAGCCATAGCCGTCATAGTCGTAGCCGGCGTACCCGCCGTAGTTATCGTAGCCATCCCGTCCGCACCCGCCATCGACGACGCCGTAATACCCAGGGGAATAGGGAGCGCGGTAAAAGCCCGCATCACGGTAGAAGCCGTCGCCGTAGAAGCTGCGGCCGCGGTAGAAGCCACCATCGCGATAGTAACCATCGCGGTAGAAGCCGCCATAACGTCTCGGATCAAACTGCGGACGATAAAAACCCCCGCCATGCCGCGGGCCCCCGTCGAAAGCTCCCGCCAGATGCCCCCCTAACATGAGGGCCGCGAAGGGGGCCCATCCTGCCGCTTCACCTCTACTCGATAAATTTGCCAGGGTCAGCAGCGCGAGCAATCCGAGAGCCCCTAGTCGCCTCAACATGATGCATCTCCGGCCTCCTGCACGTGCCCGCATCCTGGCGGCATATTTGTTCGGGCGCGGGCGGCCCAGCAAGCCTTGGTTCGCAAGTTGGTAAACGGCAGCGGCTTCGCTGTCGCGCGCGACGCTGGGCCTTCAAGCGCTGGAGGCAGTACAATGTTGTGGTCAAATGTTCCGATGATGGAGCTGTTTTCCTTTGCGGCGCCGTCGCCACGAACATGAATAACCGTTAACTTAGGTTGTGCAGTTCCAGTCTCTCTATCCTCTTGTGCTGGACCAATTACTAGGATATGACTTTGCTCTACTTGCTCAAGCGGGTGGATGGAACACGATGACTTGAGATAGACAGAAAAATGGACGATTCAACCACAGTATAGAGCGTGTAGCGTAAGGGCTCAGTTTTGGACATAGAAAAGTCGCGGAAGAATCCCGGAGACCTGTGCAAAGACGGAATCCAAGGGAAAGAGGGGGAGTTCACAGCAGCGTCGAGCTTTGGTTTTGCGCCGACGCCCGACTGCAAGCGTCCGATCACCACTCGGCTGACGAAGAAAGGACGGCCCCTGAGCCGCGGAGTCGGCTCTGCGGCGTTGCGCATCGTTCTTCTCGGAGCGGTGTTTGCTCTCGCCGATCCCCTGTCGATGATTGGGGGAGAGGTGCGCGCGCTGGAGTTCAACTCGTCTTCCACGACGTCGTTGATCGGCGGCTGGTGGCATGCCCTCATCGGGCGGAATGGAGCCAGGGAGAAATCTGCTGGTCCTCAGGCCGAAAAGCAGCCCGTGTCGGCGCCAGACGCCAAGGCGCAGCCCGCCGAATCCGCGAATCCAGCTCAGCCCGTAGCGCTGCCATCCGCCAAGGACCAGTCCCGCGCACCCCAGGAACCGGGGAATCCCACCGAGCCTGCTGCAATCCAGGCGGGTCCGGCTGCCGGGACATCGTCTGGCGTTCAGGTCGAGAGACAGCTCATGTCGCTGCCTCCTCTCAAAGACCAGTCCCCGGCCTCCGGGAATCCGCCTCAGGAGTCCGTGAACCCGGCGCCGCCTGCTGCGAATCCTGAGCCGCCCACTCGCCGCGATGCGCAGCTTCGTCATGAAGGGCGGCCCCTCAACGAGGTCGATCGATATCTCTGGAGCGTCTATCAGCGGTCGGAGACGAAGCGCGACGGCAGCGGCGATTTCACCTGGAAAGATGCGGCGGCGGCCGCGCGTTTAGGCCTCCGAATTGACGAATATGTCATCGGCGGCATGGACCCGGACTTCAGGGAACTTCTCTTTGATCTCGGACATGCCATGGACGCGGCCGGGATTGACTGGACCATTCTGAGCGCATTTCGCGACGACTATCGACAAGGTCTTGCTGCCGGTTTCAAGGCGCATCGCGGCTACTCGTTCCACGGCGGGAGCATAGCAACCGGCGGCTATGGCCACGGCTGCGCTGCCGATCTTGAAGCGACGGACGGCAGCGAGGAGTCCAACAACGCGGTGTGGAAATGGCTGGATCAGCATGGCGAGCGGTTCGGAATCCGCCGCCCGATGCGCCGAATCGATCCCGCCCACGTCCAGCCGGTCGGGGCTTGGCATGAAGCCGCCGCAGAATTGCGGGACAAGAGGGCCGAGATCCAACATGCCGATCTGCCGTCAGGCGCAGCCGGCATTGAGAAGCAGATCTTTCCGGCGTCGGCGGCCGAAGCCGGCGTTTCCGAGGCGCAGTTCGAATGCGTGCGCTCCCGCCATCGCGGTGTGGAGCGTTTGAGAACCGCAGGGCTGCTCAGCCACTCGAGGCTGCACATCGCACGGGTCCTCATGTGGGATCGGCGGCATCGGCACGGAAGGTGGCGGATGCTCGCCGACGCCGGGAGTGCTGAAAGCCGTCCGGCCGGGGAAACTTCTCCGAATGGCGATGAGCTTCCCCGGACCGCGAGGCGGACTGCGGACAGCAGAAGTGCGGACAAACACCCGGCGGCTGAGCCTTTGCCGACCGATGAAGGTCATCGGACGCCCAAGTGGCGGACAGTGGCCGACATGCGAAATCCGCGTAAGCGCCCAGCCGCAGAACCTCTGCTGGACATCGATCGGCCTCATCGAGGCGGCAGGCCGCGGACGCTCGCGGACATCCGCGGCCCGCAGAAACGCTCCAGCGGCGAAGCCTTAAGGCACAGCGCAAGATCGAAAGCCCATCTTCATTTTGTCGGGCCGGTCTTTGACGCCGCAGACAAACGATCTTAAAGGGGATTCCGCTCCTGCCCCCCGCGTCATGGCCGGGGTTGCCCGGCCATGACGACGAGGGACGTGATTTGATCTCGCCGAAACGCAATTCTACACTCGCCTAGTTATCGCGCCGTGGCGCTGCTCCGGTCGTTGCTTCTCCGGACTCGATTTCGCTTTCGAGATCGGCGAGAAGCTGCAGGTGCTCTCGAATCAAGGCGCGCGCGA
>JAJPKK010000065.1 GCA_021323775.1 Hyphomicrobiales bacterium
ATTCAACAGGAGCCTGAGTCGAACCTAGGTCCGACTTTCTGGGATTTCCAAAATCTGATGCGCAATCTAAAACCCAAACAAATGACCACCGCCCTCGACCACAACACCGACGAGACCACCACCGCCGCCTGGGTCGCGCGCTTCCTCAGAGCCCGCGGCGTCGACCGCATTTTTGGTCTTCAGGGCGGCCATATCCAGCCGATCTGGGATCACGTGGCGCGTCAAGGCATCCGCATCATCGATGTTCGCCATGAAGCCGCGGCCGTGCACATGGCCCACGCGCATGCGGAGTTGACCGGGGCGCTCGGCGTCGCCATGGCCACCGCCGGGCCGGGCGTGACCAACACGGTCACCGCCATGGCCAATGCCTCGCTTGCCCGCGCCCCTGTCCTCTTGATTGGCGGCTGCACATCGCGGCCGCAGGCCAACATGGGGCCGCTGCAGGATATCCCCCATGTCGATATCCTGCGGCCCGTGACCCGGACAGCGCGCACAGCACGCGTCGCCGAGCAGGCGGTGCGCGAGCTTGATGAAGCGGCCGCCCGCGCAATGGGCGACGCAGGCGAACCCGGCCCCGTCTACATCGAGATTCCCACCGACGTGCTGCGCACATCGGTGCCGCGCCAGCTTTTGCTTGACGAGTGGATGGCCGCAAAGCCGCCGCGCGTCCTGCCGCCCAATGCCGCCGATATCGCCTTGGCAGTGGATGTGCTGTGGTCGGCGCGACGCCCGCTGGTCATCACCGGGCGCGGCGCGAGAGGCGCCGGCGGCGAGCTGGTGCGTCTCCTCGACGCCAGCGGCGCTCTTTATCTCGACACCCAGGAAAGCCGCGGACTGGTGCCTGCGGACCATCCGGCCGTGGTCGGCGCCATGCGGGCCGCCGCCATGACGGACGCCGACGTGGTTCTACTGATCGGCCGCAAGCTCGACTACCAGCTCGGCTACGGCTCGCCGGCGGTGTTTCCGCACGCGCGATTTATCCGCATCGCGGACACGGCCGGCGAGTTGATCGACAACCGCCGCGGCCAGCCGGAGATCATGGCCGCCCCGGCGCTCGCGCTGCAGGCCATGTTGGCAGCGGCGGGCAATCGCCGGTCCAATGTCGATGCGGCCTGGGCCGAGGCGCTGCGCCGCAAGCACCACGAGCGGATGGCGGCTTCCAGTGCGGCCAAGGAGACGGTCGGGACCGACGGCAAGATCCACCCGCGCGCCATCTTCGACGCCATCACAGCGGTCGCCGACCCTGACCACATCGCGATCGCGGACGGCGGCGATCTCTTGAGCTTCGCCCGGGTCGGCCTTGCGTCTCGCACCTACATGGACCCCGGGGCGTTCGGCTGTCTCGGCGTCGGCGTGCCGTTCGCGATTGCGGCGGCGCTCGCTTTCCCGGAGCGGCAGGTGATCTCAGTCAACGGCGACGGCGCCTTCGGATTCAATGCGATGGAGATCGACACCGCCGTGCGCCACGGCGCCCGGGCGGTTTTCATCGTCTCCAACAATGCGGCGTGGAATATCGAGCGCTACGACCAGGAGGCAAACTACGGCGGCCGGGTGGTCGGCACCACGCTGCGCCACTCCGATTATGCCGCGATGGCGCGCGCTCTCGGCGCCCATGGCGAGCGGGTCGAAGACCCGGCTAAGCTCGCCGATGCGCTCCGTCGCGCCTTGGGGAATGCGCCGGCGCTGGTCGATGTGGTGACCTCGCAAGCTGCCATCTCCTCCGACGCGCGCAAAGGCCTTGGCTTCGTGCCGGATTTCCAGGCGCTCTCGGCATGGGATGAGGCGGAGAGGAAGCGGCGCGTTTAGGGACGATGAAGAGACGCTGTTCCCGCGGATACAGCCTAGCGATCGCTTGTTCTCCCGGAACGCCGCCCTGAACCGCTCTCCGCTCTACAGTGTCGCTCGTCGGCCAATCGACGCATCAATCCCTCACGTTGAGGGGAGCGCACGGCTCTTTGCCTCTCCCCGACGGGGAGAGGTAAAAAGCCGCACGACAACGTTGATTCCACCACGTCGAGATCTGGTCCTGAGAGTTCGCCAACCGGCCCGCCCGGGGCTTGCGGCTCGTGCCTGGCCCGAGGGTCTCGCTGCTCGAGATTGCCGCGTTCGAACGCATCAATGTCATCGAAGATGACGTACGAAGCATTGTCGCTCGGAATTGGCCGCATTTGCTTTCCAAGCTCCCCCTGGAGGAGTTTCTCTTGGCCAGCCGTAAGCATGCCTCCCCGGCTTCCCGCTCTCTCAGCGTCAGGATCAAACGCTGCGAGGTCAACATGGCGCACACGACTGAATTCCCGCTCGTCACCGGCCCGATTTCGCGCCCGGTTGATGTCATCCGTCTGCTCGCAAAAGGCGGCCTGCCGTTGCAAGTCGCGCGGTCCGTTGTGGAACGCCTTGCGACTGCGGACATCAAGGGTTGCTATGACCACGAAAGAGACCGTCTTTACGTTGAAATCGTCCCTGGCCCCAGCGCTGAGACAAGTGAGATGCCAAACGGCCTCAGAATTGCGTTGGACGCCGACGGCAATGTGATCGGCCTTGATATTGACAATGGCTCGCACCTCGGCGCCTTGCTGCGAGATTTCGTTGCGTCCGGCGCCACGGTCGAGGATCTGGCGCGGGCTTGGGCATCGCTAAGCGCCAGGCGGGACGAATTTGACGCGCGGAGGCGCCCAGATGCGCACCGGGCCGCCCGCGGTCACTATCTGGGCTATTTTATTGAGGCCGAGGAAATCTTGCGGCGCGCGGCAAAATATGCGCGCGAGCGCAGCTCTGTTTCGCAAAGCTCTCCGGCCAATCGGGCGCCGCCAGCATTGTCGGCAGAGCCGAGCAACTCCGGGCCCCAGGGGGACGTGGGATAGATGGAGGCCCCAGCGCGTGCAACCGAAAGTTTGCCGGAAGCGCCTCTCGTCTTTTCGACCGGACATTTTTCGACCGGATCTTGCGCCGAGAACCACAGCGCTATACATTGCGGCTATCGAGCTTCGGCCGAATGACTTGGCCTCGGCGCGGCCCTCGCGTCCGGACTGACGACTTTCCTCCAAATCTCGAATGAACCGGCTGCGCCGACGCGCGGCCTGACGACACACGCAACTGGAAGAAGAGTTATATGACGCAAGGAACCGTGAAGTGGTTCAATGGCCAAAAGGGCTACGGATTCATCCAGCCAGATGATGGCGGCAAGGATGTCTTCGTACACATCAGCGCGGTCGAACGCGCAGGGATGCCAGGCCTTAATGAGGGACAAAAGGTCTCGTTCGACGTTATCGCCGATCGCAGGACCGGCAAGTCCTCCGCCGACAATCTGCGCGCTGTCCGATCGGCAGCTTGAAGACCCATATTCCCGACCACCCGAACACGGATCGTTCATCCCCCGCGCCTGGTCTCCGGACGCGGGGTTTAATTTCGCTACCTGGCTTTGCGCCGCGCTTTTGTTCCGCGGCTCGAGCCTCGCTCCGCGGCCCTTACCGCCGCCGGGTGGACTTCGACGGGCCTGCCGGACTCATCATCCGGCCGGGATGCGCCGGGGGGCATCGTCCGGACACCGATGGCGGCGCGGGCGCGCTCCAACTCGTGCTCGATGGTCTCTCGGCAGCCTTCGGCGGGATCCATCTGGGATGGACTCGGCCCCCAGGGGTTGGATTCTTTTGGGCGGAACGCCGCCTCTTCCCTGCCTCCTCCCGCCTGCGGGGGATGCTCGGGCTCGGGCCATAGTGCGCGTACGCTCCTTGGCAGCGCGTCGCGGACCTTTTTGACCTGGCCTTCGGTGATGTGGCGATTGAGTGTCCGCATTACCGCAGTTGCGGCGAGGTCGGGCCTGACCGGCCGGCAACCCGTCAGCTCCTCGCGAATGCGGGCAATGAAATCCGCTTGCGAGCGCTCCGCTGCCGGCTGCGCGGCCGGGCGATATTGATCGAAATACGCCCCGCGCACCAGCAGCGGGAGCTGCGCCCCCAGATGCGCAGACTGGCCGATCAGCAGTTCGTCGCGGATCGCCCGCAGTACGGCTCCCAGCACATGCCACGCCAGGTGCTTATCGGGGCCGATCTCCGCGCAGATTTCGTCGAGCCATAGATTGGTCGTGTGCAGCGTCCTGTCAAAGACTTCGAGGCCGGTCGTTGCCATTGCTTTGCCTCCTTCGACTGCCCCGCAATTTGCCCTACGTTGCCTGCCTGGGCGGCGCCATGTCGCGCCCATGGACTTGCGCCGGCGGCGCTGTTGCCTCGACGGCCGTAAGGGGCTCCAATATGCGGTAAGCGTGCCGGGCGCCGGCTGGCACCAGCCAGGAATCGCCCGGCTCCAGACGTATGGTCTGCCCCTCGAGGTCAAGCTCGGCGCGGCCGGAAATCACGTAGCCCACCGTCTCGTAATCGCGTTCGGTGACCGGCGTCGATTGCGGCCTCTCGTTTTGCCACAGCCGCATCGACACGCGCTTGCCGGACGTGAGATAGGTCTGCCCCATGTCGCCCTTAGGCGACGTCCTGCTGCTGACCTTCTTGACAGTGGCATCTCCCGGCATGGCAGTTACTCACGATTGATGGGACGTTTGCGGGGTGGAACTACTTGCAGGGTGGGCAAATCGAAGGCGCCCACCCTGAGGTGCTTTGCGTGCAAGGTTCCCTGTCACGATAGGTGAAACCTTTCTCGCCGCCGCCTCGTTCCGGCGGACCAGACCAGCGCCCTCCGCCAAAGAGTCGCAGCAACGACTTAGCGGGGCCGGAGTTACATTTTTTTCCGAGCGCTCGCGGCGGGCTTAGACTGCGCGGCCGATCCGCCGTTCAATTCAACAGGGCGGATCCATTCAATGCAGCGAGAACCCGCCATGACCGATGGACTCGATGCGACGACGCGCGCCAGGTGCGATCGGGCGGCTGGCGGCTTTGAGTTCCTGGACCATCCCGGCGATGTCAAGCTCCGTGCCTGGGGCGCAGACCCCGAGCAGCTCTTCGCCAACGCAGCCCAGGGAATGATGGCTTTTCTTTTCGGCAACGACATCGCCGACCTGCAGCCGGATCGGACAGAGGAGATTGAGATCGAGTCGAAAGACCGGGAGGCCCTTCTCGTCGATTGGCTGTCGGAGCTCCTTTATCGTGCGACGTCCGGATATCGCGCCTATATGCAGTTTCGCATATACGAGCTGGCCGCAACCAAGCTGAAAGCGACTGTGGCGGCTGCAGCCGCAGAGGCGGTGGAGGACATCAAGGCCGTCACGCATCACGAGCTTTCGGTCTGCGAGCGCGACGGCGGGTGGGAAGCGACCGTTGTGTTCGACACCTAGGGAAGAGCCATGCGCCCGGTAGCACTTGCCGACCTCCAACACGTTGCGCCCTGCGCGTGGGAGATCCCGCGCAGCTTCCGCAACGACATGCGCGTGACGGCGCGGCTCTATGCCAATGAGGCGATGGTCGAGCATCTCGTCCAGGAGCGCGCCCTCGACCAGCTCGTCAACACCGCGACGCTGCCGGGCGTGCAGGAACCCGCGCTCGCAATGCCCGATATCCACCAGGGATACGGATTTCCGATCGGCGGCGTCGTCGCCACGCGCGCTGCCGACGGCGTCATTTCGCCGGGCGGCGTCGGCTATGACATCAATTGCGGCGTGCGGCTGCTCGCGAGCGGCGCTCGCTTTCCGGAAATCCGGGACCGCCTCGCGGCATTGGCAACGCAGATCCAGCGCGATGTGCCGACCGGGGTCGGCCATCGCGGACGGATAACGCTCGACGACCGCGCCATGGACGAGGTCCTCAACACCGGCCTGCGCTGGGCGATCGCGCAAGGCTACGCGAGCGAAACCGATGCCTGTTCGGTTGAAGAGCGCGGCTCTTTCGCAGGGGCAAGCGCGCAAGATGTGCCGGAACGCGCGCGCCAGCGCGGTCGCGATCAGCTTGGCACGCTCGGATCCGGCAATCACTTCCTTGAGATCCAGCGTGTCGCGCAGATCCATGACAGCGCTCGCGCCGCGGCCTTCGGCTTGTTCGAGGACCAGGTCACGGTTCTCATTCACACCGGCTCGCGCGGCCTCGGCCACCAGATCTGCACCGAGTATGTGCGGCTGATGGACAAGGTGATGGCGGAATACGGGATCGCCTTGCCGGATCGCGAGCTGGCCTGCGCGCCGTTCGCCTCGCCGGAGGGCCAGGCTTATTTTCGCGCGATGGCGGCCGCGGCGAACTTTGCTTGGTGCAACCGCCAGCTCATCACGCACGCGGTGCGGGGGGCATGGCGGCGCATTCTCGGCACGGATGAAGAACTCGCCATCGTCTACGATGTCTCCCACAATATCGCGAAGCTGGAGGAGCACGGCGGCGTCGCCTGCGTCGTCCATCGCAAAGGCTCAACGCGGGCCTTCGGTCCCGGAAGCGAGGACATTCCCGAGCGCTACCGCAGCGCAGGCCAGCCGGTATTAGTCCCCGGCTCGATGGGGACCTCCTCCTACGTGCTGGCCGGCACCGGGGTCGCGATGTCCGAAACATTCGGCTCGACGTGCCACGGGGCCGGACGCGTGATGTCGCGCCACAAGGCCAAGAAGGCGATCGATTACAATCGGCTGCGGCAGGAACTGCATGACATGGGGATAGAGGTTCGCGCCGCCTCGGCCAAGGGACTGATCGAAGAGGCGCCGGCAGCCTACAAAGATGTCGAGCAGGTCGTGGATGTGATGGCTGCGACAGGCGTCACCGCGAAAGTCGCCCGACTGGTTCCTGTTGCGATCATCAAAGGGTGACGGAAGCTAAGCAACTGAACGCAAGCGCGGGAGTTATGCTTCAAAGCGCGAACTGCCCGCGGGAGCGGGTTCCGATCGAACAGAATCGCGCGCAGGGTGGGCCAAGGCGCGCTTCTGAGCTTGTCGAAGGATGCGCGCCGTGCCCACCACGCCGCGGCGTTAGGATGGGCACGCCTCGCTTTGCCCACCCTACGAGACTGCCATATGAGCGGGACCAGCCATATGAGCGGGACGCGCTCTAGCCAAACACAGCTACAGGAGTACAGCCATGGACTTCGGATCACTCATGCCGCGAGAGAAGCCGTCGCTGCCCAGCATGTGGCGCGACGATTTGCTCGATCCTTTCGTGTCGTTCCGGCGCGAGGTGGACCGCATATTCGATGACTTCTTCAGCGATTTCGGCCGCGGCCTGCGCCGCGCGCGCGCCGACTGGGGCGCGGTCACGCCGGAGATCGATGTGGCCGAGACCGACAAAGAGCTTGTCGTGACCGCCGAGTTGCCCGGCCTCAACGAGAAGGACTTTGAGGTCACCCTGTCGGGCGACCTCATCACCATCAAGGGCGAGAAGAAGGCTGAGCAGGAGGAAAGGCAAGGCGACACCACTTACATGGAGCGGCGGTTTGGCTCGTTCGCGCGCACGATCCGGTTGCCGTTCGAGGTCCGCGACGAGAAAGTCGACGCACGTTACGAAAAGGGTGTGCTCACAATCCGCGTGCCGAAGCCGCCCGAGGCGCAACGCGCCATGCGCCGGATTGAAGTGAAGGCGGCGTGAACCAGGATTGCGGGTGCGTTGTTATCCCGGCGCGTAGGGAGGGGACCGCAAGCACCAACCGCGTCTTAAAAGGAACAATGCCAATGAAGTCGCTCCCGACGATCGTTCTGGGATCCGCGGCGGCCGTTCTCATGCTGAACGGACCTGCTTTTGCGCAACAGCAGTCTTCCCAGCAACAACAGTATCAGCAAGATCAGGCGCCGCAGCTCAGCAACAGAGAGGTGCGCCAGTTCATGGGGATGATTGAGCGGGACATAAACCAGATGGTGCAGTCGCACAATCTGTCGCGTGTTCGCCAATGGACCCAAAACAATATCGCGGATAATGCGGTGTTCAGCCGGACCAATGCGATCCAAACCGAAGGGCAAGGCAGGCTGATGACATCCATGACGATCACCAAGCCGGAGCTGCTTCGGCTCCAGCACTTCGTGCTCAGCGGTATGTCGGACAAGCTCGGCTCGGTTGAAGATTTTCGCCTCGATATCCGCGTTCTCAACGTACAGCCGGTCGGCGACTCTGCCGCGATGGTGAAGACCCACGTTTCCGAGCGGGCAACCCTGATGCGGCCTCAGAGCGAAGCCGGAGGCCGCGCCGGCCAGCAGCGCGAGTACACGACGGGCCAGGGCCGGGGTGCGCAGGGCGGCGAGGAGTTTGAGGAGGAGCAACCGCACGGCCGACCGTCGGCCCGCGGCGGTCAGCAGGCGGCCGTGCAGCTCGAGTCGGAGGGCACATGCACCCATTTGATCGAGCGCAATCGCGACTCCGGCCGCCTTCAGATCGGGATGGGCATCTGCGACGTCCAGACCAACGCCGAGCTCTGAGCGGCGAGTTCTGAGCCGAGCGGATTCCGGTCAATATGATCCAATCTGGTCATGCGCGGGATTGACCCGCGCATCCATCGCCTTCGCAAGAGTTTTTATGTCGAAAGCGATGGACCCGCGGGTGACGGGCGTGGATGCGCGAGCGCTGATCGCCATCGACCGGGAACCGCCGTAGCGCGCCCCCGATTGCATTGAGCCGCTTTGTGCGGAGTCGTGGCCGGGCTTGTCCCAGGGCTTGTCCCGGCCATCTGCGTCCAATTCGCTCTGCAAGAAAGACGTGGATGCCCGCAACCATCCCGGGATCAAGTCCAGGGACGGGCAGACGAGGGGAGAAGCGCCTTCGAACGATCCTCATCCGTTCTCAACGAAACTCATATCGATAATCTCTTCGTACTTGATATCCGCCTTGAGAATGCCGGCCTCGCGCACGACAGCGCTTGCGGTGTCCCAGGATGCGCGGGTGATGACGCCGTTACGGCTCCACAATTCGTCCCTGAAGGAGCGATCAAGCGTCGCTCGCAGGTCTTCGATCGGCATGGTCGGAAACTGCGCTTTGGCGATCGCGCTCGCCTCGGCCGGGTCGCCGTACAGGAGCTTGAGGCCCTTCACGATGCCGCGCACGAAAATACGCACCAGCTCGGGCTCCTTTTGGACGCTGTCGAGCCGCACGTTGAAAGTCGAATATGCATAGGGGCCGAATTCCTTCGGCACGTTGTAGAACGGCTCGCCCCAGACTTTGTTGCGCACGCCTTGAGTGAGGTACGGCTCCGTGGCGCCCGCGATCTGCGCCTGCCTGGCGCGCACCACTGCTATTGTTGCGGAGTTGGCGGTCTCGATCAGCGTCACGTCCTTCCTGGCGTCCAGTTTCCATTTGCCGAGCAAAAAGCGCAGGATCGAGTTCGGGGTGCCGCCGGGCGGGCCGACCGCGATCGTCTTGCCCTTGAAATAGCGCGGCCAGTCGGTGTCCTTTGGCTCGAAGCCGGGCGCGGCGCAGATGTAGGTGTTGCCGCGATCCACGCACGCCGCAATGGCGCGCAGCTCGGCGCCTTTGGCCTTGGCAAAGGCATTGTGCTCGGGGCCGCCGATGAAGGCGAAGGCCTGGCCGGACAGCACCGCATTGGTGTGGCCGCTGCCGGTCTCGATGGTGACAAGGTTGACTTTAACATCCTCGAAATAGCCCTTGGCCATGGCAATGTAGAGCGGCAGGTAGCCGGTCGAATGGACCGGCTCCGCCACCAGCACCTCGCGCGCCGCCCGCGCCGGAGCGATGCGGCCGATCGTGGCGGCTCCGGCCGCCGCGGCAGCGGATGTGAGAAACCGGCGTCTGTGCATGGGGTTCTCCTTTTTCGATCGGTTCGCTTGTCGATGCGTTCTTCAAGCGCGCAGGAAGCGCAGCGAAGCCCGTCATCGACTTCGCTGCAGGAAACGGACCAGATGGGTTTCGCTTCGCTCAACCCATCCTCCGAACGTTGCTACGAACGCTAACCCCTGATGCCTCTCTGCAGCAGGCGCTCGATCCACGACACCGTGACGTACATCGCCACGGCGAGAGCCGAGAGTACCGACACCGCGACCCAGACCAGCGCGATGTCGTAAGTCTGGCCCGCATAGATGATGGCGCGGCCGAGCCCGTGCTGGGAGGCAATGAATTCGCCGACGATGGCGCCGGTCAGGGCCAAGCCGATGTTGACCCGCAGCACCGATATGATCCAGGGCAGACAGGACGGAATCACGAGCTTGCGGAACACCTGAAGGCGCGACGCGCCGAGCGAATAGAACAGCTTCTCGCCATCAGGATCGACCGCCTTGACGCCTGCAAACGTCGTGAGCGTCGACACAACGAGGGTGAGCGCGGTGGCGATCGCGATTTTGGAGGCGATGCCGATCCCGAACACCAGTACGATGAGCGGAGCGAGCGCGAGCTTAGGCAGCGACTCGAAGCAGATAATGTAGGGCTGCATGATGGCGGCGTAGTTCCTCGACCACCAGAATGACAGGCCGAGCGCAGAACCCGCAAAGGTGCCGATGAAGAAGCCGAGAATAGTCGAGCGGAACGTGAAGGCGATGTCCGCGAGGGCGTCGCCGGTGGTAAAGAAGATCGTCAGCGTGCGATAGATCGCGCTTGGCTGCGACCAGAAGAACTTGTCGATGAAGCCGGCGACGGCGCCGATCTCCCAGCCCGCGATGATGGCGACAAGAATGCCGATCTGAACCGCGACGATGGCGGCGGTTGGCCAGTCCTTTTGCACCGGCAGGCGCCGGGCAGGTTTCGGCAGCGCCTGCTCCCTTCCCCCTCGTGGGGAGGGGTCGGCGATGGGGGGCGCGCCAGCGGGCACTTTCGGAGCCAATGCGCCCGATCCCTCACCCCGGTTCTCCCCGACAAGGGGGGAGGGAGAAGAGGTGGCCGCGCCCCATGCGATCACCCCGTCCGCGTTGGGGGCAGATCCAGGAGGCGGCGTGGTCGCAACGACGTTGGCCGAAGTCCGCGGCATGGCTATGCGGCGTCCTCGATGTCCGCAGGCGCCTCGATGTGCAGGAGGCCGAGGCAGCGTTCCTTGAGAGCCATGAAGTCGGGCGTGGCAGTGCAGGCGCGCAGGCGCGGACGCGGCAGCGCGACCGGAATGGTGGCGATGATCCGCCCCGGCCGCGTGCCCATGACATGCACCTCGTCGGACAGGAAGATCGCCTCCTCGACGTCATGGGTGACGAACACGACGGTCTTGCCGAAATCCTCCCACAATTTCAGCAGCCACTCCTGCATGCGCAGCCTCGTCTGCGCATCGAGCGCGCCGAACGGTTCGTCGAGGAGGATCACGTCGGTGTCCAGCAGCAGCGTGCGCAGCAGCGCGGCGCGCTGGCGCATGCCGCCAGACAGCGCGCGCGGATAGGCATTTTCGAAGCCCGCAAGGCCGTAGCGGCGCAGCAGCGGCAGCGCCCGCGCCCGCGCCTCGGCGAGCTTCACGCCCTTAATCTCCATGCCGAGGATGATGTTGTCCGTGAGCGTCCGCCACGGCAGCAGCAGGTCCTTCTGCAGCATGTAGCCGACCCGGCCGATGGCGCCGGTGGCGTCGACGCCGTCGATAAGGACGCGGCCTTCGCTCGGTTCCTCCAGTCCGGCCACGATGTTGAAGATGGTGCTCTTGCCACAGCCCGACGGCCCGATCAGGCTCACGAAGGAGGCCCGCGGCACCGCGAGATCGATGTGGTCGAGCGCATGAAAGGCGCCTGCGGGCGTCGCGAATCTCATGCTCACATCGTCGATCAGGAGCTTGGTCGAGGCCATCGAGGCGCCTCCGGTCCAACAACACCAGCGTAGTGCTTGCTGCGATGCCCCGCAAGAAGCATGCCAATGCGGCAGGTGAACGCGGCCGTGGCTCCGCAGGATGGGCAAAGTCGCCCTGCGACGACATTTCCAGCGGGGCGACGCCGCCAGCAATTTTGCCCACGCTGTCCGGCGGCGCTTGACCGCGCGGACATTGCGTCCGCGCGAACCGGCATTGGCAAGCCACGGGTTCTGAGCGCGCGAAATGCCCGCCCTGCCGTACTGGCAGCCGCGTCATCCGGAAAAAGTTGTTGCCGGCTGCCAGCGCTGGCGTTGTCTAGCTGAGCTTGTTATTTATGTCGGATCAGCCAATCGGCGCCCGAAGCAAAACCATGACCCGGCACCTCAATATTCGCGTCCGATCCAGCGCCTTCGAGGAATTGGCAGCCCATCCCGAGCTTGCGCGAGAGGGCGCCACCGTTGTCAGCGGCACAGGTGCGTTCGTATTGCCGATCTCGCTTCTGCAGGACATGGCGACGGCGCCCGATGCCCGCCAGCGACTTGCAGATTTGGCCGACGCGCTCATCGAGGAGGAATACGCATTTGCCATGACGGTGTTGAACGAGGACGATACCGGCATTTTCAACACTCTGTGGTTTCAGCCGGCGCCTGGGATTGCACACGGACCACGCATCAAAGTCATGATTGATCCGCCCAAGGCGGTGCGCCCGGGCGGTCAGCAGGCGACAGTGCCGTTCGATCCAGACAAGCCGGCGGAGGGCGGCATATCGTCAGCGCTGGAACGCCAAGTGAGGGCCTTTATTGAACTCAATCGCGACGCGCTTTTGAAGGAGTGGAATCGCGAGTTCGGAAGCACAAGGGAATTTCTGGCGGCGATTAAGCCGTTGCCGAAGAAATGACAGCAGAGGCCATTGCGCCGGTTTCAATCCGACCCGGACGCTTTTGGAAAATCGCAAGCGGCGGCCAGGCAGCGCCCCGCCGCGGCTTGTCATTTTCGGATTACGGTATTGCCAAGGGACGTCCCGCAATCCGGGATGCCTGCGCCCTACCTCCCCAGGATCGTCGCGGCCATGGCGCGGGGATCGCGCAGCGGCCACTTGCCCAACTCCACGGCGGAGAAAAAGTCATCGAGATGCCTGTTGTAGGCGTCCGGGTCTTCCAGATTGATTGTGTGGCCGCAATTCGGCATCACCACCAGTCCGGCGCTTGAAATCATCCGCTTCATCAGAATCGCGGGCTCGAGGCAGGCCCAATCCTCGTCGCCAGTAATGATCAACGTGGGAGCGGTGATCTTCTTCATTTCCTCGGTGAGATCGTAGAGAGAAGGCCTGCGGCTTTGCACGCCGCGCATCGTCAGAGCCGAGCCCCTGGCGGAATGCCCGGCAAGCTGGCCGGCGAATTCGCGCCAGCCGCGCGGATCCTTGTTCTGGAACTGGACGCGGGTCGGTCCGAGCGCATAGGCTTCGGCGGCTTTCGCCATGCCGATCTCCTCGAAGCGCGCCGCGGCGGCCTCTGCCTCTTCGATGAATTTCTGTCTCTGATCGGGCGCCGCGCCGTAGCCGCATCCGCCGATGACAAGCGAGCGCGCGCGATCGGGATAAGTGAAGCCGAAATGCAGCGCGGCAAATCCGCCCATGGACAGGCCGACGATATGCGCGTTGTCGATCGCGAGGCCATCGAGCATGGCGCGGATATCGTCGCGGGCGCGCGCCTGCGAGTAGCGTTCAACGCCCTCTGGAACGTCGGAGGGAGGAAAGCCGCGAGCGTTGTGGGCGATGCAGCGATAGCGCCGGCCAAAGTGACGGAACTGAGCTTCCCATGATCGGCTGTCGCCGGCGAACTCGTGCACGAACACGATCGGAATCCCGGTCCCGACCTCCTGGTAGTGAAGCTTCACGCCGTCGTCGGTGGTTATGTGGGGCATCGTCACTTGCCCGCCTGCTTGAAATAGCGCAGGTCGGGCGGCGGCTGGTCCTTGCGGGCCGGCATCAGATAGCCATCGCCGCTCAGGAAGTAATTCTGCGTTCCGATGACCACGTGATGGTTGTTCTCATTGCAGCTCGCTTCGATCCACAGCACCTTGCGTTCGCGAACATAATGCTTGTCCACTGTCCATGGCCGCGTGAAGGCGTGGTCGATGATGCTGATTTCATTATGCATCAGGTCGTTGTCGGCCTTGTCGAGGTAGATTCTTTCCCTGACCACGGTCTCGTTGTCGTCATGCAGCGCAATGCCGGTGGACTCCACGGTGCGCGGTCCCTTGAAGTTGCGGGTCTCGACCTCAAGCGTGTCGAAGCGGCCGTCGCCGTCGGTGTCGAGCCATTTGCCGATCGAATAGCCCATGAAGCTCGGCTCTTCGTCGGCAGGAAAGTTGCGTCCGTCCGTATAAATGCGGCGCGGCATGAAGATTTCGAAATTCACGTAAGTGACGTTCGGCAGGATAACGAACTCAATCGGAAAGGTCACGTTCATCACGCGCGGCATGCCGTTGGGAATGCACTTATAGAGGTTATCGAGCCCTTGTCCGCCCTGCGCCTGATCAGCAAGGCTTGCTTTCAACCGCTCCTGATATTCCGGCGTCAGCGGCGCTTGCTGTCCAAGGCCGCGCGGCTTGGTCTGGTCCCATTGGAGTCCGACCCTGGGCGGGCGCTTCCATTGCCCCGACCAGTCGGGATATCGGCTCTCGTCGAAGGCGGCGGCGTTTGAAACCATCATCGCCACGGCCGCAGTGGTCATGACTGCGCAGACTGTGCTGGAGTTGAACGGCATCCTGGCCTCCTCAGGTCCTGCGGACGCCTGGACAGGATGAGTATATCACGAAGATTTGCAATAGCGGCCTGACGGGGAGGCCGCCGTCCAAATAACCATCGTCCCAGCAACCGGGCTTCAACAAGTCCCTCAGCAACGGGCGATCGGGTGCGGATGACAGCCGCGCACCGCCGAGCTCACGATGATGGCCGGCAACATGCCTGACGGAACGGTTCGAATCGACTGAGCCAGGCAACCTGCCGGGAACTGCGTTCCGCAAACGATTCGACGGGCCGCCTGCGCGCCGACGGTGGCGGTTCTGAGGCGGGCGTCCAAGCGAATTTTCATTGGAGGCGTTGCAAAGCGACGAGCAGACACTATCTGGCTAATCCAGTAAATTATGTTTGATGAAACCCGCGTAAGCGGGGCAGGAGGGAAGCGCGTTATGCCGATGAGCATGTGCAAGCCGAGCGCTCGGGGCAAGCCGCCGCTGTCCCGTTGGCGTGATTGATACGCTCAAGTCCGATATTGAGGCTTACGGTCTGTCGATGCAGCGAGAGAGCGGCAGGACATTTCGCCGTCGGGCGCCAGCGCGTCACGAGGCTGGATTCTCGCTGGATCAATTAGGGCCGGATCATTATGGCGCCGATGCCCGCGACGCATGGTCAGACGTCTTTCGAATTGTGCGCGCTGAGACCGAGCGGCGTGCTGCGCCGTTGTCGCCCGAGGATCAGGTCATCCAATCGATGCCGGACGCCAGTCCGATCAAGTGGCATCGCGCCCACACGACGTGGTTCTTCGAGCAGTTCGTTCTGGCGCCGCACGTTCCCTCCTATCGCGTATATGATCCGCACTTCGCATTTCTGTTCAATTCCTATTACGTCGGCGCCGGTCCGCGTCATACGCGCGCGAACCGCGGGCTGGTGACGCGGCCGGACGCCGCGGAAGTGACGCGCTATCGCGCCCATGTCGAGACGGGCATATTGAGTCTGCTGGCCGACGCGCCGCCCGCGGCTATCAGTGACATCGCGCCGCTTGTCGAACTTGGCCTTCATCACGAGCAGCAGCATCAGGAGCTGATGCTCACCGACATTCTGCACGCCTTCTCGGAAAATCCGACGGCGCCAGTTTATGATTCAAACTGGGTTTGGCCGCAATGCGCCGCGCGCCGCAATGACTGGTGCGAACTGCCCGAAGGCATTCACACGGTCGGCCACCAGGGCGGCGGATTCTGCTTCGATAATGAAACGCCGGCTCATCGCGCGCTTGTCGGCCCGGTGCGGCTCGCCCGCAATCTCGTGACCAACGGCGAGTGGCTGGCATTCATGCGCGATAAGGGCTATGAGCGCCCGGAGCTATGGCTTTCCGACGGCTGGGCTGCGGTTATGTCCCAAGGCTGGTCGGCGCCCGGAAATTGGCGCGAAATCGACGGAAAATGGTTTGTTTTCGCGCTTAATGGATTGTCGCCGCTCAACGAGGAATTGCCCGTCAGTCATGTCAGTTACTACGAGGCGGATGCTTTCGCGCGCTGGTCCGGGAAGCATCTGCCCAGCGAATTCGAGTGGGAGGTCGCGGCGCGCGCCGGGGAGCTGGAGGACGCGTTCGGCATCGTATGGCAATGGACGCGCAGCGCCTATGCGCCATACCCGGCCTACCGCCCGCTTGCGGGCGCACTCGGCGAATACAATGGAAAGTTCATGGTCAATCAGATGGTGCTGCGGGGTTCATCGGTGGCGACGCCGCTCGGGCATGCCCGCGCGAGCTACCGCAACTTCTTCTACCCGACCGCACGGTGGCAGTTCACCGGCCTGCGGCTTGCCGATTTTTAAGCCTTGAAGGCTTAGCCTTTCGTCAATCCTTGATCGGAGGAAGCGCATGAGCATCGTTGTTAGAAGGCCACGTGCGCTTGCCATCGATGATCCTGGGCGAACATTTCTGGATGACGTGCTGGCGGGCTTGCTCGCGGAGCCTAAACGGCTGCCGCCGAAATATTTCTATGATCGGATCGGGTCGGAACTGTTCCAGCGCATCACCACGTTGCCAGAATATTATTTGACTCGCACCGAGATCGGCATTCTCGAAGCGCGTGCGGGCGAGATCGCCAAGTTAATACCCGCCAACGCGGCAGTGGTGGAATTCGGGGCCGGCTCGTCAGCCAAGACGCGCATTCTCCTGCGCGCGGCGCCGCAGATTTCCGCCTATGTGCCGGTCGACATATCCGGCGCCTTTCTGGCGGCTGAAACTGCGCAGCTACAGCAGGAAATGCCGGATCTGCGGGTGCTGCCGATCGCGGCGGATTTCATGGCGCCATTTGCGCTTCCAGCGGAACTTGGCGGCCGGCCGCGCATCGGCTTTTTCCCCGGCTCGACAATCGGAAACCTCGAGCCGCACGAAGCCAACGCGCTGTTGCGCCAAGCCGCCGCGATACTCGGGCGCGGCGCGCTGTTCGTGGTGGGCGTCGATCTTGTGAAAGACCCGGACATACTCACCGCTGCCTATAACGACCGCGATGGCGTTACGGCGGCGTTCAACCTCAATTTGCTGATGCGCATCAATCACGAGCTTGGCGGCGAGTTCAACCCCGCCGCCTTCCGCCATCGCGCGTGCTACAACTCCGAACAGCGCCGCATCGAGATGCACCTCGTCAGTTTGGCGCGGCAGCGGGTTCGCGCCTGCGGCAAGTCGTTCGATTTCCGCCGCGGCGAGACCATTCATACCGAGAACAGCTACAAATACACCGTTGAGTCGTTCCGCAGCCGGGCCCTCGGCGCCGGCTGGACGAGCGCCGCGACCTTCGTCGACGCGCAGAATTATTTCTCTGTCCATGTCCTGCGCGCCAAAGATGCGGCGGCGTAGGGCGGGCAACGGCGCCTGGCTGCAGCGAATGGCATCCTGCGTCGACCCCGCCGCGCCTTTGCCCGCCGCATCATACGTATCGCTCACTCCGCATTCATGAAATGCCGGACGCCCGCGCCCGGAACACAGGCGGCCTTCGCGCAGCTCATGCGCGCCTGGGCGGATGCCGGGGCGTATTGTCCGCCGCAGGATGGTCCCCGCAGGATGGGTTTCGCTGCGCTCAACCCGTCCTCGCCTTTCCACGAGGCGCTGCCGCGGATGGGCTTCGCTGCGCTCAACCCATCCTACGACTGCTCCCAATTCACCTTATGCCGCGCCAGCACCTCGCGCACGGCCTCGACGAGATGATCCTCCGGCACGGCGAACTGCGCCTCCGCCTGCCTGCGCAGGTAATCGTCGCGCTCCTTCGACAGCCCCGCGAGCTCGGCGCCGACGATGAGGTCTTTGATCTGCACCTCGCCGCGCTGCTTTTCGTCCGAGCCCTGGATGACCACGCACGGGCTGCGGCGGCGGTCGGCGTATTTCATCTGCGCGCCGAATTTGCCGGCGCCGAGATAAAGTTCGGCGCGGATGCCGGCCGCCCGCAGCGCGGCGGCCATGCGCTGATAGTCTGCGAGGCGGTCGCGGTCGAGCACCGTGACGACCACCGGGCCGGGCTCCGGCTTCGCTTCGATCTTGCCGAGCTGCATCAGCGCGGCGAGCAGGCGCGACACGCCGATCGAGAAGCCGGTGGCCGGCACCGGCTCGCCGCGAAAGCGCGAGACGAGCCCGTCATAGCGCCCGCCGCCGCCGACCGAGCCGAAGCGGACGGGCTTGCCGTCATCGCCTGTGATCGGGAGCGTGAGTTCGACCTCGTAGACGGGGCCGGTGTAGTATTCGAGGCCGCGGACGACCGAGGTATCGATACGAATACGATCGTTCTTGTAACCGGCCTGCGCAACGAAATCTGATATTTGTCGTAGTTCCGCAATTCCATCGTTGCCGGTCTTGCTATCGCGCAGACGAAGTTCGGCCGACGCGATGCTGTCATCCGACTCGGGCTTTGCTTCCAACAGGCCAAGCACCGACTCGATTTGAGCCGGAGTAAGTCCGGCGCCTGTCGTGAAGTCGCCGCTCTCGTCTTTTCGTCCTTCGCCCAGCAACGCCCGGACGCTCGCTTCGCCCAGTCGATCCAATTTGTCGATCGCGCGCAAAACAGTAAGCCGTTTGCCGGCATGCGCCTCACCGCCAAGATCGATCAGTTCCAGCGCCCCGTCGAGAACCTTACGATTGTTGATTTTGACGACGTAGTGGCCGCCAAGTCCCAGCGCCTCCATGGTATCCGCGGCCATCATGCAAATCTCGGCGTCGGCGGCCATAGAGGCTGAACCCACTGTGTCGGCGTCGAACTGCATGAACTGCCGGAACCGCCCCGGCCCCGGCTTCTCGTTGCGGTACACGTAGCCGGCCCGGTAGCTCCGGTAGGGCTTCGGCAGCGTATCGAAATTCTCCGCCACATAGCGGGCGAGCGGGGCGGTGAGGTCGTAGCGCAGCGACAGCCATTGCTCGTCGTCGTCCTGGAACGAGAACACGCCCTCATTGGGCCGGTCCTGGTCGGGCAGGAACTTGCCGAGCGCATCGGTATATTCGATCGCCGGCGTCTCCACCGGCTCGAAGCCGTAAAGCTCGTAGACTTTGCGGATCGTCTCCATCATCTGCCGCGTCGCCGCGATCTCGGCGCCCGCGCGATCGACGAGCCCGCGCGGCAAACGCGCTTTCAGCTTGTTGCTTTTGGGTTCGATCATCGCGGCATTCCGGTTGCAAATGAATGGCTGGGTTGGTAGCAGCCGCGTATCCGGGCGGCAAGGCGGGCCACCGGGACCTCGCCGCACGAATTCCCTGCTCCACTGAAGAATTCCCTGTTAGCACCACGTAAAATTCCCTGCCTCGCGCAGGCAGGGAATTAGGGAATTCTGGTAAGCCATTGGGCATGCGAGGCGAATTCTCTTCTGCAGCGCCGAATCTGCGCCGATCCCAAAAGAACCCCCTGCCAAGTTCCCTGCCACCAGGGAATCCGAGCTTCAGAACTCCGCCTTGATCGCCTGGCCAGGCAGTCTGTACTACACCCGCTCATCCGCGCCGTGATGCTATTCGCCAGGAGCCCTCATGTCTCTTACCGAAGCTCGCCTCTCTGCCGCCCCCCTCCCCAACGACCTCGAAGCCTACTGGATGCCGTTCACGCCGAACCGCGCCTTCAAGAAGGCGCCGCGGCTGATTGCACGGGCAAAGGGCATGTACTACTACGCCGCCGACGGCCGCGCCGTGCTCGACGCCGCGGCCGGCATGTGGTGCTGCAATGCCGGACACGGCCGCGACGAGATCGTCGCTGCGATCAAGCGGCAGGCCGAGGAGCTGGATTATGCGCCGGCGTTCCAGTTCGGCCATCCGCACGCGTTCGAGCTTGCGAGCCGGGTCGCGGCGCTGGCGCCCGGCGATCTCGATCACGTATTCTTCTGCAATTCCGGTTCTGAGGCGGTCGACACTGCGCTCAAGATCGCGCTTGCCTATCATCACGTCCGCGGCGAGGGGGCCCGCACCCGCCTGATCGGCCGCGAGCGCGGCTATCACGGCGTCGGCTTCGGCGGCATCTCGGTCGGCGGCATCGTCAACAATCGCAAGTTCTTCGGTTCGCTGCTCACCGGCGTCGACCATCTGCCGCACACCTATAACCGCGAGACCCAGGCTTTCACCAAGGGCGAGCCCGAGTGGGGCGCACACCTCGCGGACGACCTCGAACGGATTGCGGCGCTGCACGACCCCTGCACCATCGCAGCCGTCATCGTCGAGCCGATGGCGGGCTCGACGGGCGTGCTGCCGCCCCCTAAGGGCTATCTGCAGCGGCTGCGGGCGATCTGCGATAAATACGGCATTCTCCTGATCCTCGATGAGGTCATCACCGGCTTCGGACGGCTCGGCTTCGCCTTCGCAGCGGAACGCTACGGCGTGGCGCCGGACATGATCACCTTCGCCAAGGGCGTCACCTCCGGCGCCGTGCCGATGGGCGGCGTAATCGTGCGGGCGCCGATTTACGACGCCTTCATGCGCGGGCCGGAGCACGTCATCGAGCTGTTCCATGGCTACACCTATTCGGCCCATCCGCTCGCCTGCGCGGCCGGCCTTGCGACGCTTGACCTCTACCGCGAGGAAAAACTGTTCGAGCGCGCCCGCGCCCTGGAGCCGAAATTCGGGGACGCCGCCATGACGCTGCGCGGGCTGCCCGGCGTGCTCGACATCCGCACCGTCGGGCTCGTCGCCGGCATCGACCTCGCCTCCAAGCCCGACGGTTTCGGCAAGCGCGCCTACGCGGCCATGGAAAAGGCGTTCCATGAGCAAGGCGTCATGATCCGCGTCACCGGCGACACCATTGCGCTCAGCCCGCCGCTGATCGTGAGCGAGGACGAGATTGGCGAGATCTTTGCGAAGGTCGGCAAGGTGATTGAGGCGGTGCGATAGAGGCAGGTGCCGTAGCCCGGGTTGGGGAAGGCGCAACCCGGGATCCCCGCCTCGAAGTGGAACGGCCGTTCCCGGGTTTCGCGGAGTTTATCATCGGCCGGACCCGGTGGCTCAACCCGGCTAAGGTGCGGCCCGCGCCTTCGACGCCCAGTTCTCACCATCCTGAGAACCTGTAATTCAAGCCCACGGCAAGCAAGTCGACCTGGCGCGACACGGTTATGGTATCGTTGGCGAAGATGCTGGGGTGGGTCACATCGCCCAATCCGATGTGGTCCCACTCGAGCTTGGCGCTCCAGCTGGGACTGAAGCCATATTCGATGCCGGCGCCAACCATGAAACCGCTTGCGGTGTCGGACGCGGGTTGGACGACGCGAATGGGCGGCATCACGAAGGTCAGCGTTGCAGTGTCGTGCACCCAGCCGCGGCCGGCCTTGCCATAGAACAGCCAGTTGTTTACCGCCCAGCCGAAGCGGGCTGCGAGCGTCTGGATCCAATCGATTTTTTCATCAAATGTAATGGTGGTGGGCGGCAGGAGGGGGACGGTCACCGCCGTGTTCGAAGTAATATCTGCTACGTCGAACATCCATTCGACGCCGACAAGAAATTGGGGCGAGATTTGCCAGTTGTAGCCGGCCTGACCGCCAAAGATAGATCCAGAACCACTGTTGGCGGAGCTCACATTAAAGAAATCATCTGTTATTGTCGTCCTCTCGCGCGCAGCTCCCACGTTGGCGCCGAAATAGAATCCGGTCCAATTATAATAAAATGGTATCGGCGACGGAATTGGCGCCGCTACGGGGGACGGTGGTAGCGGTCTGCCCGGTCCTGGCAGCGGCACGTCGGCCGCGAATGCGTCCGAGGCGACCGCGAAAGCCATCGCGGAGGGTGCTGCGATGGCGGCTGCCCAAATTCCTTTGGTGGCGCAAGTTCGCCGTGTCAACGGCGTATCCGCCGCGTACGTCAGCACAGCGTTCATTGTTGATCCTCCCAACATAAATCATACTGACGCCGCCTCCGTCGCCTTTATAGCGAAACAGCACCTCGCTGACTGTAGTTTGAGGGCAACATCGCGCAATTAAGGATTGCGCAGACGCGGTGAAATTGCGGTAAGGTGAAATTGCAGTAAATCAAAATGTAATATTCTCGACTCAACCGAGGGAGAATTGGCTGAGGTTGAAGACCAAGGCTCAGCGCGCCGACGTCACTCCGGCTTTATGTTCGCGGATTTGATAACCTTCGCATAAATTTCCGTCACCTTGTCCATAATCTCTTTGAGTTGCTCCGGAGGTCCGCCGCCGATGCGCAGGCCGAGCGTGCGTCCGCGCGCGATGGTGTCGGGGTCGGCGAGCACTTCGTTCACGGCGGCATTGATTCTCTCTATGATCGGCCGCGGCGTCGCGGACGCCGCCAGGATCGCGTTGTAGCCGTAGAGCACAAGCTCGGGCAGCCCGGCCTCGGCGGTGGTTGGCGCCTCAGGCAGGTCCGGCGTGCGGGTGGTGGCGAGCACCGCGAGCGCGCGGATTTTGCCGTCCTTGATCTGAGGTGCGAGCGGAACGATGCTGTCGATCTCGACCTCGATCTGGCCGGCGACGACGTCGGAAATGGCCGGCGCGCTGCCCTTGTAGGGCACAACCGTCACGTCAATCCCCGTGATGTCCTTGAGCTGCTCGATCGCAATGCGGTAGTTGGTGCCGGCGCCCGGCACGCCGACCGCGAGTTTACCCGGCCGCGCCTTTGCGAGCCGGATAAGGTCGGGCAAGGTTCTCGCCGACACCCTGTCGTTGACGACAAGCACGCCGTAGCTCTCGCCGAGCCAGATCACTGGCGCGAGGTCGCGGTTAAGATCATAGGGCAGGCTGGCGACGAGGCTCTGGTTGATGCTGAGCGCCCCGTTGGTGAGCAGCAGCGTGTAGCCGTCAGGCGCGGATTGCGCAGTGGCCTGGGTGCCGATGATGGTGTTGCCGCCAGGCCGGTTGTCGATGACGATGGATTGGCCGAGCCGGCGCGCGAGTTTGTCTCCGATCAGGCGCGCGAAGACGTCGGAGAGCCCGCCGGGCGGGTAAGGCACGATGATGCGGATCGATTTGGTCGGCCAGTTTTGCGCGGGCGAGGTCTGTGCGTCGGCGCCGCGCGCCGCCACGACGGCGGCTGCCGCCAGAGTCGCAAGAAATGTCCGCCGGTCGCGCATGTGCGCCTCCGTTGCCTCGCCAATTGTAACCCGGGTTGGTCGCAGCGAAACCTGGGGACGGCGTTGCCGCCAGATGAGCCGACCCCCGGATTTCGTTTCGCTCAATCCGGGCTACATGCCGCCGTGCGGATTGGCGCCGCGCAATCCGCCGACCCGCGGCACGAGCCTACCACAAACTCTTCAGCCGCCCGCCGTCGAGATTGAGCGACACTCCGGTGATGTAGCTTGCGCGTTCCGAGCACAGGAACACGATGGCGTTGGCAAGCTCTGCCGGCGTGCCGAAGCGGCCCAGCGAATTTTTGCGCGCCGCGATTCGCCGCGCGTCGTCGTCCGACTGAACGCCCAGCTCCCGCTGCAGCCCTTGCGCATTCATGCGCCAAAGATTGGTGTCGACCCAGCCCGGACATACGGCGTTCACCAGCACGTTGTCCTCGCCGAATTCCGTGGACAGCGATTTGGTCAGGTTCAGGAGCGCGCTGTTGGTCATGCCGCTGCCGAACATATAGGGGTCCGGCTCCTTGCCGGCGCCGCCGATCATGTTGACGATGCGGCCCCATTTCTGCGCCTTCATGAGCGGGTAGACAAGCCGGATCGCCCGCATGAAGCCGAACAGCTTGGTCTCGAGCTGAAGCTTCAGCGCCTCATCCGTCAGCGCCGAAAAGCGGCCCGAATACATCGTGCCGGCGTTGTTC
Organism: Hyphomicrobiales bacterium; assembly: GCA_021323775.1. Taxonomy (GTDB): domain Bacteria; phylum Pseudomonadota; class Alphaproteobacteria; order Rhizobiales; family Xanthobacteraceae; genus JAJPKK01. The sequence continues at coordinate 23,577 of JAJPKK010000065.1, forward strand.
ACCAGAATGTCGACGCCGCCGAGCATCGCCTGCGCGGCATCGACCAGCCGTACGATCTCGGCTTCCTTCGACATATCGGCCCGAATCGCGTGAATTTCGCCGCCGGTCGCGTTGGCCAGCGCACCGCGCGCCATATTGAGTTTTGCCTCGTTACGGCCGCAGATCATGACCCGCACGCCTTCCTCGAGAAACACGCGCGCGGTTTCGTAGCCGATGCCGCTGCCGCCGCCGGTCACGATCGCGCGACGATTCCTGATGCCGAGGTCCATCCAGCTTTCCTCTCGGATTGTGGCCGTCCCGGACTTGATCCGGGATTGTCCCAGACACCTCGATTATTCTTGCTCTGCACCTTAAATTTCGGGGTCGCCGGGACAAGCCCGGCGACGACTCCGGTAAGTGATACAAAGCGAGTGGGTCAAGCCCGGCAATTCATGTCGAGAGAACGCGGGGAAAGTCATGTCGGTGTTTTCGGTCGGCAAGGTCAGCATTACGCGCATCGAGGAAACCTATCTGCCGGTCTACCGGCCGGGCGACATTTTTCCCGAATACGACGACGCAATCGCCGCCGAGCACGCCCATTGGATGGCGCCAAATCACTATGACGCCGGCAAGGGCCTCATCAAGCTCAGCGTGCACAGCTGGCTCGTGCAGACCGGCGCGAAGACGATTCTCATCGACTGCTGCTGCGGCAACAACAAGCCGCGGCCGACGCGGCCGTTCTGGAACATGCTCAACACGCCCTACCTCGATCGCCTCGCCGCCGCCGGCGCGCGGCCGCAGGATATCGACTACGTGATGTGCACGCATCTTCACCACGATCATGTCGGCTGGAATACCCAATTGCGCGACGGCAGGTGGGCGCCGACGTTCCCGAACGCCCGCTACGTCATCTCAGAGCCGGACTTCGAGTACTACCGCAAGCTCGACGCCGATCCCGACAAAGCGGAGCCGGTGGAGTTCGGCACCTTCCGGGAATGCGTGCTGCCGATCGTCGAAGGCGGGCGAGCGGACCTCGTTACCGGGCCGCACCGGCTCGACGAACATCTCGACATTATCCCGACGCCCGGGCACTCGGCCGGTCACGTGGTGTTCCGGCTCGAAAGCGGCGGCGAACGCGCGCTGTTTATTGGCGACGTGTTCCATCATCTGCTGCAGGTCTACTATCCGCACTGGAATTTCCCGAAGAACTCCGATGCCGAAAAGGCGCGGCAGAGCCGCCGCATGGTGCTCGAGCTCGCCGCCTCGACCGGCGCCCTGGTGCTGCCCGGCCATGTCGGCGCGCCGTTCGCCGGATATATCGAAGCGACGGAGAAGGGCTTCAGGCCGCGATTCGGCTGAAGGCAGGAGCGTCGGGCGGGATCAGCGGGATCAGCGTCAGCGTCAATCCCGCCCCCACGGCAGGGCGCAACCGGCATGAGGTGGTCGGGTTGGCGAGGGCCGAAAATTTGACGGCATATGACGCGGCACATTTGGAGCCCGCGGTCCGGCGCCCCCCGCTCTCGACTTGCGACGAGGTTCTCCTTGAGGCAGCGCACAGAATTGGAGTGATTGTTTTAGAGTGAGCGCGGCTTTACGGGATTGTGCAGCGTCGGCCCGCTGGCGAAAGCGAAACCCGCGACGGCCGGCGCAATAGGCCTCTCGCTACTGCGCTCCTGCGCCTGGCCGCTAGGATCTTGTTTTTACCATGTCAACTTTTCAGTCCGGGTGTGGTAAATCTGCAACCAATTGAAGAGCCGTTTGGGATATCTTGTATATGCTCCTTTGACGGAGTTTTCCTCCCTGGACTTCGGCCCCGCATCTCGCGGGGCTTTTTTTGCAATTATTCTCACTATCGTAGGCTATTTTTTCTCGGCCCCCATGCCGCCCGATGCGGGGACGTCAAATCGAGGTGGAAAGCTCCACCGCTTCCGAAAAAAGTCACAATGCCGTCAAATAACGCGCAACGCGCTTTGAGATGATTCAATTGCGAAGCGGCGTAAGCTTGTCGACAGCCGGCCGCATCAAGGGGCGGCGTTAGTCGCGCTCCGTTGCGGCTCGCGAGCCAAGAATGGGGATAATCTTGGTTGAAAGAGCGACGGCGCGTGGGTGGTGTCATATCGCGTCGGACGCGGCGTTCGGTGCAGCCCGTCCGCTGCATTCCAGTCGAAACGGCCTTGACTGCAGGCTTTGTCCTGCGGCGGGCTCGATTTTGTTTTGTCCACCCGCAGCATGCTTGATCCGCAAACCTGTGATGCACGAAACCTGTGATGCACGTCATCAGCACCTGACGCCCAGCCGGGGGGATTAAGCCGCGATAGGAACCACATCGAGATGGCCGGGGAGGGGATTTATGAGTGTGCCGGCTCAAGAGTCCGATGAGGGGCCGTCGAAAGACGGGCCGCTGAATTATGCGCCAAAGAAGGTTCGGGATGCCGAACCAGCTCCAGATTTGGATCGCGGGCTGTCAAAAGGTGACGCTGCAAACGCCGATGCTGCACCGCAGAGTCCGACGCTGAAACGGGACGCCACACCGCGGAGCGGGGCGCCGGAATCTTCGGAACCGCCGTGGAGACGGTCGAAGCAACGCGGGACATTCGCTGGCGATGTCGCTGCCGTGGAGTTGCGCAAGAGGTTAGCGCTGGCGCCCGACCGACTTCCGGAGCCGCCGCCTCCGCTTTCGAGCGGGCCGCGGTATGGGCGGCTCGCGGGAATCGTTGTGGTCGCCGCCGTCGGCTTTGTCGGATACCAATTGGGTTCGGCTCCGCGGCCCTCGCCGCCGCAGCTTGCGCCGCGCTCCGGGCAATCTGGTCAACAAGGGTTGACATCGGAACAGTCGCGACCCGCCGCGTACCGGAACCTCGATTCGATGTCTCAGGCCGCCCAATCGGGTGCGGGCCGTCGTTCAGCCGGAACGGCGGGGGACCCTGCACGCGGCGTATCGACCCCAGCCATGGTCAATGCAGCGCCGGCCGCCCCGGAGCCTTCGCAGCCTGTGCTCACATCTCCGGCGATCGCGAAGGAAATCGCGCTGCCGTCCGGCGAACAAAGGTCTCGCCCCGCCGCGCCGCCGCCGCAAGCCGTGTCCCGGCAGCTTACTGTCGGCGCGGTGCGGCCGCTCCAGCCGGACGAGCCTGCGAGGCTGGCGGTTTCGGCCGCTGACGCAGGCCCGGACGCATCCGTGGTGATCGGCGGGCTTGCGCCCGGCTCGACGTTATCGCCAGGCGCCCGTGTGGGGCCGAATGCGTGGCGACTGTCAGTCGAAGAACTCTCAGGTGCGGTCATTGCGCCGCCGCGCGGCTTTGTCGGCGCTATGACTCTCACCTTGGAACTGCGTCTCGGCGACAACACCGTGGCCGATCGCAAGAACCTCCAATTGGAATGGTCGGTCAGGAACGTTCGCGCAGCTGCCGAGGCTCCATCGCCACAGCACGATGCGGATGAAATCGCCTTGATGATAAAGCGCGGCGCGGACCTCATGGCGAGCAGAGATTTCGCCGCCGCCCGGCTGATGTACCAGCGCGCCGCCGAAGCCGGCTCGGCGCCGGCAGCCTTTGCGCTCGCGGAAACTTACGACCCGCTGGCGGTCGGGAAATTGAACGCCAGAGGCGGAATAACGCCGGACGTGGCGCTGGCTCAGAAGTGGTACGAGAAGGCGAGGGACCTCGGTTCGACCGTCGCGCCAGAACGCCTCGAGAGGCTGGCGCGGCTGCCCGACTCCCCCGAATAATGCCGCCCGACTCGCATGAGCAACACTGACTGAATGATCGTTGGACGAAGCGTGCGCAGGCGTTCGCCGGCGAGCGTCGCACGCCTACACCACCGCGTCCCACGGGCGCGACAGCCGCATGGCGCCGTTAATAATGCCGACCATCGAGTAGGTCTGCGGAAAATTGCCCCACGCCTCGTTGGTCGACGGATCGGTATCCTCCGACATCAGGCCGAGGTGATTGCGCACCCGCAGCAGCTCTTCGAATTTCTCTCGAGCCTGCTCGCGCCGGCCGATTCTCGCCAGGGCGTCAAGACGCCAGAAGGCGCAAATGTTGAAGGCAGTCTCGGGCGTGCCGAAGTCGTCAGCCTCCTCATAACGCAACAGATGCGGACCCGCTCCCAGGACCTCTTCGATCCTCTCGACGGTGGCCACGAATCGCGGATCGTTGGGCGGCAGGAATCCGACCTCGCCCATCAGCAGCACGCTGGCATCGAGGTGCGTGCCGTCAAAGCTTTCGACGAAGGCCTGGCGCTTGTCCGACCACGCGCGCGCGAGAATCGCATCACGAATGGTTTTGGCGCGTTCAGCCCAGAGGGCTGCCCGCTGCGGCTGATCGAGACGCGTCGCAATTTTCGCCAGCCGGTCGCAAGCCGCCCAGCACATCAGGCTGGACGACGTATGAACCCGCGCGCGCGACCTCAGCTCCCAGACGCCGGCGTCGGGTTTGTCGTGGAGATAGAAGGCGCGCTCGCCGAGAACCTCAAGCTGGGAGAAATCGGCTGGCCCTGCCGTCATAAACAGCCGCGAATCGAAAAATACCGGCGCTGCCCCGAGGACGAGGCTGCCATAGGTGTCATTCTGAAAATGCTCGTGGGCCTGATTGCCAACGCGCACCGGCCCCATTCCGCGGTATCCCGGCAGGTCGCGGATCGTGCGTTCGGTCAGCCGCCTCTCAAGCGCGATCCCGTACACCGGCTGGATGTGGCCGCCCAATGCGTCATCGACGATGTTCATGAGCCAGCGGAAGTAGTTCTCCATGGTTCTGACGGCGGACAAGCTATTAAGCGCCCGCAGAACAAAGAACGCGTCGCGGACCCAGCAATAACGGTAGTCCCAATTGCGGACGCTGTTGGGCGCTTCCGGGATGCTCGTCGTCATCGCGGCGACGATGGCGCCGGTTGGCTCATAAGCGCACATTTTGAGGGTGATGGCGGCGCGGATCACGGCATCTTGCCACTCCAGCGGCAGCGCGAGGCGGTGCGTCCAGCCGCGCCAATAGTTCGCGGTATTCTCGCGAAAGACATGTGCAGCTTCTGCAGGGCCCTCGGCGAGCGTCTCGTCCGGCCCAAGGACCAGGTGAATGGGCTCTGTGACCTTGAAAGCGGTCTCTTCGAGCACATAGTCGATCGGGGCATCTGTCGTGAGGCGCAACGTCAGCTTGTCGCCGACATAGCGGATGTGATTGGAGCCATAGGTGATGGAGGCGGCCCGCGACCCATAGTCGAATCGCGGGCGAACCCTGATTCGCACGCGCGGATTGCCCTCAACCGGAACGACGCGGCGGATCAGCATTTGCGGCCGGAATACACGGTCGCGGACGTAGAACCGGGGACAGAAATCGGTGATCTCGATGGCGCCGCCTTCGGCCCGCAATGTCGTCCTGAGGATCGCTGTATTCTCGACATAGGCCTGACTGCCGCCAGTCTGGTTTTCGATCTCGACTGCAAAGACTCCGTCGTCCGGCGCTGACGCAGGCGCGCCGAGCAGGGCATGGAAGACAGGATCGCCGTCGAAGCGCGGCAGGCAGCACCAGACGACCTGCCCTTGTCTGTCGATCAACGCGCTGACGGAACAGTTGCCGATGAGGCCAAGATCGAGGTTGCGCAATGTCCATTATCCTGCGAGTTGCGCCGGCAATCGCCGCAGCCATTCGAGGAACTCTTCGGTTCCAGCGGCCCGGAAGCGGGCGGTGGTAGCGCCGGGACCGACCTTGATTGAAACGCCGCCTCTGGCGTTAACCACCGCAAATGCATCCTCGTCGGTCGCGTCATCGCCGGCGAATACCGGCCGCCGGCCCACAAATGGCTCCTCTTTGAGGAAGTCCGCAACAGCGGCCCCTTTGTTGCCGCCGATCGCCTTCACCTCGACGACCATTTTGCCGCGCTTGATCTCGGTCGCTGCAAGTTCGCCGACTGCGCTCTCCATCGCTTCGATGCTCGCCTGCTCGAGTTCGGGATGCGCCCGATAGTGAAGCGCGAGGGCGCCGTATTTACGTTCCACAAGCAGACCCGGGTGCTTGGCCAGCAAAGGAAACACCGCCCGCTCGATTGCGGCAGGAAGCCTTGAATCGAACGCCGATTCATAGGTTTTTCCTTGCGCGTTGCGCCGCATTAACCCGTGGACGCCGGCAATCGAAAGACGCAGCGGCTCCAGAAAACGATCGACCGCGGCGATTTCGCGGCCGGTGATGATGGCGAGCGCGCCTGTCAGCACTTCGTTGAGCTGGGCCAGGGCGTCCCGCGTCTTCGGATCCAGTCGCACTTCGTCCGGATGACTGGCGATGGCCACGAGGGTGCCATCGAAATCCAAGAAGAGGGCCAGATGGTCTGGATTACGAAGGTCCGGCAGGGTCATTGCAACAGTGTGAAATCGCTCTTCGAGGGGGCAACGGCGCTGCAGCACGTTTAGAGCAAGCTGGCGCGACGTCAATTGTACTCCATAGAGATCTTAATGCGACGTGATCAAGCCTCAGAGATCTTAATGCGACGTGATCAAGCCTCGTCACATTCTCGTCAAGTTCGAGCCGACGGTTGCGACAGATTGCCGATCGCTGGCAGTCCGCAGCGTGCAGGCGGCGACCCTCAATAGGCGCTGACAGGACCGCATTGATCGCTGGGATTGCCGAAAAGCCTCACCTGCGGCGGTGCCGTCAAGGGCGCATCGAAATCGGCTGTTGCCGATTTCGACACATTTTTTGATCCGAAGTGGGGCAAGCCCGACTTGGGCGCGCCGCGCAGCGGGCTTTATGGCTTGACAGCCGCCGCAGCGCTGAAGAACGGGGCGCGGAAATTGTTTTGAAATGATAAGGGAACCGACAAAGCGGGACTTGCCCAGCCCGTTCGGGTGTCTTAAGTACGCGGCGCGATCGGGGGGAGTGTCCCGAGCGGCAAAGGGGGCGGACTGTAAATCCGCTGGCTAAGCCTTCGTAGGTTCGAGTCCTACCTCCCCCACCACGAAAATTCTTTTGAAGAGGCCCCACAGATAGGCTTCGACGACGGAACGGCCGTGCTCCTGAGCGGCGAGCGGCATTGAGAGCGACAGCGGATAGGCCCCTGCTGCTTTGCGTCAATCGTCGCTGTAGATGAATTGAGGCGACCGCGCGCGTCGTTGGTGGATGCGGCCTGCCTCCTTGCCGTCGAGAAGAGCGATCAGTTCGGCGGACATGATTTCTTCGCTTTCCGAACGATGGCGTCGACATCGACAGCGCCGGAGCCGCGAAGATGGACCCCGGCCTGGTCCATAGTGATGGCGTCGAGCCGAATGCTCAGAGCATCGAGGGCGCGAAGCACCAGGGCGAGCTCCGCGCCCGCATGGCCGCGCTCCATTTCGATAACCCACTGACGGCTGACGCCAATTTGCTTGGCCAAAGCCGCCTGGTCGAGCTTGAGTTGCTTGCGCCGGCCACGGATGACGGCGCCGAGATCAGCGGGTGTGCGAACGAGCATCGTCTAGGAGGAAACTGACCCGGCAGGACCGCGCC
>JAJPKK010000259.1 GCA_021323775.1 Hyphomicrobiales bacterium
GCGATATTCCCGGTGATGCCGTAGCAGGCGTAATGGCCTGCGAGCCTGGCGGACAGCCGTCCCGCTGGTCCGCCAACGGCTGATGGCGGTTGTGCCGACACCAGTCGTTGATCGCGGCCGGGACAATTCTGGACAAGCCCATCCATGACTCCGGAGCATGGTTCAGCCTGACCCGGACAGGCTCTAGTCGTCCGCGAAAAATCGACGCGTAGAGTGCTCGCTTATCTCATATCAGGGCGGTCGTGGCGCGAACGATACAGAATCGAAGCGAGAACGGACCGGAATCGAAAGCTTGATCGCCACGGCTCCGCCGGGCGGTGGAAGAATCCGATGCCTCCGGCAGTTTGCAAGGAATTTGCAACAATTCGCGCAAAACCTCAAAACCTTGCAAATTTTATCCCGCGATTTGCGACGATTCGCGAGTCTGCTCAACACCTTGGGAATTTTTCACGGACGACGTGCTACTGGCTCTCGGCCGCCGTCAGCGCATCGTAGGCTTTTTCGTCCAGAAGCGCGTCGACCTCCGCAACGTCGGCCGGCTTCATTTTGAAAAGCCAGCCTTCGCCGGTCGGCTCACCATTGACGAGGCCGGGCTGCTCGGCAAGCTTGTCGTTGACCGCAATCACTTCGCCCGCAACCGGCGCATAAACGTCAGCGGCCGCTTTCACGGATTCGACGGTTGCGGCGACCGCGCCCTTGGCGAACGTCGCTCCGACGCTCGGCAATTCGACGAAGACGAGATCGCCAAGCTTCTCCTGCGCGAAAGCAGTGATCCCTACGGTGGCGATGTCGCCGTCCATGCGCAGCCACTCGTGATCCTTGGTAAATTTGAGCATCGCCGCCTCCAAAGCTCCTATCGATGTTTATAACGCGCTGGCACGAATGGCAGCTTCGAAACGATCAGGCCGAGCCGCCTGCCGCGGAGTTCCGTAAAGACCCGCGTGCTTGGCGCGGCCGCGTCGGGCGGCACATATCCCATGGCGACAGGGAGATTGAGGCTCACGGCGAATCCGCCGGACGTCACCACGCCGACCGGCGCAGCGTCGCCTTCGTTACGGAATACCGGCGCGCCGGCGCGTACCGGCGCCCGCCCTTCCGGCCGCAACCCCACGCGCAGACGGGTAATCCCCACCCTACCCTCCCCCGCATGCGGGGGAGGGTAGGGTGGGGGCAGCTGCCCGAGGATCACTTCGGCTCCCGGAAACCCCCCGGCGCGCTCGCCGCCAGGGCGGCGAGCCTTGCCGATCGTCCACTCGAGGGCTGCCTCAACAGGCGTTGTCGTTTCATCAAGGTCGGCGCCGTAGAGGCAAAGGCCCGCCTCAAGCCGCAGGCTGTCGCGCGCGCCAAGCCCGACCGGCGCGACCGCAGGGTTGCGCAACAGCGCATTCCACAGCGGCTCGGCCGCCTCCGCCGGCACGCTGATCTCGAAGCCGTCCTCGCCCGTGTAGCCGGAGCGCGACACGAAGCACGTCGCGCCCATGAGCGTGACGACGCCCGCATCCATGAAACGCAATGCCTGCACGTCGCGCGCAAACGGCGCCAGAACTGCTTCCGCCAAAGGTCCCTGCAGCGCAAGGAGGGCCCGATCATTCAGCGGCTCGACTACGCAGGATTGGGACAGATGAGATCGCAGATGGCTTTCGTCAAAAGCCTTGCGGGCTGCATTGACGACCAGCATCAGATGATCGCCGTGATTCGACACCATCAGGTCATCGAGAATGCCGCCCGCGCTGTTGGTCAACACCGCATAACGCTGCCGCCCCGCCGCAACTCCCAGTATGTCGCCCGGCAGCAAGGCTTCGAGCGCCTGCGCCGCGTCCACGACGCGGCCGGAGCGCGGACGCAGCGCGATCTGCCCCATGTGCGAGACGTCGAACAGACCGGCGGCTGCGCGCGTGTGCAGGTGCTCCTTGATGATGCCGGAAGCATATTGCACCGGCATGTCATAACCTGCGAACGGCACCATGCGCCCGCCGAGGCGCAGGTGCAGTGCATGAAGCGGCGTGCGCTTGAGTTCGCCCGTCGGCGCCGGCTCACTCATCCCGCCGTCTCCTTCCCCCTCCCGGCCCACTGCCCTCCCCCGCTTGCGGGGCAGGGCCAGGGAGGGGGCCGAGGGAGAGGGCGGCGCGGTCAGACAGCACCAGTTCGCGCGCGGCCTTGACCTCGTCCAAGCGTCTGACCGGCGTCCGATGCGGAGCGGCCTTGACCTGCGCGGGATCGCTGCGGGCCTCTTTCGTGATCGCCGTCATCGCCTCAACAAAGGCGTCGAGAGTCGGCTTCGATTCCGTCTCCGTCGGCTCGATCATCAAGGCTTCCGGCACAATCAGCGGAAAGTAGTTGGTGGGGGGATGAAAGCCGTAATCGAGAAGGCGCTTGCTGACGTCGAGCGCTCGCACCCCGGCGCCGTCGACTGCGCCCCTGCACACGAACTCATGCATATTGATGCGCTCGAACGGCACCTTGAAAGCATCGCGCAGCTTAACGCGGAGGTAGTTGGCGTTGAGCACCGCATGCTCGGAATTCGCCCGCAGACCCGCCGCGCCATGCTGGCGAATATACGCATAGGCGCGAACAAACATCCCGAAATTTCCGCAAAAAGGCGATACGCGCCCGATCGATTTCACAGGCATTGCCAAGCGATAGCGCGGGCCGTTCGGATCGTTCGCCATTTCCACGACGGGCCCGGGAAGGAAGTCTCTCAGCCGCGCCGAGGCGCCGACCGGTCCCGAGCCGGGACCGCCGCCGCCATGCGGCGTGGAGAAAGTTTTGTGCAGATTATAGTGCATCACGTCAAAGCCGAGATCGCCGGGACGCACGATGCCGACGACAGCGTTGAGGTTGGCGCCGTCGCCGTAGACAAGCCCGCCACACGCATGCACGAGCTCCACGACCTCTCCGATGCGCTCCTCGAAAAGGCCGAGCGTGTTCGGGTTGGTGATCATGATGCCGGCAAGCGTGTCGTTGCAGGCCGCCCGCACAGCCTCCAGGTCAATGTTGCCGCGCCCGTTGGAAGGAACCTCGACCGCCGTGAAACCCGCCATCGTGGTCGAAGCCGGGTTGGTTCCGTGGGCAGAATCCGGAATGATGATGCGGGTCCGTTTGATGTCGCCGCGCTCGCGATGAAAGGCGCGCATCATCAGGAGACCGGTGAATTCGCCGTGCGCGCCGGCGCTGGGCTGAAGCGAAACGCCGGCGAAGCCGCCGATCTCCGCGAGCCACCGCTGCAGCTCGAACATCAGCGCAAGATTGCCCTGCACGGTTTCTTGAGGTTGCAACGGGTGCGCCTCGGAGAAGCCCGGCATTCGCGCGATCGCTTCGTTGACTTTCGGGTTGAACTTCATGGTGCAGGAGCCGAGCGGATAAAAGCCCGAATCCACGCCGAAATTGCGTTGCGACAAAGCGAGGTAGTGGCGCACCACATCGAGCTGCGACAGCTCGGGCAAACCGCAATCCGCGCGCACTTCCTCCGCTGGGAGATCGCTCGCGGGCACGTCGCTCGCCGGCAGGTCCATTCCGGCGCGTCCGGGCGCGCTCAGCTCATAGACGGTCGCTATTGTGTCGTGCATCAGGCCGTAACCTTTCCAAGCGCCATCGCCAACTGATCGATGCTGGCGCGGGTGTTGAGTTCTGTCACCGCGATCAGCATATGGTCTTTCAGGTGCGGATAGTCGCCGCCGAGATCGTAGCCGCCGATGATTCCATATTGCTCGCGCAGGCGCGCATTGATCTCGGCCGCCGGCCCCGGCAGGCGCACCACGAATTCCTTGAAGAACGGCTGCGTCGGCGCCTGCGGATTGACAGCAAATCCTTTCAGCTTCCCGATCTCCGCCGCGGCATAGTGGCTCTTGTGGTAGCAAAGCTCGGCGACCTCTCTCAGGCCGCGCTTGCCCATCGTCGCGAGATAGACCGCGGCGGCGACCGCGCACAGCGCGGAATTGGTGCAGATGTTGCTGGTCGCTTTGGCGCGGCGAATGTGCTGCTCGCGGGTGGCAAGCGTCAGCACATAGCCGCGGCGGCCATCGGCATCGACCGTCTCGCCGACCAGATGGCCGGACAGCCGCCGCACATGCGCCATGCGCGCAGCAAAGATTCCAAGATGCGGCCCGCCGAAATTGGGCGGAATGCCGAGCGGCTGGCCTTCCGCAGCGACGACGTCCACCCCATACGCGCCGGGCGGCCGGAACAGGCCGAGGGAGATCGGATCCGCGACGACGATAAAGAGGCCGCCGGCGCGATGGATCGCATCGGCCAGGCCCTCGATCGGTTCCCATTGGCCGAAGAAATTGGGATTCTGGATGACGAGCGCCGCCGTATCCGGGCCGATCAGCGCTTTAAGCCGCGCCACGTCGGCCGTCCCATCGTCGTCGCCGACCACAATCCCGGCATGTGCGCCGCCGAGATATGTTTTCACTACCTCTCGGTATTGCGGGTGGACGGCGGGCGATATCACGACCTTTCTGCGCTTGCCCGACGCCGCGTTGAGCGCCAGCAGGACAGCCTCGGCCGTTGCGGTTGCGCCGTTATAGTGGCTGGCGCTGCTCACCTCCATGCCAGTGAGCCGGCAGATCATGCTTTGGTACTCAAATAGCGCTTGCAGCATCCCCTGGCTGACCTCGGGCTGGTACTGCGTGTAGGAGGTGTAGAACTCCCCCCGAGATAGAACGTAGTCGACAGTGCTCGGTCGAAAATGGTGGTAAACGCCGGCGCCGAGGAACGAACGCGCAGGGTCGGCAGGAAAATTCCCCGCTGCCTGCGCCTGCATCTCGCGCACAAGATCGAGTTCGGCAAGGCCCGGCGGAAGGTCCAGTTCCGGAAATCGAACTCGCGCCGGTACGGCCGCAAACAGATCCTCCACGCGGTCAACTCCGATCGCGGCAAGCATATCTCGCCGCTCGCGCTCGGTGTGAGGAACATAGCTCATCGGACCATCCTCGTTCTCTCCGGTTCTCTCTGGAGGAGACCAGCTTTGGACATCGTGAAGAATAGCTCCTCGAAGATGAGTGTCATCAGCCCGGCTTGACCGGGCGATCCAATAACCTTCGGGGCTGCTTTTGAGACAACGGTCAAAGCCGATGGTTACAGGATGCCCCGCTTGAAGCGGGGCACGACAGGCTCTCAATTCACTTATTCTCCGCGGTCTGCTTAAGGCCGGGTTTTGCCTAGCCCCCTCGGCGCAAGACGGCACTCAAGGCGAAGCGGCCCTGCGCTTATGGGACATGGCCAAGCGCGCTGCTTCCGGCGGCCAGCGGCCATTGCCTGGGTGGGTCTTTAGCCGATCATGACCTCGAAGCATTTGCGCGAGGTCATCTCAAGCGCTCCCTTGCCGCACCCGCGCCAAAATGATGCTGCGGAAAGAACGTAGCCCAAATGGAGAACAGCCGCGCCACATGCCATCTCCTCCTCAAAAGCGTCAAAAGCGGGGGAGGGCGAGGGAGGGGTTTACCTCGCGGCGCCAGCCCCCTCCCTGACCCTCCCCCGCTTGCGCGAGAGGAATTCTGCTGCGCCTCCGCGCAATAATTGAAAGCGATTATTTCGCGGACAACCCTTAGGAAAGCGGCAACATTAACTGAATCATTTCCGCTATTGCGAACCGGCGATGGTGGTTATCGCCACGACACGGTCATGTATCGAGCATATGGCGTCGCGGCATAACGACACTTTCGCCGCCAATCGTTCAAAGATCGACAGCGCCGTACTGAAATACCACTTTCCCTGAGAACAGGGAAAATAACAGGGAATTTTAAAATCTGTTGCTATTGCGTGCTGTGATATCGTCTCCCCTGACAATGGAAACCATATCTATTATAGGGCCATCTGGAGTTTTGTCCACTTTCGGTTGTTTTCTGGTTGGCGGATGAAGTGAAGCAGTTATTGTTGCGGCTGTCCTCAGAGCGCCAGAACGGCCTCCGTCGCGACAGAGACGAAGGCCGCTCCAGTCGGCGTGCCGGCTTGTCATGTTATTCTGTCGCGGCCCGCCAGCTTCTCGATCAATCAAAGAGCCGTCTTGATCGAAATTTCGGTTAAAGTGGGATCATGTGCAGCGTTGACCAAGGCGAAGCACGCCCCATCCCCGACCGCGTGAGCCCATCACGACGAGCGCCTCTTTGCTCAGGCTGCCCCGACTTCCCCGGAACCTGCTCAAGCCTCCCGTCGCCCGCATTGCGCTTGTCAGGGCGGCTCGGCATTTCACTAACCGTCATCCAGCGCGCATGTTCCTCTGGAACAGCCGCTACCGCGGCGGACACGGACCCCGATAGGGTGCAACCGCAACGCTGTCACTCCCGTTTTGCCGGCAAATGGCGACTCGTTCCCGGGTCACCACCGGGTCGAGCGAATAGGAGCGCATGCTGTAGACGCCGATCGAATTGAAGTAGTGACAGAACGGCAGCACAGTGGTGATGCGATCAACGAACCACTCTGTTCCCGATTGGTAAGGCGGGCCGTCGCTCTGGCTCAACACTTCGCGCTCCGGAACCACGCTCCAGCCGGGGTCTGTGACGGGATCGCATTTATGCTCGGCCGCGACCGCCGCATTTGAACTGGCGGACACCGCAAGGGCCGCAACCGCCACCGCGATCAGTTTAAGAGGAAGCAAATCTATTGTGCCGGTCACTTGCTGCTCTTATGGCGGCTCTGAATATCACGCTTCATTTGCTCGTTGAGCTTCTTAAAGTCCTCGACCAATTGAGCGCATACGCGCTTTGCGGCTTCACAACGGACCTGCATAGTAAGGTAGATAGCGCCTCCAACTTCTGTTGGGGTTCGCCTCATCGCCGCGGGGTACGCTGGATGGGTGTTCGGTGTGAATGACCAAAGGCCGTAATGTGGACCTTCGCGGACGTCGACTATGACCCAACCTGCTTGCGTGGAGAATTTCGCAGTGGGGTCCTTGCGAAGCGCCGCAAGAGCGTCCGCGACAGTGCGGTAGCCAATTGAACCGGGCTCCTGCGCCGAGGCTGAAGCGCATGTGAGGAGAACGATTGCAGATAAAGCGATGGCCTTCATGCGCGCCCTCAATTTTGGATTCGGTGGCACAGGTCGGCCGCAAAAGCAATCAGGCGCTGCGCCTTGACCCAGCCTCTGGCAAAGTCAAGACTATTGCCTCGGAATCGAGCGGGAGGAAACATGGGCAAGAACGCCACCGATCATGACAGGGCCGCCTTGGGCGAGGTCAGCCGGCGCGCCTTCCTATCGACCAGTGCGGCCGGCATCGCCGTGGCCGCGGCCGGCGCCCCGCACGCGAATGCCCAAAGCGCATCGCAGCGCAAGTGGGATCGCTCGGCGGATGTGGTGGTGATCGGGGCGGGCGTCGCCGGGCTGCCGGCGGCCATCACGGCGCGCGACCACGGGGTCTCCGTCATCGTCGTCGACGAGAACTACGATATCGGGGGCCGCGGCATCCTCAGCGGCGGCCGCGTGCATCTCGGCGGCGGCCATGCCCTGCAGCAGAAGGCCGGCATCAAGGATTCGCCCGATCAGATTTTTGCCGACTGGACGCGCCACGACACTCTTGATGCGCGCTATAACGACCGCGATCTGGTGCGGGTGTTTGCCGACGAGAATGTCCCGACCTTCAATTTTCTCATCGAGAACGGCGTCAAGTTCAACGAGCGGCCGATCGGCCCTGAGCGCGCTTCGACAGTGCCGCGCACGTTCGTGACAGTCGAGTGGCCGATCGCGAGCCAGCTGATTGCGCCGGGCCGCGGCCGCAACGGTTCAGGTCTCGTTCGCCAGCTTGAGGTCGCCGCGCGGCAGAAGGGCGCGGAAATTCTGCTTCAGCACGAGATGAAGAGCATCATCCGGGAGCAGGGCCGTTCCGGGAAGGTGCTGGGCATCACAGCAAGCCACGACGGCGCGATCATCAATATCGAGGCGCGCAAGGGCGTCATCATCGCGACCGGCGGCCATACCGGCAACGTAAATTTCCGCCGCACCTTCGATCCGCGCTTGACCGAGGAGTACCAGCAGGCTTGCATGCCGTACGTCCACCAGGGCGCCGACGGCGAGCTTGCCGCCATGGAGATCGGGGCGTCGCTCTGGGCGACAGCCAACCAGACCGCGGAGGCAGGGGCGGCCATCACCAAGACCCGCCATATCGGCTGCCGCTGGGGCTACGCCACATTGGTGTATCAACCTGAAAGCCCGATGTTCCACCTCGCCAAGGCGACCGGCCTCACGGTGCAAGACTGGCAGGATGTCATCTTCGTGAATCAGGCCGGCCGGCGGTTCTGGAACGAGGCGGACGGCTCGTATAAGTTCTTCGCCGCCGCCATGGCGTCCAGCGGCGAGCCCGGAAAGCTCAACGGCGGCGGGCCGATCTGGGCGATCTTCGATGCCGATGCGGCGGCGCGCGAGAAGTGGAACCCAAAGCCGCCCAACGTCGATCCCGACGGCTTCTTCTTCAGCGCCGACACCATCGGCGAACTCGCAGGCAAGATCCGCAATCCGTATCAGAAACAGCAGATGTCGGGCGCAGTGCTCCAGGAAACCGTGAGCCGATACAACAGCTTCGTCGCCGCCGGCGTCGATCAGGACTTCAAGAAGCCGACCCCGACGTACAAGATCGAGACGCCGCCTTTCTATGCGGCGTGGTCGACGCCGATCCTGCACGACACGCTCACGGGACTGCGCACGACGCCCAACGCCGAGGTGGTCGACATACATGGTGAGGTTATCCCGGGCCTCTATTGCGCCGGCGAATCCCAGGGCGGGTTCGCTCAGCATGGTCTCGCACGCTGCCTGGTGTTCGGGCGCATCGCCGGCCGCCACGCTGCGAAACGCAGCGCATGAGAGCGCCGCGCGACCTTGAGACGGGACCGCGCGCATGAGCGCGGGCGCCCCTGCGCATGCGACCGTCATTACGGTGGACGGACCGGCGGAGGCCGCAGTCGGCGCTGAGTTCGCGCTGACCGTTGTGGCGTCGTGCCCGGCCGGGTGCGACCTCTCTGGCGTTCCGCTTGAGGTAACAGGGCCGGATAACGCTGGCGCGACGGTCAAGCTGCCCTCTTCTCCTTTCCCACAAGGGGGAGGGGAGACGCCGGCGCGGCGCATCGCCCTCAAAGCGCCGCTGCAGCCCGGCGAATACGTGTGGCGCGTCTCCTGTGCGGCTCACGAGAGTGCCGGTTGGCATCATGGCGCAGGCCAGCTCCGGGTGCCGGTTCGGATTCGCCCGCACGAAACGAGTCTTGCCGTGTGGGCGATCCCGTCGCCGGTGGTCACCGGCCGTCCATTCGCCATCAAGGTCGGAGCGAAATCCGCCGCCGGCTGCAATCTTGCGGGCGCTCAGATCGAGGTGTGCAATCCCGCGGGCATGGTGCTGGCGAGCGGCGTTCTCGGCGACACGCCGTGGCCCGGCACCAGCGCGTTGTATTGGACGGAACTCAGCTTGATTGCGCCGGCCGAGGCGGGGATGTTTTCGTGGTCGGTCAAGTTCGCTCCCACCGATCTCGCGCTTGCGCACGAGGGCTCCTCATCCCGGTTCAGCATCGTAATCGTCGACCCGCCCGAGCACAGGCTGACCGTCAAGGTCGTCGAACAATTGACTGCGTTGCCGGTGGCAGACGCGCAAGTGCGGCTCGGCGCCTATCGGGCGGCAACTGGCAGCTCCGGCTTTGCGGAACTCATGGCGCCGAAAGGCGCCTACGATCTTCATGTCTGGAAGTCCGGCTACGAGGCGCCAAAAACCACGATCACCATCGACGCGGATGTCGCCGTCGAGGTTGTGGTCGCGCCGCTGCCGGAGGAAGATCCGGATGCCGAGTGGCTGATGTGACTCGCAGGGGCCGTGGGTCTTTCGGCCGTAGGGCGGGCACTCGTCGGCAAGCTCAGAGCGAAGCGCGCCCACCCGCCCTCGAAACGCCGCGCCGAGGGGTGGTGGGCGCACTCCTGAGCTTGTCGAAGGGGCGCCTTTGCCCACCCACGAGTTCATTCCATTTAATGCGCATCGATGAGGCCGGAATCGATCATGCGGCGGTGGAACGCCAGGATGGCCCCACGCGGTTCGCAAGTGTAGTAGCGGCCGTTGCAGGCATTGAGCAGTCTCTGCCTCTCGCGAAAGGAATCCGACAGCGGCAATCGTGCGGCATTGAGAATGACGAGCGGCAGATAGGGCACATCCAAAGTCTCAACAGCGGGCAACGCCGGCGGCTGGTAGTTGACGCCGTCGACCGCGTAGTAGGTGATGAAGCCGGGAGACTCGGGCGGCAACGATATGTCCTCGGCATCGAGCTTGTTGTTCAATCCCAGCAGGGTGCGGGTTGCGATCGGATGGTGATCGCCGTATTGCACGATCAGAAACCGCTCGCCCGGAAACCGCCGCGCAATCTCGCGGAGCATGTCGTCGTAGTCGATGCGGGCCATGGCAAGCCGCCGCAGGTATTCGTTCATTTCGGGATCGGTGCCTGGGCCGCCTCCCGGCACGTTGACCTCCGGCATATAGGGGGAGTCATAGGGGCTGTGGGTGGCCATCGTGAAGATCATTGTGAAGAGCGGCTGCCGGGAATTTTGGAGGTGCCGAGCCATCTCGTCGAGCGCGTTGCCGAAGTAGAACCGGTCGCGCTCGTTATCGGTTTTGGCGGCCTGGTCCTCCGCATCGAAGATTTCCTTCAAGCCGACCGACGCATAGAATTTGCCGTTCGACACGAAATTGCGCATGAGCGGATAGAACACCACGGTCCGATAACCGCAGCGCAGCAGCGTCTCCGGCAAGGTATCGCGCAATTTGCCGGCCATGAGCGGCTGCACGAATTGGCTCATGCCGCCAAAGGATCTGGTGGACAGACCCGTCAGGACCGAGAACTCGGTGAGCCATGACGCCCCGCCATAGGTTTCGACCCGCAGGCGGTGCTCCTTGCCGTCATGGGAGGCGAACAGGCGGTCGAGGCCATGGTCATACAGGAGCGTCGGAAAATGACCGGGCGGCACCAGCGATTCCTGATGAATAAGGATGATGTGCGGAGGCTTTGTCGTGGGGACGCACTCGGTCGGCACGGCAAAATGAGGGCCTGGCGCGGAGGAAGCGGCCTCGATCAACTGGCCGCGCCACAACGTTTCAATCGTCTCCGCCCAGGATGAATAGAATGAAGATATGTGGCGCCCGTTCCAGTAATATTGCATGTGCCGGCGCTCTCCCTTGACGAACGCGGCGCCCACCGACACGAGCGCGAGCAGCACCGCCGCCACAAAGACGCCTCGCCGATCCACCCGTTTGGTATCGAAGCGGTAAGCGAGCGCGGCTGCTATTGCGGTCGCCGCCAATGCAGCGATGAGGGCGATCACGTCAGCTCGAAAATTCCGCCACAGAAAGGCGATCGTCGGCCGTGAACTCAGGTAAAAGACGATGTCATAGGCATGGAATGCCATATCCATGGCCTGGTGCTTCGCCCAGGCCACAGTGGCAACGATGCCAATAATGGCGTTGACCAGGACAGAGGCCACCAGCACACGGCGAAACACCAGCATCAGGCACGCCGCCAATGTCAGCGTGATCGATGAAACAAAAAACAGGTTGGCGGCTCCGCCCTCATACTTCCAGAAATAGTCCACCGTCGGAAGTGTAAAAAGGGCCGCGACGGTACAGATGAGGCCACGGCTCAGGGTGCCGTCGGGTGCAAACAGCAAGCGCGCCGGGTCGCGCCGCCATTCGCTTGCGCGCGCCCACAGGCCGTCCGCGACCCGGTCTGCAATCTCTGCCCCTTGGGAGGAAGCCGCCTTCGCTGCCTCGCGGCCCCCGTGACTCATCGTCTCACAACCCCACGCCATGCATGACAGAAATATGACATAGAGAGATATTCGCCGGCAAGCCGGTCGGTGGCGGGCCCTCCTGTCTGCGCCCCCGCGCGGGGCGGGGTCGGGCTTACGGTGGCCGCCAAGTTGAATCGCCGGGGTGTTCGATGGATCGATGGTTGCGGGCCACCGTGAATTCGTGGAATGGGCTTATTGCGGCGACCCGCAGCGAGCAGGCGTTTCGTCAGGAGCTGGCGGCACTTGCGTTCGCGGTGCCGCTCGCTTTTGTGATCACGCCGGACGCCTGGAAGCGGGTCGCGCTGATCGCCGTGCTCTTGCTTCTCGTCGTTGTCGAATTGCTTAATACCGCAATCGAAAAACTCGCGGATCACGTCGCTCCGACCCTCCATCCGGGCATTGGCCGGATCAAGGACATGGGCTCTGCCGCGGTTGGTGTCGCGCTTCTTCTCGCTGCCGCGATCTGGCTGGTTGCCATCGGCGAACGCCTGGCCATTCTGTAATGTCGATGTAGGGGGACGGTACCTTGGTCGTCAGCTTGCGGGGCGGCTGAGACCGTAGCGCGAAGCGGGGCGAAGGGTCGCCCCATTGGCGCTGACTTAGCGGCAGCGGCGACCGGAGAATGAAATCGGAGGAAGATGCAGGGCCGCATTGAGTGCTTGGGCGCCGAAAAGCATGGGCTGCTTGCTCTACCCAGGCGATCAATGCGGCCCTGCATCTTGCAGGCCGTCGAGTCAAGATGTTTCGCAAGCTGAAATCCTGGCATATGATGATCGCGGCCAATTCTGGCGTTCGCCGGAGCCATCTCAAGGAGAACCTCATGACCCATGCGAACGGCATCAGATCGGCGTTGCGGCGCTCCACCGCGGCGGGCTCCGTGATTCTCGGCCTCCTTGCCGCGAGCGCATTGGCGACGGCGGCAGCAGAACCAAACAAGACCATTCCCCAATTTGCTTCGGCCGAGTTCGGCTGGCAGACCAACGTGGCGGATTGGCGCGATCCGCCGCCGGGGCATGGCCACGGACCGATCAAGCCCGATCCCGCCCATCCCTTCACCAGCAATGCCGAGGCGGCGCGCACCGGCACTCAACCGACGAAGCGTATCGGCAATGCGAAGGACCCGGTGCTCAAGCCCTGGGCCGCGGCGCTGATGCAGGCATCGAACGACGCAGCGCTGGCGAACGAGATGGCGATACCGTTCGCAGCTCAGGCCCGCTGTTATCCGGGCGGCGTCCCGGGTCAACTGCTCTATCCGTTCGAGCCGCTTTATTTCATCCAAACTCCCAAGGAGGTCTGGATGATGTGGCAGCGCGACCATATGGTGCGCCGCATCTTTCTCACCGACCAGCATTCGGAGCATATCACGCCGTCGTGGTTCGGCGAGTCGATCGGCCATTACGAGGACGGCAACACGCTGGTCGTCGATACTGTCGGCCTCTCCACCAAGAACAGCTACATCGATAATTTTCGCACGCCGCACAGCGAAAAGCTGCATGTCGTCGAGCGCTTCACCATCGAGCCCGGCGGCAAGAACATGACCGCGCTGGTGACGGTCGAGGACCCCGACGCGTTCAACGAACCGCTCACCATGATGCAACGCTGGTTCAAGGTGGACGGTCCGATAAAGGAGACGGTCTGCTCCGAGAACAATGGAGATTTTTTCAACCAGGGCCTGTTCCCGATCCCCGAGGCTTCGAAGCCGGACTTTTGATCGCATGATAACGTGCCCGGTGGCCGCGTCCGCTATGCCTCAGATCGCTGCCGAGCGGTTGCGAACCTGCGATGATGTGAAGGGCCACGAACGGGCAGGTCACCGTGATGAGAGTCGTACCGGAAATCAGACCTGCTCTGCCACATGACGCTGGGGCAATCAGCCGCGTGATCCTCCGCGCTCTGCACGAAACGAATGGACGCGATTACCCTCCGCACGTCATAGCTTCGGTTGCTGAGAACTTTTCGCCCGAGAAGGTCGCGGCACTGCACGGCTGACAACACGACCGGCTTACGTAGCTGTTGTCGATGGTGCGGTCGTTGGCGCGGCGAGCCTGAACGGCAGCGTGATTCGCAGCATTTATGTCGATCCCGCTCATCAAGGCAAAGGCATCGGCGCGCAGCTTATGGACGTCTCGGAGGGTCTCGCTCGCGAGCAATCCGTGGCCATCCCTTTGCGTGCCGTCGTCCATTACGGCGGAGGGCTTTTATCAAAGGCGCGGCTTTGTCTCCATTCGTGACGAATTCCACGGGGACCAGCGAACCATCGTTATGCAAAAAGACCATCGGCAGCGCATCACGACCGCCGCTATCGGAGGCAAGTTCGGAGATGCGGGCGAGCGATAGCGGCCGGTTGCAACGCCCGCGTATTGATGGCATGATGGCGCCATCATGAACGCAAGAACTCAAATTACCATGGATGCGGAGCTGCAGCGGCGTGCGCATGCCAAAGCGGCTGAGCTCGGGCTTTCTTTTGCCGAATATGTGCGTCGCCTGGTCGCGCGTGATCTCGGTGAGCCAAGGCGCAACACGCATATCTCGCTCGTATTTGATCTTGGCGCGTCGCGCGAACCGACCGACATCGCGCGTGACAAGGACCAAATGCTAGGGGAAGCCATGTGGGCCGAGCACGTGCGCAAGACCGCGCGCAAAAGCAGCCGGCCGCACCGGCGCGCCCGATCCGCTGCGGTTCGTCGTTGAGCGTCTTCGTCGATACTTCGGTATGGTTCGGAGCCGCCAACGTCCGCGACCGGCAAAATGCGCGTGCGAAGAAAATCCTAACCGAACTCGTTGCACCGGTACTAACGGATCATGTCCTGGTCGAAACCTGGACCTTGCTGAATGCCCGCGTGCACCGGAAAGCGGCCGAGCAGTTCTGGCTGGCCATGCGGCGCGGCGCCGCGCAATTGGAGAAAGTGCTAGCTGCGGATCTCGATGCGGCCTGGACCATCGGCGAAGCGTTCCCAGACCAGGGCTTCTCGATCGTGGATCGCACGAGCTTCGCTGTGATGGAGCGCCTGGGTCTCGTGCGCGCGGCAAGCTTCGACGACCACTTTGCGATCTATCGCTTTGGGCGTAACCGCGATCGCGCATTCGAAATTTTGCGGTGAGCAGCGCTCGTTGAATTTTACTGGACTAACCCCTTGCCAGCGGCGCGGTGGCGGCGGCGAGCCACGCCCGCGTGTCGGCAGAAACCAGCGGCATCAGCGTCTCTCGCACCTCGGCGTGATAGGCATCGAGCCAGTCGATTTCTTCCGGCGTCATGAGCTGGCGGTCGATCAGCCGGCGGTCGATCGGCGCGAGGCTCAGGGTTTCAAAGCGGTTGACAGGCTTCTCTCCACCCTCGACTGCCGGCGCCTCAGCCACCAGCACCAGATTTTCGATGCGGATGCCGTAGTGCCCCGCTTTGTAGTAGCCCGGCTCGTTGGAAAGGATCATTCCCCGCTTCAGCGCCTCGGTGCCGAGCTTGGCGATGCGGGCGGGACCCTCGTGCACCGAGAGATAGCTGCCGACACCGTGGCCCGTGCCGTGGTCGAAATCGAGCCCCGCCGCCCACAGATAGGTGCGCGCGAAGCTATCGAGCTGCGATCCGGAGACCCCGTCGGGGAAAACCGCGCGCGCGATCGCGATATGCCCTTTGAGCACGCGGGTGAAACGGTCGCACATCTCAGGGCTCGCATCGCCGACAATCACGGTGCGGGTGATGTCGGTGGTGCCGTCCTCGTACTGCGCGCCGGAGTCGATGAGAAACAGCTCGCCGGGCGCGATCTTGCGGTTGCTCTTGCGGGTGACGCGGTAGTGCACGATGGCGCCGTTCGGGCCAGCGCCCGAAATGGTCGGGAACGAAACATCGCGCAGCAGCCCGGTGTCGCGGCGGAAGGTCTCGAGCGCCTCGACGGCGTCGATTTCCGTGAGGTCGCCGCCGGGCGCCAGGCAATCGAACCAGGCGAGGAAGTTTGTGACGGCGGCGCCGTCCCGGCGATGGGCGGCGCGGCTGCCGGCGATCTCCGTTTCGTTCTTCACCGCCTTCATGACGGCGATCGGATCTGATCCGCGCACAACCTTGCCGCCGTTGGCCGTGATCGCCTGCGCGATGGCGTGGGCTGCGGTGGCCTGATCGAGCCGGACCACAAGGTGCTCGGCGCCGAGCGCAGCCAGGTCCTGCGCAAAAACATCTTCCGATCTGATGTCGGCCAGCCCCGCGAGCGCGCCGCGCGCGGCGTCAGTCAGCTTGCTCTCATCGACGTAAAGGCGCGCAGCGTCTGCGCGGATGACGGCGAAAGCGAGCGGCAGCGGCGTGTGGGACACATCGGCGCCGCGAATGTTGAACGTCCAGGCGACCGCGTGCGGATCGGAGACCACAAGCGCATCGGCGTTGAGCTTCGCGATCTCGGCGCGAATGCGTTGGAGCTTCTGCGCCGCAGGCTCGCCGGCGAATTTCAGGTCATGCGGCACGATCGCGCCGTGGGGCGGCGGCGGGCGATTGCGGCAGGCCGCATCGATCGGGTTGGGCTCGGTGGCCACCAGGATCGCGCCGATGTTGGAGCAGGCCCTGGCGAGCCGCTCGGCCCCCTCAGCCGTGTGCAGCCAGGGATCGAATCCGAGCTTCTGCCCGGCCTTGAGGTTGGATTCGATCCAGGCGGTCGGCGGCTTTTCGACGAGATGCTCGATGGCGAACAGCTTGGGGTCGGTCTGGTCGCGGGCCTGGAGCGTATAGCGGCCGTCGACGAACAGCGCTGCATGATCGGCGAGGATGATGGCAGCGCCCGCCGATCCCGTGAAGCCGGTGACCCACGCAAGCCGCTCCTCGCTCGGCGGCAGGTATTCGTCCTGGTGGCGGTCGGCGTGGGGGACCACGAATCCGTCAAGCCCGCGACGCGCCAGCTCCGCGCGCAGCGCCGCGAGTCGGGAAGCCGACTCTGAGGTCTCTGCGGGATCGTCGAAGGTCTGAAACTCAGCGTGGAAGTTTTTCGCGATGTTTCCGTTCATGATCGTATCTTAGCGTCATTTGCCGAGGCCTCACAATTTTCGTCGCGCCTGTGGGGTTGGGCAAAGGCGCGCGAGGCAAATTCATGCCAACACCGCAACGCCTCGGCCGCCTTTGGCCGCCCTACCAACGTTCACAATTCGTGCCGCCGGCCGCGCCAGAACCAGCGTGATCCACCCGTCGACGAGGATGCGTCGTTCGAGCACGAGACCAAGGATCCGACAAGCCGCAAGCGCCGCATTGGCCTGGCCTGGCAGCAACCCTGATAACACGATGCGGCCGCCCGGCGCCGTGACCCGGCGGATCGGATTGGCCAGCCGCTTAAGCGGGCCCAGCAGAATATTGGCGAACACGAGATCGAATGGCCCGCGCGCCCGCATGCGGCGGTCGGAGACGCCATTCGCATGAACGACCTTGACAAGCGCGCCGACGCGGTTGCGACGGGCATTGTCGCGCGCCACCCGAACGCTGACGGGATCGATGTCGCCGGCAGCGACCTGCCGCCGCGTCGCCCGCGCTGCCGCGATGGCAAGCACGCCGGTCCCGCAGCCGACATCGAGAATGCGGCGCGGACGCCGCCGGTTAAGAATGCAGTCGAGCGCTGCCAGGCAGCCTTGCGTCGTGCCGTGATGCCCGGTGCCGAAGGCGAGCCCCGCCTCGATCTCGATGCTGATCCGATTTGGCGCGATGCGATGGCGGTCATGCGAGCCGTGGATCACAAACCGGCCGGCTGCGACGGGCACGAGCCGTGCGAGGCTCTGCGCCACCCAATCGCCGGCGGCGACAGCGGCGAACGTCAGGCGTTCGCGCGCCGCATCGCCAGCAAGGTCGCCGAAGAGAGTCCTCACGGCGACCTCGTCCGGAGGCTGCTCGAAGTAGATCTCCACGGTCCACCCGCCCGCCTCCTCAAAGGCTGCAACCGCAGCCTCTCCCGTCCCGAAGGACTCGCTCAGGTCATCGAGAAGCCGTCGCGCCGTGTCGGCGTCCGTGGCAAGCCGGGCGAGCGCCGAAGTCTGAGTGGACGGAATGCACACCATCTTGCTTCTCAAATGGTCCGGATGAGCGCAGCGCAGTCTGGGGCCGCCCTATCCACGCCGCGAGGCCGCCGGAAGTTTCGCGGAGTTTGTCATCGGGCCCGCCGGAGGCCGGACCCATGGCTCAACCAGGCTGCAAGCACGGCGCGTATCCGACATAGCGGCGCTGCATCAAGGCGCTGCCGGCCCGATATTCGCTGTGCTATTCAAGGGATTACCATTTCAGCCCGGCCGGCTCGAGCCGGCAATCTTCCTCGCGAGGCAGTGTGAGCGCCCAGCCGACGGCCGGCATCCGCGACCTATTGCGCCAGCTCGGCCCCGTGCTCACGGCCGCGGCGATGTTCACGCTCTCGGACATATTCGGCAAGCTGGCACTGGAAGGCGGGGCCGACGTGATGAGCCTGCTGACATTTCGCAGCATTCTCGGCATCGGTTTCGTCTTCCTTTGGTTGCAGCTCGGCAAAGGAGCTGTCGCGCTGTCGCCGCGCGCGAGGTGGGTCTCATTGGCCCTGGGCGTGCTGCTCACCGCCAACCTGTTCAGCCTGTTTAAGGCGATCGAACTGGTTCCGGTCTCGATCGCCATCCTGACCTATTTCATCTATCCGCTGCTGACCGGCATTCTCGGCGCGGTGGCGGGCGTCGACCGCCTGACCGTGACGGGCGCTGCGATTGCGCTGGCTGCGTTCTTCGGCCTTGCCCTGATCATCGGGGCGAACCCGTCGGGCCTTGCGGCGCTGGGCCTTCTCGCCGCGGTTGGCGGCGCGCTTTGCCGCACCGCTATGCTGCTCGTCACCCGCGCGTCCCTCAAAGGGGCCGATGCGCGGCTTGTGACCTGGTATACGTTGTGGTCTTCGACGCTTGTGTTCGCGGCGCTGTCGCTGCTGGCATGGGATTGGCATTGGCCGCACGGCGCCTCCGCCTGGGTCGCGTTCGTGGGCATCGGCTTCACCACCACGGCCGCGATCGTCGCCCTCTATGTATCGACGCAACAGATCGGGCCTTTCCGCACGGCATTGTTCATGAATTTGGAGCCGCTGATGACGGCGGCGCTCAGCGCTGTCGTGCTCGGCGACCGCATGACGCCGCTCCAGGTGCTCGGCGGCGCGATGATGATTGCGGCCTTGTGCTTCTTTCAGATGCGGCGGTGACGTGGAAGGGCGACCCTTGTGGTCGCCCCTGTTGCCGGATGCAACGACTCTGGAGCGAGTTTCGATCGAATAGAATCGCGCGTAGGATGGGCAACGGCGCGCTCCTGAGCTTGTCGAACGATGCGCGCCGCGCCCACCGCGCCGCAGCGGCCGAGTGAGCACGCTTCGCTTTGCCCACGAGACTTCCATGGCGGCGGAACACGGGCCAGGGGCGGCCACAAGGTCGCCCCTGCATCGGGCGGCAGACGCTGCGCCGCCGAAGGTCTCAACAGCCGCCCCGGCTTATTTCAGCTCGTTCGCGACCTTGTCGATGCCGGCCTTGGCGCAGGCTTCGTCCTTATCGCCGCCGGGCGCTCCGGAAACGCCGATGGCGCCGATGGTGTCCTCGCCGATCTTGATCGGCAATGCGCCGCGCGCCGGCGTAATATTGGTGAGGTGCAGGGCGCCGGCCGTGAAGTTGTCCTTGATGGCGTCGCCGAAGTCGCCCGACGGCCGGCGCTGCGCCCGCGCCGTATAGGCCTTCTTCATGGAATTTTCGAGCGTATGCGGACCGGTGCCGTCGCCGCGCATGGCCACGATGACCTCGCCGTTGCGCCCGACCACGTGGGCGGACACATTGTAGCCGTTGGCCTTGCAGGTCGCGATGGCGGTCTCGGCCATTGTCAAGGCCATGGCGCTGGAAATGTCCTTGCGGGCGACGAGCTGAGCATTGGCCGAACCGGCAAGGCCGCAGGCGAATGCCACGGCGAGCGAGATTCCGGCAGCACGTAGTGCGGTCTTCGACATAACTGGGTCTCCTCAGATAGCGGCCGCGCCAACGGCGGGCCGTCGAGAAATCATTCCGGTTGTGCTGGATTGATGGGCGGATTGGTTGTGCGGAGGCCAATCACTTCAGATCGGCGGCCACCTTGTCGATGCCGGCCTTGGCGCAGGCTTCGTCCTTGTCGCCGCCGGGAGCGCCCGACACGCCGACTGCGCCGATGGTCTCGTTGCCGATCTTGATCGGCAGCGCGCCGCGCGCAGGCGTAATGTTGGTCAGGAAGAGCGCGCCCGCATTGGGGTTGCCCTTGACGCCGTCGGCAAATTCACCGGACGACCTGGCGAAAGTCCGCGCCGTGTAGGCCTTCTTCATGGAGTTCTCGAAGGTGGCAAGGCCGGCGTTCTCGTTGCGAACCGCCACCAGCACCTGACCTTCGCGGCCGAGCACGTGCACGGACACGTTATATCCCTGCGCCTTGCAAGCGTCGATCGTGGCCCGCGCAATCGTGGTCGCCATGGCGAGCGAAAGATCCTTATGGGTGAGGAGCTGGGCATCCGCCGGGCCGGCGAGGCCGCAGGCGAGTGCTGACGCCACCGAGACACCCGCAATACGTAACGCATTCTTGGACATAGGTATGCACCTCCCTCGTAGCCCGGGTTGAGCCGTCAGCGAACCCCGGGCAGCGTTGCCATATGAACAGGCCGCTTCCGGATTTCGCTTGCGCTCGATCCGGGCTACCGCGGCCTGGTCAGCATAATATTGTTATTGTGTACATTTGCATCAGCTTTCGCTGGGCGGACCGCGACACGCTGTCGTGCCGCACCTGCGCGGCGCAGGAGGGCCCTGCTCGCATGGGCCCGCCCGCGCCTGTCAGACGAGTATCACCATTCCTCGTACGTCACATAGCCATAATCGTAAGGCGGGTATGCTGGCCTGACGCGGCGAATCACGCGTTCCCGCGGGGTTATTGTGGGAGCTATGCGCTCGACATAGGCCGGGGCTGTCGCATAAACCGGTGAGACGACCGGGACCACGGCGGGCGGCGCGGCCGGCACAGCAACATAGGCCTGCGGGTAATTACTCACCCCCCTCGCTCAAAACCTGTAGACTGGCCACCTCTCGAGATTCGCGGACTCGTTTTGTTCGCCCTTCGATTCGCCTTCGTTCGCCGAGCGCGTCGAACTCGGCCCAAAGAGGCGGCCAAACCTGTCGTTTTTCGGCAAGGGGGGTGAGTAATTACGCCTGCGGCGCCACGTAATAGGCCGGAGGCACGGCGGGAGCGACGTAAGCAGGCGGCGCCGCATAGGCGCCCTCATCAACGTAGACAACCTCCGCGCGGGCATTCGTCACTCCACTGAGCGTCAGCCCGGCGAGCGAACACAATGCAGATGCAAGCATGAAACCGGAACGGGTCATTGTTGGCTCCTCCGCTGTTATGCCCCAAGGGCCAACGGCTGGATTGCGCAAGCGTTCCGGCCACATATCGGGAATTGCTGAGGCGCGCCGCAGATCAATACCTGTGCAGCCGCCACGAATAGCCGGGGCCATAGCCTGACTGCGCTGATGGATATCGAGGCGGAGTGGGACGATATCCGAAAGCGGATTGGGGAATGTCGACGCGGCGCCAATAGGCATAGCTGCGTCCCTCGAGCGGACCGCCTGTCGCTACGCTTTCCTCGGCGCCATATCTCCACGGCATGCCGCGCCGCGCGAGCGCAAGACGCACATCGCCCATTACGATAACTTTGGTATTCGGCAGCCCCTGCTGTTCCACCAGTTCGTAGAGCTTTGCGGCATTGGCGGGTTCGAGCCGCACACAGCCATGCGATGCGGGGCTGCCGATCCTGCGCGTGTTGAGATAACCGTGGATCGCATGGCCAGTCGGACTGAAGAAGATGGAGTGCGGCATCGGCGCGTCGTCCCACTCCGTGGAGAAGTGGTCGGCCTCCATTCGGAACGCCGTGTATCGGCCGTTCGGCGTGTCATGGCCGAGTTGCCCGGTGGACACCGGCCAAATCCAGCGCAGATGATTGTCGACCTCAACGGTCATGCGCTGAGTCGATTTATCAATGGTGACGACCACCGATGCGGCCGCCGGCGCAACCGATGCGGCCATGAATGCGACGAGGGCAATTTCGGCGAGGCGAGGA
The DNA here is from genome assembly GCA_021323775.1 of Hyphomicrobiales bacterium. Lineage (GTDB taxonomy): Bacteria > Pseudomonadota > Alphaproteobacteria > Rhizobiales > Xanthobacteraceae > JAJPKK01. The sequence continues at coordinate 21,813 of JAJPKK010000259.1, forward strand.
ATATGAGAAATACGCATCAAACTCTGGCTCCGGACCTGGCAGAGCATCAAACCTGTGGCGAAGATTTGGTTCCGGGAAGGCAGGCAATCGATGACTGCGGAGGATGGGCAAAGCGCAGCGTGCCCACCCGCCGCCTCCCCGCTGTTCCCCCACGTGCGGGCCATGGCGGAGAGGGCGGTGGGCGCGGCGCGCATCCTTCGACAAGCTCAGAAGCGCGCCTTTGGCAACCCAGTCCGCGCGATATGATTCAAACTTGGAAAGCGCACTACTTGTAGAACTCGATCGATGCCTGGCGGAAGAACACGAAATTCGACGGCGCGACCGAAATGGGCCCGTTGATGCCGAAGATCGCAATCTCGAACTTGTCCCCGGCCTTGACGGAATCCGCCAACACCACGCGGTTCGGAATGTTGAACCCCTGGATGGTCGCCGGACTGGTGATGCCGGCGCGGCGCGGCATCTCGCCGTTGACCCACACTTCGGCGTAATCGTCCACATAGGCGGTCAGCACCATCTTGGCGCCCGCCGTTTCGAAATTTCCGATCTTCGCCGGGACCGTCAGGTTGGTTCGGTACCACAGGAACGAGACCTTGCCGCCGCCGCGCCGGTCGCCCAGGCTTTTGGGTTCGATCGTCGGCCACGATGAATCGTCGAAGCCCTTTGCGCCCGCGTGAGGCGAGATGTCGTATGATGTCTTGTAGGCCGGCATCGCGCCTTGCAGCGCCGGACCTTCTACGATCTTGGCTTCCATGTGCTTCCACTGCGCGCCGAACGCCGCCATGCCGTCCGCCGTCATCAGGTCGACCGTGTGCGCGGGCACGAGCGTGGGCGCGAGCTGCGGCGGCGAGGTCGGCGTCGGCGCCTGAGCGGACGTCTGCGTTGTGAACATCAGCGGCGCGACGGCGAGGGCAGCGCAGGCGGTGAGCCGCACGAAATTTCTGATACGCATGTTTTTGAGATGCATCGTGTCCTCCCGTGAGTTTCCGCCTGCCCCCTCACTACCTTCCCCGCTTACGGGGGAGGGCAGTGAGGGTCGCGAGCGGCTGCGGCCATCGCCACAGTGCGAGGGCGGCGCGGAAAGGTAAGCCGCGGAGGCGAGGGCGTTCAAGGGGCCCCGCAGCACGTTCCGTCAGCCGTGTCGACATCAATGCAGTTACAATTCGGCGCCTCCAACGTTCTTTTTCTTGCTTGTGGGCCAAGGACATCGCGAAAATCAGCGACGCCAACTCACGGATTATCAGACCAGCGCCCCGCCGCCGAACGAGAAAAAGGACAGGAAGAAGCTTGACTATGGCCCGCCGCAGTTGAGAGAGTTCAAGACCCACCGGAAAATCACCCGAGTCTCAACTGCTCTGTGGCCACATAATTCTCAATTGGCGTTCCTTACCGATCTCGCCGTTTGCCCTTCTTGGGTCTGGCAATCAGTTGCTCGATTTGATCGGTGATCGCCCGCAAGATGTTGTCGGATGCGCTTTTATCGACTTCCCGGATTGCACGGGATATCGAGAGGCCTCCAACCATGGCGGCGAACATGAGAAGGGCCCTGTCGGAGTCGTGCTCTGCGCCGATTGATTTCAAACTCTCGGCAGCCAAGGCGGCGAAACCCTCGACGCCATCCCGAAAGGCAATTTGTAAGGGAAGAGGCTGCCGCTGGACCTCAGACACCAAGGCGGAGGTCGGACAGCCCTTCTGCGGATTGTCGCGGTGCTCCGTGGAAAGGTAGCGCTCGAGAAACTCACTGGGCGTGAGGCCCGAAAATCCGCGAATGCAATCCTCGAAAGCACGCCTCGTCGCTTCCGCCTTGAGTGCATCCTTCGACCTGAAGTGGCTGTAGAGCGCTCCGTGGGTCAAGCCCGCCGCGCGAGCCACGTTTTCGACGCTCATCTGGTCGAAGCCGCGCTCCCTAATTTGGGCGGCCGCAGCAACTACGATCGCGTCACGATTGTCCGATGCCTGAGCTTTAGAAACCTTCATTGCGTGCGTCCGCCGTGCCGTCGCAGAGTCCTAATCATTACATATCCCATCAATACGTTGATTGCAAGGGCAATGCCTCGACCCGGAGGGGCATGAGCCTCTTCCGACGTAGGCCCGAGCCTTGCCAGGCCTGCGGCGGTCGGAACGGAACGCGGCGTGACTGGCCAATTTCCCGCTCGGTGCTCTTGACTCCAATCATTGGCGTTTCCACTAATACAATCATTATCATGACAATGATAATCGCCTCCGAGTTTTCTCCCGGCGGTGGCACCCACTCTTACGAGGTAAACATGAAAGTCGAAGGCTCTATCGTTCTTGTCACGGGCGCGAATGGCGGCATCGGACGCGCGCTCGTTAGCGAGCTGCTCAACCGCGGCGCAGCCAAAATCTACATCGGCGCCCGCGACACGGCGTCCCTGCAGCCGCTCCTCGCGCAATCCGACAAGCTGGTTCCGGTCGCGCTGGACGTGACCAAGCCCGAGCAGATCGCAACGGCCGCGAAGATCGCCGCAGACGTCACGTTGCTCATCAACAACGCAGGCACGGCCGGCTTCACGGGCGCGCTGTCGGCCAAGGACCTCAGCAACGCGCGCCAGGAAATGGAGGTCAATTACTTCGGCGTCCTGGCTCTGACGCAGGCTCTGCGCGATGCTCCCGCGTTCCGTAACGGTGGCGCGATCGTCAACGTCCTCTCCTTCCTCGCGCTCGTGACTCTCCCGGTTGCCGGCACCTATTCGGCGTCGAAGTCTGCTGCGCTCGCGCTCACCCGCACGCTTCGAGCCGAGCTGAAACCGCGCGGTGTGCAGGTTCTCGGTGTGCTTCCGGTCCAGGTGGATACGCCTCTGGGCGCGCCGTTGCCCGAGCCGAAGCTCACTCCTGCGGATGTGGCGACGGGCACGCTTGATGCGCTCGAAGCCGGCGCCGACGAGGTGTTTCCCGGCGCTCTCTCTGAGGGGGCCGCCCAGGCGTTTAGGAATGACCCGGCTGCCCTGCAGGCGAATCTGGCAAACGCCGTCCATTCGATCGACTGACTCGTCAACGCAAATCTGTGCGCGTTGAGCTGAGACGGTCACTCCTTAACGGCGGCAACCCTTCGAGAGGGGCGAACGGGTTGCCGCCGCTTCGCCCGCGGCAAAGTTGATTTCAATTAGCGTCCACCTGCATCATGACGCAGCATCCTCAAGCACCGACTGCAAGTCCCGATCAAGCTGCCGTGCCACCAGGTCAACCTCCCCGTCGCCAAATTGACCGAATACAGAGGCCGGCCTGTCATATTCAAAGGCCACATTCGCCTCGCTGTCCTCGCGCAGAAGTACGCGAATAGGTGCGTAGAGAGCGGCAGAGATATGGTGCCTGGTCATCCGTGACGCTGTGAGGGCATTGCCAATGTCATATTGGATGGCTCGACGGTGCAAGTTGGCGACCGCCAGCAACGCTCCGTGATCTCGGAGGCCAAAAATCGAAAGTGGTGGCGATTTCTCCAACTCTCGCAAGGCGCGCGCTGCTTCGCCATACCTCAGCAGCGTGAATATCCCATCGTCGATCCGGGGCAGCAGCCCTTCGAGCTTCGTCCTGACAGCATCGAACGCCTTTCCGGAATGGATCGTGACGTGTTCGACGGAGATAACTTTGCTATAGCTTCGGTCGACCATTGTGTTGTCCCTATGTTGGTGCGCGCCGCAGGGCGGCTTCGGGGCTGTGATGGCGCGACGCGACCGAGCCAAGAAGGCCGCCGTTCCATCAATCCACCCTTGTCAACCCCATAGAAGAGGAGCGATACACTGTTTCGGGCAGGTCATGACACCAGCCTTCCGGAGCGAGGTCCCGACGCCGGGACGATGGATCAGGTCAGGCCGCAACATGGGCCGTGGCGCCCGGCCACGCGCACCCTAGATTGGTCGACCTATCCTCTCAAACCCCATCAGGTGGCGGCCAGCGCGCCGACCCCGCTCAACCGATCCTGCGGTTACCGTCGTGGGGGATGTCCTTAGCCAGCCGGTCAAACGCGATCAGCCGGCGCACCAATCCTTCCATCTCCTTGAGCGGCACCATATTGGGTCCGTCGGACGGCGCACGGTCGGGATCCTCATGAGTCTCAATGAACACGCCCGCGACCCCCACCGCCACCGCGGCGCGCGCCAGCAGCGGGACGAATTCGCGCTCGCCGCCGGATGACGCACCGCGCCCGCCGGGCTGCTGCACCGAATGGGTGGCGTCGAAGATCACCGGGGCGCCGATGCGCGCAAGGATCGGAATGGCGCGCAGGTCCGAAACCAGGGTGTTATAGCCGAACGACACGCCGCGCTCCGTCACCATGACGTTCCCATTGCCGGCGCCGGTGATTTTCGCGACCACATGGGTCATGTCCCAGGGGGCGAGGAACTGCCCCTTCTTGACGTTGACGGTGCGCCCGGTGCGAGCGGCCGCGAGGAGGAGATCGGTCTGCCGGCAGAGGAATGCCGGGATTTGCAGCACGTCGGCCACGGCCGCCACTTCGGCGCACTGGCCGCTTTCGTGCACATCGGTGAGAACCGGCACCCCGAGCCGGGCGCGGATTTCCTCGAACACCGGGAGCGCCCGATCGAGCCCGAGCCCGCGCGCGCTCGCGGCGCTCGTGCGGTTCGCCTTATCGAAAGACGTCTTGTACACGAGGCCGATCCCGAGCCGGGCCGCGATCTCCTTGAGGCGGCCTGCCATGTCAAGCGCATGGGCGCGGCTTTCAAGTGCGCAAGGCCCGGCGATCAGCGCCAGCGGCAGGTGATTGCCCAAGCGGGCGCCGCCGACGGCGACGATCGGGTTCGGCGGCACGGGCTTCGGTAGGTCCGTTTGTGCTGTCATCAACACAATCCTTAAAAGCCGGCGGACCATGAACGGACGCGCCTCTGCGGTCAACAGCGCCAATCGCCGGCGGGGCGCGTTCGCGCGCGGCGACCAACGGCTTCGATCGACCCGCGGCTTCGGCGCGCGTTCGGATCTTGCGACAGAATTTGCAGCGGGTGAGGAAACCCACGTTGGCGACGGAACCTCGGCGGAAACATCGCGTTGCGAAACCAGCGGCTTTAAGGATCAGCCGACATGAAACTGTCCTTCGGGTCAGCAACCGCGGCGGCCCTGTGGGCGACAATCGCTTACACGCAAGTTCTCCCGAGCCCGTCCGGGCCGGGAAGTTCATTTCCTGTGAGTCCTGACGACAGGCCCTTCGTGAGCCGGCCGACGAATTGTCCCCCCAGCGCGACCGGCCTGACGGCAGGCCTGCCCGGCCCGTATCTGCCCAATCCCAGCGACCCGACAAGATCATCGCTCTGCGGGCACTTGGGAACCCTGGGAGTGGCGCCGCAGTAGCGCGAGACGGTAAGAATCATCTTGAATGCTCGGCGCAACGCGCCACGACGCTCCAGACCCCCTCGCGGGGTCTGGAGCGACGTTGCGGTTGGACCGCGCCGCGTTCCTTGCTAAAACCGCATCGTCTGCATATCAAGGAAACGAGCAGGAGCGGTCCGGGACTTGACTTCCGCCAACGGTGACGGGCACGGTCCCGGCGTTTCCTAACCAGCCGCGCATGCCGTTGACGCCAGTCGATCATCCGCCGCGACGCTTCATCGCCATTCATGAGGCGCTCGATGCGCCGCCCCATGCCGGGGAACTGCGCGGCGCCTTCCTCGCCATCGGCAATTTCGAGGGCGTCCACCGCGGGCATCGCGCCGTGATCGCGGCGGCGGTGAACGGCGCCCGCGCGCGACGGCGTCCGGCGGCGGCGCTGACCTTCGAGCCGCATCCGCGCGCCTTCTTCAAACCGGACGAGCCGCTGTTTCGCCTGACCGATGAGGCCGCCAAGCTGCGCCTGTTCGCCGCGACCGAACTCGACGGCGCCATCGTGATGAAGTTCGACGCCGCGCTTGCGGCCCTGGAGCCGTCTCAATTCATCAAGCAGGTGCTGGTCGACCGCCTCGCCATCGCCGGCGCCGCCGTGGGCTTCGACTTCCATTTCGGCCGGGGGCGATCGGGCACGGCGGCCTATCTCAAGGAAGAGGGCGAGCTGCGCGGCTTCGATGTCGATATTGTCCCGGCCCTGCTCGACGATGGCCGGCGCATCTCGTCCGGCGCCGTGCGCGCCGCGCTCGCCGCCGGGCGCGCCGACGAGGCGGCGGACCTCTTGGGTTATCCCTGGTTCGTCGCCGGAAAGGTGGTCCATGGCGATCGCCGCGGACGCGAGCTGGGTTTTCCGACCGCCAACCTGCGGCTCGATCCCGGCTGCGGGCTGCGCCACGGGGTCTATGCGGTGCGGGTGCAAGTCGAGGGCAGGCGCTTTGATGGCGTCGCGAATTTCGGCCGGCGGCCGATGTTCGACACCGGGGTGGTGCTGCTTGAAGTCTTTCTGTTCGATTTCGCCGGCGATCTCTACGGCCGCACGCTCGACGTCGCGGTGATTGCGTGGATCCGGCCGGAGTTTACGTTCGACACGGTCGATGATCTGATCCGCCGTATGGAAGAGGATTGCCGGATCGCCCAGATGGCGCTCAAGCGCGCAGGCGACGCGTTTCCGCCGCTCGGCGCGGTGGGCTGAGATCGCGGCGGGTCTTTTGCCCCTCCGCGTCGGGGAGATGTCGGAAATGGGCGCGGTTCGCGCGCACATTCCGGGTGAGGGGGGAGGTGAAGGGCGGATTCCCCTTGGCTCATCGCCCGGAACGATGGGATGATGCCGACCACGCCAAGGAGGAGCGCGACATGAGATTCGGCATCCTGTTCACGTCCCATCCCAACACGGATACCGACCCCTATCCGCACCGCGACGTTCACGCGCGCGTCACCCGCGAAATCCTGCGCGCGGAGGAGCTGGGCTACGACTATGCCTGGCTCGCGGAGCACCACTTCAGCAACGAATATGGCATCATGCCGGACGTGTTCGTCTATGCGGGCTACCTCGCGGCGCTGACCAGGCGCATCAGGATCGGCACCGCAGTGGTGACGCTGCCGCTGGCAAACCCGCTGCGGGTCGCCGAGAATGCCGCCTTCGTCGACATCCTCAGCGGCGGCCGCTTCGCGCTGGGGCTCGGCTCAGGTTATCGCAAATATGAGTTCGACGGTTTCGGCCTCGATTTCGAGGCGCGGCGCGAGGTTCAGGAAGAGGCGCTGCCGCTGCTCATGGAATTGCTGACGACCAAGCGAACCGCGCATCGCGGCACGCATTTCCGCTTCAAGGTTGACGGCGCCTATGAGCTGTTTCCCCATGCGCTCCAGACGCCGCATCCGCCGGTTTTCCTCGCCGGCGCGACCGAGCGGTCGATTGCGGTCGCCGGCCGCATGGGCTTCGGCCTGATGCTGTCAAGCTGGACGCCGTTTGCCGAACTTGCGCGCCAGACCGCCAGATACCGCGCTCATCTCGAAGAGACGCCGCCGCCGCTGCGGGCCAATCCGGCACGCGGGGAGGTCGACATCGCCCGCCTCGTCTACGTGGCCGAGACCGACGCCATCGCGCGGCGCGACAGCGAGGCAGGCATCCTGCGCCACCTCAGCCACTTTGCGAGCGGCCACACGTCCGGCTATCTCGGCACCGTGCAGGAAAAGACGGTCGGCAGCCGCACCGGCTACGAGGCGCTGGCGCACGATATCATTCTGCACGGCTCGCCGCAGACCGTGGCCGAGAAGATCGCGCATCTGCGCGACGCCGCCGGCGCGACCTCCATCATGGTGCACTATCCGCCCTGGTACGGGCTCGAAAAGGCGCTCGCCTCGCTGGAGCTGTTCGCCACGCAAGTGGCGCCGAAGCTGCGCACCCGTGAGGCGGCCCGGCAACTGGCGGCTCTCGGCGGGTCTGAGCCTGAGCTTGAAGTTCCCCCGCGCCGCAGATCGGAAGCGATGTGATCTGGCTCGGCCAGAGTGGGGTGCGACGCCGCATCGGCGTGACAGGCACGGGAAATGCTTCCAATCTGAGAAAGGAATACCAGCCAGAGGGGACCCACAATGGCTAATGATTTGAATGACCAGGATAGTTCGTACGAGTTCTGGCGCAGCGGCAAGGTCACGCGTCGCCGTCTGGTCGGGTGGGGCGCCGGCGTACTGGGCGCAACCATATTGGCGCCGGCGCCGTGGCGCGCCGCCTTCGGCCAGGCCAAGCCGTACAAGATCGGCACCATACAGCCGCTCTCCGGTCCGGGGGCGGTGGGCGGCAAGACGGCGCTCATCGGCGTGCAGATGGCCGCGGACCGGATCAACAAATCCGGCGGCATCAACGGCCGGCCGGTCGAACTCGTGGTCGCCGACGATGAGTCGAAGCCTGACGTTGGCCGCCGCAAGGCACAGAAGCTGGTCGATGACGATAAGATCGATGTCCAGGTCGGCGGCTTCCTCTCCAACATCTGTCTCGCCTGCATGCCGGTGTGGGAAGAAGCCCGGATCGTCAACATCATCAGCGTGTGCCTCGACACCACGCTGACCACCAGCAAATGCAATCGCTACAGCTTCCGGCCTTCCGACTATGCGCCGGCGCAGGCGGTGGCTTTCGCCCCCTATCTCGTCAACCAGATGGGCAAGAAATGGCACATTGTTTTCGCCGATTACGCGTGGGGCCAGTCGACGCGCGACGCCTATGTGGCGCAAATCAGGAAAGCGGGCGGCGAGGTCGTCGGCGCCACCGGCATCCCGCTCGGCACCGCCGACATGACGCCCTTCCTCTCCAAGATCAGCGGCAACTTTGATGGCCTCCTTGGCGTGTTCGCCACGGATGGCGTTACGGTCGGCAACCAGGTCTATGATCTCGGCCTGACCAGGAAATACAAGTGGGCCGGGGACGGCGCCATCGCGGAATCCACCAACCTGCCCGCGCTCGGCAACAAGATCGAGGGCTTCGTCGGCATCAATCGCTACCTTCCGGTTCTTGAAGGCCCGCTCGATACGCCGGCGCACAGGAAGTTCCTGGAAGAGGCCAGCGTCCGCCTCAAGAAAATCGACCCCACCGGTCCGCTTCCCGACCGCTACGTGCAGTCGAATTATGAGTCGATGAATGCTTTGAAGCTCGGCATGGAGAAATCGGGATTCCGCGGCCGCGAGGACACGATGAAGCTCATCGAGGCCCTCGAAGGCCTCGAGATGAAGGAAGGCGACGACTTTCCGCAGGGCGACAAGGTGCTCCGCAAGGAGGATCATCAGGCGTTCGTGCGCGAGTTCATCTTCGAGATCAGGGGCGGCAGGCATCGGATCGTGGAGACGGTCGCGAAGGAGAAGACGCTGTTCCCGCCCGCATGCAAATTTCCGGCCGCCTGACAAATCGATCCCATGAAATCGATCGGATCCAGTAGGCTGGGCTCGCTCTATTGAAGTCGCGACCTTGGATGCATCGACCGACCTGCACTTCCCGCCCGCCGAGCGAATAGGGTCAGCTCCTCTTCTCCGGACGGAGCGGCTGACGGTCCGCTTCGGCGGGCTTGCCGCGCTCAATGGCGTCAACTTCGAACTCGCACGCGATGAAGTCCGCGCCATCATCGGGCCGAACGGGGCGGGCAAAAGCACCTTTTTCAATTGCCTGACCGGCGTCCTGCGGCCCTCTTCGGGCCGCATCCTGTTCAAGGGCGAGGACATCACGGGGCTGTCGTGCGACCGCATCTCGCGCAAGGGCATCGCGCGTTCCTACCAGATCACCAACATCCTGCCGAACGCCACCGCCCTGGAAAACGTCCGCATCGCCGCGCAATCGCGCCGGCACCGGTGGAGCATGTTTACGCATCACCGCGCCTATGGCGACATCATTGCAAAAGCCGAGGCGGCGCTGGAAGCGGTGGGCTTGCGCGGCAAGGCCGAGGTGCTGGCGGCAAATCTTTCTCACGGCGAGCAGCGCAATCTTGAGATCGGGATTGCCCTTGCCACCGAGCCGGAACTCCTGTGCCTCGATGAGCCAACGGCCGGAATGAGCGCGGCCGAGACGCGCGACGCCATGGAGCTGGTGCGCCGCATCGCGAAGAATCTTACGATTCTCATCGTCGAGCACGACATGCAGGTGGTGATGGAGCTGGCGCATCGCATTACGGTGTTTCACTACGGCGAGGTGCTCGCCGAGGGAACGCCGGCGGAAATCCAGCGCAATCCAAAGGTGCTGGAGGTCTACCTCAAGACATGAGCGCGCCGCAGCCATCGGCCGAGGCCCTCGTCTCGGTCTCGAACATCCACACCCACTACGGCAAGAGCCACATCTTGCACGGCGTGACGTTGCATGTCGGCGCCGGTGAGGTGGTTGGTCTGTTGGGGCGCAACGGCGTCGGCAAGAGCACCACGCTTAAGACCATCATGGGACTTGCCCAGCCGAGCCAGGGCGAGGTCAAGTTCGCCGGCCGCGCCGTGACCGGCCTGCCGGCGCACAAGCTGGCCCGGCTTGGAATGGGCTATGTCCCCGAGGACCGGCGCATTTTTCGCTTCCTCACCGTCATGGAGAATCTGCGCACCGGTCTCGACCGGCGGGGCGTCACCGCCCAAAGGAAGCAGGAGCTGCTCGACAAGGTGTTCGCGTATTTCCCGGTTCTGGCCGAACGGCGCCATCAGCCCGGCGGAACGCTGTCAGGCGGGGAGCAGCAAATGCTCGCCATCGCGCGGGCGATGATGCTTGAGCCCAGAATCATCCTGCTGGATGAGCCGACGGAAGGCTTGATGCCGCGCATGGTGTCGCAGATTGCGCAGATCATCGGCGCGCTGCACCGGGACGGCGTGGCGATTCTCCTGGTGGAGCAAAACGTGCCGCTCACGCTGCAAGCGAGCGAGCGCATTTACATCATGGAAAAGGGTATGGTGCGCCATCACTGCGCGGCATCTGACATCAACGTGAACGACGAAGCCATTCGCCAGTACCTCGGGGTGTGAGTCATTTTGCTGTGCTAAAGCGGATTTCGATATGGTCGAATCGAAAGCTTTGCCGCGTCGTCCTTCACCTCTCTCCGCGGCGAGAGGTGAAGCGGCGCTCGCTCGCTTTTATCGGACAGTGTTCCAGCTATGAGCGCCATTCTCGAAATCTTCGCCGCTATTCCGTACGATCAGGTTTTGATTCAGACCGTGAACGGCATCGTCACCGGCATGATCCTGGCGCTGGTTGCCTCGGGGCTGACGCTGATTTTCGGCATCATGGACGTGGTGAATTTTGCCCATGGCGAGCTGTTCATGCTGGGCGCCTATATTGGCGTCGTCGTGCTGGCAACGACCGGCAGCTTCTGGCTGGCGCTTCTTATCGCGACGCTCATCGTTGCGCTGCTGGGCGCGGCGCTCCAGATCGTGACGCTGCGGCCGCTGCTTGGCCGCGACCCGCTGACGACCATTCTCGCCACCTTCGGGGTCTCTCTGGTGCTGCAGAACTATGCGCTCTGGCAGTTCGGCCCGGTGGCGCGCAAGATCCAGGAACCCATCACCGGCAGCTTCCAGCTCCTTTACCTCGAGTATCCGTGGTACCGGCTTCTCATTGCCGCGCTGTCGGCCGCCATCATCGGCGCGCTCTGGTTGTTTCTCAAATTCGGCACCTGGGGGATCTGGATTCGCGCCGCCACGCAGGACCGCGTCATGGCACAGGCCATGGGCATCCCGGTGCCGTGGGTTCACACCGGGGTTTTCGCCATCGGCGCCGGCATGGCGGCGGCAAGCGGCGTGCTGTTCGGCCCGCTGGTCGGCGTCACCCACGCCATGGGGCTCGATTGGGTGTTGAAGGCGTTCATCGTCGTCGTGGTCGGCGGAATGGGAAACCTCGGCGGCTCGATTGCGGCGGCGGTCTTCATCAGCCTGCTTGAGGCTTACGCTTCGATCTGGGTCAGCCCGGCCCAGGCGGTGATTGTGTCCTTTGTTGTGCTGATCCTCACTCTGTTGATTCGCCCGACCGGGCTGTTTGTTCCGACGCCAAAATGAAAAAACGATCGCACAAGACCTACTGGATCGGATTTTGCGTCGTTGTGGCGCTGCTCGCCGCGGCGCCGCTGGCGCTGCCGGATTTCTGGCGCCGCTTTCTCACGGAAATCCTGATCTGGGGCCTGCTCGCCATGTCGTCCGATCTCCTGGTCGGTTACACCGGCATGCTTTCATTCGGCCACTCCGCGTTTTTCGGTCTCGGCATGTATGGCGCGGCGGCGGCGCTGCTGACGGTAAGCCCGCCAAACCTCTGGCTGGCGGTCGGCTGCGGGCTCGTCGGCGCGGCAGGCGTCGCTCTGTTTGCGGCTTATTTCTCGACGCGGCTGCGCGATATCTATTTCGCCATCACGACGCTGATCTTCTCGCAGATCTTCTACGTCATCATCTTCACCTGGACCGACGTTACGGGGGGCGAGAACGGGCTGACTTTCAGGCGGCCGCCGCTGTCGATTCCCTGGATTTACGCGACGCCATTCACCAACGAGACGCTGCACTGGTTCGTGCTCGCAGTGGTGACGGCATCCTATCTCATTCTGCGGCGCATCACTCAATCTCCATTTGGAATGGTGCTGCAGTCCATACGCGAGAACGAAAACCGCACGCGCGCTGTCGGCTATCCGGTCGAGCGCTACAAAGTCGTCGCCGTCATGCTTTCGGGACTGTTTGCTGGGCTCGCCGGCGTGCTCTACGCCATTCAGAACCGCTTCGCTGCCCCCGACTTTGTCTATTTCCTGGTCTCCGGGGAGACGGTGATCTTCAATGTCATGGGCGGCATCGGAACGCTCATCGGCCCCATTGTCGGCGCCGGTTTTTTCCTGCTGCTGCGCGAAACGCTCTCGCGCTTCTTCACCGAGTACTACCTTATTCCGGTGGGGATGATGTTTATTGCGATGGTTATTTTCATGCCGCAGGGACTGCTCGGCTTCGCGCGGAATTGGCTTAACCGCTGAATCGGCTGGAGGGGCGACTTTTGTGGTCGCGTGCTGTCGCAGCGTCGGCCGGCAACGGCGCGACCACAAAGGTCCCCACGGCGCGCCCGGCCATCCCTCCGAAATCGGCAAGACGCGAATCAGCAAGACGTGACGGAGCGCGGCGGAGGTTGTTTGCCGCCCGTCTTTTACTGGGCCTGACGCTGCGCCAGCATCTCGATGCGGCGCGGACCTTCGGGGGACCCCAGCGCGCGAGCCTTTTCGTACCAGATCCGCGCTTCCTGCGGGTCGGCTTCAATGCCCCGGATGAAGCGCTTGGCGAGAACGTCCGGATCGTATGTGGCCCCCATGGCGACCGCAGCCGCCGCATCGCCCGCGTTGGCGGCTCGCCGGAAGAACAAGCGCGCGGCTGCGATGTCGCCGGCATCGAAAAGCGCGCGGCCGCGCTGGAGCAGAAGCGCTACGTCCTCGGTATTCCGCGCAGGCTTCGGGGGCGCAGCGGCGGCCGGCTGAGGACTGCTTGATTGGGTCCCACCAGGGCCGCTCGCGCCGGGCGCCGGATCAGATGGCATCGCAGCAGCGCCTGGCGGCTGGTCCGGCGCACTCTTCGGGCCGGCCGCCTCCGCGCCCGCCTCACGGCTTGTTTCAGCGAGTGATATCCCGCGCACGCCCATCGGCTCCGGCTGGGGAGCAGCCCCGGCATCGTCTCCGCTTTGCGCGGCTTCGGGCAAGGAACGCACCTGCGCCGGAGGCACACCGGCAAGCCGCTCCTCCGACAGAGCTGGAATTGCGGCCGAGGCGGAAACGGCTGCCGGATCGGAAACGGCCGCCTGCTCGCTCGGCGCCGCGGAGCCGGGGAACTGTATCCAGTTGGCCATAAAATATGCCGCCGGCGCTGCCACGGCGCTCACGAGCAGCACTTTGGCCGCCCCACGAACCATGCCGCTCCGGCGGCGCTGCGAGGGGGCCGGAAACAGCGCATCGGGGTTGAGCAAGGTGTCTGGATCGAGCAGCAGCGTGTCGTCCTCGAACGATTCGACCGGCGGCAGGCCGCGCACCGACTGCAAAGTTGCGGCCCGCGGCATGCGGCGCATGCTGCTTTCATTCATCAGCCAGCGAATGCTGTCTTCGAGGCGGCGCAATTCATCGGAATCCGAATCGGTCCCGGCCACCTTAAGAAAATCGCGTGTGGACGCCTCCGTAACCTTCATTCCGGCTGGCTGCTTTCCGCCCGCATCGCGGGCAACGCCGTCTGTCACGCCGGCCTCAACCCCGTCGGAGCCGGCGCGCGGCAGGGTCTCGAACAATTCCAGTTGGTTCTCGTCGGGCGCAACGTCCTGGCCTTCGGCGCGATCGTCCCGGCCGGACGGCTGCTTCCACGCGCTCGTCATGACAGTACACTCCCTACCAAATACAAAGCGCCCATCAAACTCTCATGATAACCTGCCGGTACGATCGGCCTATTTTGTGTTGAGATTCAGATTAACTTTAAAAGTCAGCCAAGTTGCCGGCCTACATTTTCCACAATTGAACGCCCAGTCTCGCAAATCATCAATTGTTTCGAAATGTTTCGATTCCTAACCGGCGGCAAGCGGCGCGACATCGACCGCGCGGCCTTCGCGCGCGCTCTGAATGCCCGCCATCACCACGGCCAGGTTTCTCGACGCCCACCAGCCGTCGGTCTCAGGCTTGCCGCCGTTGCGGACGCACGCGACAAACTCGCCGAGCTCCTCGACGATCGGATCGTTTGCTGCGATAGCAACGGCGCGCGGCGCCGCTTCGCCGCGGCGCAGGCAGCGCAGGCCCGCGAAGAGATCGTAGTAGGCGCTCGCTTCCTTGCCGTAGACGTTCATCATGTAATATTCCGACGCCGACGCATAGGACGCCGTGAGATTCGAGATGGCGCCGCACTCATGCTCCAGGATGAGGTTCGCGACATCCGGGTTGTCGCCGGGCAGCACAAGCTGCGCAGACGCCCCGTGGACGCGCCGGACCGGTCCGATCAGCATTTCAAGCACGTCGACGTAATGGATGCCGATCTGCAGCATGACGCCGCCCGGCATGCCGGCCGCCTGATAACGCCATGACGACAGATCGATCTTGCCGAGCCGGTCCCGGCTGATATTGCACTCGGCTTGCACCAGCTTGCCGAAGCGGCCGGCGTCGATCTCGGCCTTGATCCAGCGGAAATGACTCTCCCGCCGGCGCTGATAGCCGAGCGCCAGCACCACGCCGGCTGCTTCGCACACGCGCGCAATCTCGCAGCCGTCGGCGACCGTGTTGGCGATCGGCTTGTCGAGGAAGACGTGCTTGCCGGCCTCGGCGGCCATGCGGGTGGTGGCAAGATGGGCGCTGTTGGGCGTCGTATTGATGACGGCCGCGATGTCGGGGTCGGCGAGAATTTCCTTGTAGCTCGCCGCCGCCCGGCAGCCATATTTCTTCGCAAACGCGGCGCGCTTGTCGTCGGAGCGGGTGTAGCAGGCGGCGATTTCGATCGCACCGGAACGCAAGGCGGCGTCCGCCAGCACGTCCGACCACCACCCGATCCCGACGACGGCCACGCGCAGCTTGCGGGCATCCGCGCCTTCCGGTTTTGACTGCGCCATGACGTTGCTGTCTTCCAAGTTCGTGCTCCAGGTTGGCGCTCAGGCCGACCACGCGGCGCCGATGGCCTCGACGGCCTCGCGCGCGATGCGGGCGTCAGTTTCCCAATCGCCGCCGCTGA
>JAJPKK010000004.1 GCA_021323775.1 Hyphomicrobiales bacterium
CCCTTCAAGCAATATGGTTCAAGCCGAACAAGACGGGCACGTTCAGACTCGAGTGCACCCAGTATTGCGGACTTCAACATGCGACGATGCTGGGCGAGGTCGTCGTCATGACAGGCGCTGATTATGCGCGGTGGCTGACCGAGCAGGGCGTGCACAAATCCCTGGCTGAGCAAGGCGAGGAGGTGTTCGTCGCCCGTGGCTGCAGCGGCTGCCATGATAAGAACAGCACCGTTCATTCTCCCTCGCTCGTCGGTCTCTACGGCACGCTCGTGCACCTCCAGGACGGCTCGGTCCGGATCGCCGACGAAGCCTACATACGCGACTGCATAGTCAATCCGCGCAGCTTCACGGTTGCAGGCTATCCGCCCGTCATGCCCGATTATGCGGGGCAACTCGGCGAGGATGACCTGCTGAAATTGATCGCTTACATCAAATCCCTTGGCAGAGCACGGGAGTCGAGCAGATGAGCAGCACGACCGCCGAGCGCGCCGCAGCGCCCGACACCGCCCCTCCCTCAGAGCCCAGCTATCTGACGGCCGAGAACACTGTCGCGTCGTGGCTGCTCACCAAAGACCATAAGCGCATTGCGCTTCTCTTTTTTGTATCGATTACCTTTTTCTTTTTCGTCGGCGGAGCGGCTGCAACCTTGATGCGACTGAACCTCGCCACGCCGGAGGGGCTGCTGCAGCCCTCCGTGTACAATCGCATGTTCACGATGCACGGCATCATCATGGTGTGGTTCTTCCTCATTCCCTCCATCCCGACGACCTTCGGAAACTTTTTCGTTCCGCTCATGATCGGGGCGCGCGATCTCGCATTCCCGCGGGTCAATCTTGGCAGCTGGTATGTGTTCAACCTTTCTGGGGCGGTGGTGCTCTATTCATTGATAATGGGAGGCGCCGATACGGGTTGGACCTTCTACACGCCGCTCTCCACCTCCTATGCAAACGGCTATGTCTTTGCTGCGGCCATGGCGGTTTTCATAAACGGCTTCTCGACGATCATGACATCGCTGAATTTCATCGTCACGATTCACCGCATGCGCGCTCCCGGGATGACATGGATGCGGCTTCCTCTGTTCATTTGGGCCACCTATGCGGTGAGCGTGGTGATGCTGACCGCCACGCCGGTTCTGGCGATGGACACTTTCCTGCTCGCGGTCGAGCGCTTTATCGGGGTCGGGGTGTTCGATCCGAACCTGGGCGGCGATCCAATACTGTGGCAGCACATGTTCTGGTTCTACTCGCATCCGGCCGTGTACATCATGATACTTCCCGCCATGGGGGTGGCCAGCGAAATAATCCCCTGTTATGCCCGGCGCCCCATCTTCGGTTATGCAGGAATGACGGTTGCATTGATGGCGATCGCGATCCTCAGCTTCTTCGTGTGGGCGCACCATATGTTCGTGGCAGGGATTTCGATCTACGCCGGGGTCGTGTTCTCGTTGCTGACATTTTTTGTTGCAGTTCCCTCGGCCATCAAGGTGTTCAATTGGACGGTGAGCCTGCACAAGGGTCGTATCAGCTTCGATGCGCCGATGCTTTACGCGCTCGGATTCGTTCTCCTGTTCACGATCGGCGGCATCACAGGACTCATGCTTGCCACGCTGGGCGTCGATGTCGATGTACACGACACCTATTTCGTCATCGCCCACTTTCATTACATCATGGTAGGCGCGACGGTCAGCGCGTTCTTCGGCGCGCTGCACTACTGGTGGCCCAAAATGACCGGCCGCCTTTACCCGGAAATGTGGGCGCGGTTCGCTGCGATTCTCACCTATGTGGGATTTAATCTCACCTTTTTTCCGCAATTCATTCTCGGTTATCTCGGTATGCCAAGACGCTGGTATACATATCCGGCCGAATGGCAGTCCTGGAACTTGCTTTCATCCGCAGGCGCGTCGATTCTTGCCGTCGCCTACGTTTTGCCGCTTCTATACCTGGGATGGTCATTATTTTGGGGCCGGAAAGCGGGCGCCAACCCGTGGCGTGCAACCGGCCTTGAATGGAGCACGCCCTCGCCTCCCCCCACGCACAACTTCGAGCGCACTCCGGTTGTGACAGCGATACCCTACTGTTACGATCCGGAGCACGACAGCTTCGTCACGCAGGAGGGCGCCCGATATGCCGGATAGCGTCGCCCTCCGGCCTGAAATCCAATATGCCAATCTCGAGCAGCAGGGCGACACGGCCCAGCTCGGGATGTGGGTCTTCCTCGTAAACGAGACCCTGTTCTTTGGCGCTCTGATCTTCATCTATTTTATGTATCGGATGACCTATCCGCATGAGTTCGCTGAAGCCGCCCAGGACGCGGTGCTGTGGTGCGGCACCGTCAACCTCGTACTCCTGCTGACCAGCAGCCTGACGATGGTGCTCGCTATCAATTCGGCCGCACAGGGCGAGCGACGGCAAATGATCCGGTGGCTGATCGCTACCGCTGCGCTGGGCATCGCGTTCCTTCTCGTCAAAGGTTATGAGTATCATCTGGATTTTCAGAGCAAGGTCGTCCCGGTCGTCAATTTTGAAACCAAGGCGGGAGAGGGGCGGGCACGGCAGTTGTTCTGGGTGTTCTACTGGGTAGGAACGGGGCTCCACGCAATTCATCTCATAATCGGAGTTGGCCTCGTTCTCTACATGCTGCTGTGGCGGATACGCCAGGGGAAAATCACTGCGGTCTACTACGCCCCCCTTGAGGTCGTTGGAATCTACTGGAGCTTTGTCGACGTTGTTTGGCTTTTTCTTTATCCCAGCATTTACCTCGTGGGGCGTTCGTGACAATCGGGCCGGAGATCGATCCAAAGCGCGCCGGGGCGCTGCCGTTCGTGCTCGCATGGGCGGTCATGCTCATGCTCGCTGGAGTGAGCTTGTGGACCGCATTCCCTGGGGTCGGCGTCTGGGCGCCTGTGGTGCAATATGGGATCGCTGCGCTACAGACCGCTATACTATTCCTTCTGTTCATGCGCCTGAAGGGGCCACCCTCATTGAAATGGGTGTTTGCGGTCAGCGGCTTTTTCTGGCTGTTATTTCTTTATGGATTGAGCATGACGGATTATACTAATCGCCAAAATTGGCCGCCCATATATTATCCTAACGGACCCAGTTTCCAAAATAGTCAACGCGGCCCCTGAGTCTCCTGCCGTATCTGCTCCACGCCGCCGCGAACGGGTAAACAGGCCCTCCGAATGAATTGTGGCGAAGCGCCGGGGGTATTCGGTGAGCGGCTGTCGGCCGCGGCTGCCGATAGCAAGGCCGGCCAACATGTCAATCACGCGCACAGGCTCCTTCATGGCGCGTTGGGACAGTGGGCTCCTGCCGCGAGCATCCCTCCCGCGTGCCGAGGATCGCGCGGGACAGGCGCGACGGCCCAGCGAGGAAGAGGGGCCAGGGCACAGCAACGGGGGCTATCGTCGGCGACGCGTATGCGCGGCAATCATCGCCTTGCCCATGTGCAAGAGGCGGGCTGCAAGTCCTTCGGTGCCGACGCTCTGTGCAGTGACGCGCGCTCCTCCAGAAGGAGGTGAAGTTCATCAGCTAGCATTTCGGGCTCGCCCAGGCCGGCCTCCTCGCTCAGCCGCACCAGCCGCGTCCGTTGCGCCCTCTTGTATTCCTCGATGACGCGCCGGGCGGGATGATCCTTCTCCGGCAATTCGATTGCCGCATTGGCGAGCGTGCAACCGCGCTCATCCGGCTCCGCGAGGTGGCGAGCCATTTCCTCGAGCCAGGCGCAGAGCTGCGCCACCGGGTCGCCGGGGTGCGCCTCCGCGAAGCGTTCCCAGCATCGATCGGCCGCATTCGCTGACTGGCGGAGATACTCCGCGACCAATTTTCCAGCAACGATGCAACCAGATCGGCGCTATCACTGCTCGGCGAATCGCTCTTGCTCTCCCGCATGGAGAGCGTGAATCATCTCGCCGCAGTCGGCTCAACATCGCAG
>JAJPKK010000169.1 GCA_021323775.1 Hyphomicrobiales bacterium
CTCTCAAATGAGAGACATCGCGCCTCACAATGGCAAGCAAAACTTGTCGTGGAAAAACGCTGGAAATGCCGATTTCACCGTACTATTTTGCCTTTCGCGACAGAAACGAGCTTGAGCAATTGCGCCCACAATTGCCGCTTCAAGACGACGGCCGGGTCGTCTTTCAATTTGGCCCAAAGCGCCGCGAGCTTTTCATTGGCGCGGCGAAACGCAACCGAATCCCCTCCAAGTTCGATTCGAACCGTGAGCGGATCGGGCGGCAACGCGCTCTTGAGCGCTACGGCGCCGTCAAGCCATGCGAGAAAGGCATTCGCCTTATCGGGATCAAGGACCGTCTCCTTGACCTTGACCAATTCGCCGCCGGATCGTTCAAACACGACCCACTTCAGGCCGTCTGAGGCGATGCCGACAAATTTTTCTCGCTCTTCTTGCTCCCGGTCGGCAAGGTAGTCCGGCATTCGCCGAAGCACATCCGCCCATTCCTGGTCGAGGTTCTTCTTGGCCTCAAATACGGTTCGACCAATCAAGGCGTCGAGCCGACCTTTGACCTCGGGAACGTGGCGCTCGAAATCCAGGTGATGAAGCTCGACGCCGAATTCCTCGATCAGGAGTTGGCGAAAATCCGCCTTGACCTCATCATGCCCGGGGCGCCCGGCAAGATGCCGCAACAGATCGGTCGTGCGAGAACTGTGAATCAATTTTGGTCCCCCGCTGCGACAGCGTTAAGAGTCGATCGATGCTGCGACAAGTGAAATTGCAGATACGAATATATTCCTGCTATGGCTCCTCAAAAAATCGACAGCAAATCCGCCTTTGCCGGTCCGTGCACGGGGGGTGCGCTGGAATTCAAAGAGTCCGCCGCTTAAGCTCAAGCCGTCGGTTTGCCGACGCTCAGCAGGGAGGCCGGAATGAACACGCATCATCCATCCGAACAGATCGACAAAGGCCTGAGCCGCCGCGGCTTGGTTCAGGCGCTGGCCGCGGGCGCGGCGGCAGGCGTCGCCACGCCTTCATCGGCCCAGCAGGCAGCGCAGACGGCGGTGCTGGCCGAAGCGACATCTGCCGACTATGCCCGCGATCCGACACACTGGGGCAGCCCGGAAGTAGCGGCTCTGTTCCCGGGGTTCAAGCATCTCGACATGCGCACGAAGGGCGCCGTCATTCGCGTGCGCCACGGCGGCTCTGGCCCGCCCTTGCTGATGCTGCACGGCTACCCGAACAATCACGTGCTGTGGTACGCGGTGGCTGCGCGCCTTGCACAGCAATATCACGTAGTGCTTGCAGACCTGCGCGGCTACGGCGATTCATCGCTGCCCGAGCCCGGCCCCAATCACATCAATTACAGCTTCCGCGTCATGGCCGAGGACATGATCGAGGTGATGGAGAACCTTGGCCACCAGCGTTTCTTTCTGGCCGGCCACGATCGCGGCGCGCGCCTGAGCCATCGCCTGTGCCTCGATCACCCGGAGCGGGTCATGAAGCTCTGCCTCCTGGATATGCTGCCGAATTACTACGTGTGGAGCAACGCCAACAAGGACTGGGCCGTCAGAACCTGGCACTGGATGTTCCTGGCGCAGCCGGAGCCCCTTCCGGTAACGATGATAAGCGCCGTTTCGCCGGAGTGGTTCCTGAAAAGCCGCGGCAGCCGGAAGGTTCCTAAGATCGTGTTCGACGAATATATCCGCTGCTTTACCCTGAAGACGATCACCGGCTCCTGCCGCGACTATCGGGCTGGCGCCACGATCGATTTCGAGATGGACTCGGCCGACAAAGACCGCCAGATCGGGATGCCGCTCCTGATATTGTGGGGAACGCGCGGGGCGCCGCCGACGCAGGAATTTCCAACAGTGTGGCGCAAATTCGCCAGCAACCTTGTCGACGCACAGCCGCTCCCGACGGGCCACTACCTGCAAGAGGAAGCGCCCGACCGCGTCATCGAGCACTTCGTCAAATTCTTCACGACGTGATGGCGCGTTCGCCATGTCGTGAGGGGGACTGTTGAGGGGGCCGCGCTCCACTCGAACGCGGCTCCATCCGTCGCAAGACCCCACTCCACAAGTTATTTCCAAGGTTTACGAATTCTTCGATCTACGGAATATCTACCGGGATTATCCGAGCCAAAATCTCTTCTCACGGCGATATTTTCGACGGAAAACGCACCGTCCGAGTGACCGCTGGAGGCGGGCGGTTCGCGCTCGCTCGGCGAATGGCCGGGCCGGCTACGCTGCGGTGCAGCAAGCATGGCGTCGCAGCTACTGTGTCAAGCCGTAAAAAAAAATTGTGCAGCCCTTGACGGCGCCCGGCCGCGATTAACCGACAACCCTTTGATACAACCGGCATCTGAAATGAAAAGCGCGCGGCCCTCTGGTCGAAACGACCCAGGCGGCCGTTTGCGCAACTCAGGAGCTTCGAAGTATTAACCCAACTTGCGCAAGTTGGGTTAAATCATATGCCGGCAGTGGCTTGGGCGAATCAAGGTAGCGAGTCGTGGACGAATGAACACGGCGGCGTGGCCCTACGGCCGGGGCGAGATGGCCGAGCGCATCCGCACCTTTGACTGGGCGTCGACACCGCTCGGCTCCATACTATCGTGGCCGCAAAGCCTGAAAACGGCGGTCGAGGTGATGCTCGCGAGCGGCCTTCCGGCTGCCATGCAGTGGGGACCGGAAGCGATCCTTCTCTATAATGACGCCAATGCCCACATTCTCGGCGCCCTTCATCCGGCTGCTCTCGGTCGGCCTGTCTTCGATGCGCTGCCAGCGAGACGGGCCTCCTGGGAACCAGTCCTTCACCGCGTCATGACCGGAGAAAGCGTTGTCTTCGCCGAGCAGCGCCTTTTTATCAATGAAGACGGCGTCGAGAGAAAGATTTGGGTCGACCGCGCGGCCAGCCCGATACGAGACGAAACCGGCGCCGTTGTCGGCCTCTGGGAAGTCTTCATCAATATTACGGCCTACGCTGAGCGACAGCGGAAGCTGGCCGAGGAGGCGCGGCGCGAAAGCGAGGAGCGACATGCGTTCCTCCTAAGGCTCAGCGATGCGTTGCGCGTGCTGACCGAACCCCTCGCAATCCAGGCAAACGCATGCAGGATGGCGGGCGAGCATCTCGGCGCGAGCCGCTGCAGCTACGGGGAAATCTGTGGCCAGGAGGTTCTCTTGAGGAGTGCGTGGGGCCGCGATGCACGCCCAGCCGAGCGCTTCGCGCTTGCGGAGTTCGGCCCTGCCCTGGTTGCGGAATTTCTCGCCGGTCGGGTGATTGTTGTCGAGGATAGCGAGAATGATCCCCGTCTCGGCGAAGCGGCGCGCAAGCGGCTCAGGGCGGCGCATATAGCCGCTTTCGTTGGCGTCGCGCTGCTCAAGGAGGCCGGGGGCGGCGCAGTATTCGGGGCGCAGAGCGCCGTCCCGCGGGCATGGACCGCCTCGGAAGTCGAGCTCGTTCGGGATGTAGCCGAGCGCACCCTGGCTGCCGTCGAGCACGCCCGGGCCGCAGCGGCGCTGCGCGAGAGCGAGGAGCGGTTCCGGCAGTTCGCTGAGGCCTCCACCGATGTGATCTGGATTCGCAATGCGAAATCGCTGCAATTGGAATACTGGAGCCCCATTTTCGCGAGCGGCTTCGGCGCAAAGTTCGACCGCTTTCTCGCAGGCGATCATCTCAAAGGCTGGTTGGAGATCGTCATCCCCGAAGATCGCGAGCGGGTATCGGATGCCATCACGCGGGTTCGGTCGGGTGAGCGCGTAAGTTGCGAGTACCGTCTCAAGCGGCCATGCGACGGCGAGCTCCTCTGGATGCGCAGCACCATTTTCCCGCTGCTCGATGGGGCCGGCGGGGTGCAGCGGATCGGAGGCATCTGTCACGATACCACTCACGAGAAAGCGACGGCCGAGCGTATGGAAGTCATGGTTGCGGAGTTGCAGCATCGGACCCGCAATCTGATGGCCGTGGTGCAATCGATTATCGCCCAGACGCTGGCTGCCAGCGAAAACCTGGATGCCTTCAAGGCGCGTATCGAGGCGAGGCTCATGGCGCTGTCGCGCGTGCAGAGCCTGCTTTCCCGCTCTGAGCAGGAGCCCATCACAATTGGGGTCCTGGTGCGGCTCGAACTGGATGCGCTCGGGCGCAATTTGCTGCTCGACCGCGTCGAAGTCTCCGGCCCGGAGGTGCGAATCCGGAACTCGATCGCGCAGATACTGGCCCTCGCTTTGCACGAGCTCGCGACCAACGCCTGCAAATACGGGGCGCTCTCCGCCCATCCTGGCCGATTGCGGATTACGTGGCAGGTGGAGCGGTCACGCGGCGGTTCTCGTCTGCTGCTGAGGTGGATCGAAGAACGTCCCGTCTGCGTTGCTGTCGAGCGAGACCGACGGGGCTTCGGCCGGGAACTGATCGAGCGTGCGCTACCGTACTCACTCAATGCTGAGACCTGCTACGAACTTGACGAGGCCGGACTGCGGTGCACGATTGCGCTCCCGCTCGCCGGCGCGGGACCAAGGAACGAGGTGCATGAAATCCTCCCCGCTCGCCAATAAGCGCGTGCTCGTCGTCGAGGACGACTATTTGGTCGCAATGGACATTGCGCGAGCTTTGGAGCGCGCCGGCGCCGAGGTCATAGGGCCGGCTCCGGGGATAGAGGCCGCCTTGGACGCCTTGGAGCGGACGGCGCCGGACGGAGCGATCCTGGATATCAACCTCGGCGGCGAAATGGCCTTCCCGGTCGCCGATGCGCTCATGGCGCGCGGCGTTCCCTTTATTTTTGCGACCGGCTACGACGCCCAGGTCATTCCGGTGCGTTTCACGCATGTAAAGCGGTGCGAGAAACCGATGGCGTCGGAGCAGATCTGCGCGGCCCTGTTTGGGGCCGGCGTGACGCCGGCCGGCGATCAAATCTGAAGACGGAGCCGACGCGAGAGATCACGATCATTTTTGAGGGCACATCGCGGCCGTACAGCCCCAATCGGCTTGACCCAAGCTTGAGCGAACAGTGGCTCCCCCGGTCTGCCGAAGGGAGGCGGGCCGCCAGGATAAGTCAGGAGTCGAGCATGGAGTACGCCTGGGGTATTGTGGCAGTCGTCGGGGTAATCGTGGGAGGCCTGATAATGCTATTCGGCTTTCGTAAGAGCGAAAAGAAACCTGGCGCGTTCGATCAGATCGACGGCGTTATGAAGCAGGACTGGACGCGGACTGGCAACATCGACTTTCATGCCGCCTCGCTCGACAGCACATCCCCCCAGCCGCTCACACTGCGCGTCGAGGAAAAAAGAATAACGGAAAATGCAATGGGCCAGGATGTGGTTGAATTACGGTGGCGGCTCGCAACCCTGGAAGAAGCGAAGGAACTCGTAGTCTGCTGGAATGCCAGGCGCGCTGATTAGGATAGCCACAACAATAACTTTGGTTCGTCTTGAGCGCAAAAACAACCTAAAGTTGACAAAGCCCAGATGGGCATATAATAATGCGTTCAGTTATCATGGTTATCAGGAGATAAGTAAAAGCACCGGAACAGCCTCAGATTTTCGAAATTCCCAAATTCCCTCTGTTATTTTCCCTGTTCTCAGTTCGCCACCGGGCTTTGGCTGGACCTACAGGGCACGAAACTTTCGCGACTCTGTGGCCGCGGCACCAAAGGTCCTAATCCGTTGGTGTGATTGAGTTTGTGGCACGGTCCGAGCAAGTTAGTTTCTGGCTAGTTTTCCACCGGGCCTGGCCCGAC
>JAJPKK010000229.1 GCA_021323775.1 Hyphomicrobiales bacterium
GGAGGCGGCCTGCAATCGCGCTGTCATCCTGACGCGGCTCGATCGCATTGACGAGGCGATTGAGCAATACGGCAAGGTGCTTGCGCATCGCCCCGACGTCGTGGCGGCTCGCTTCAACCGCGGCATCCTGCTGGCGCGCCGTGCACGCTATGAGGATGCGCTGGCCGATTTCGATCGCGTTCTGGCGTTCTCTCCCGGCCATCTCGATGCGCTCAAGAATCGCGGCAATGTGCTGGTTCAGCTCAATCGGCCATCGGAAGCGCTGGCGTGCTACGATCGGATCCTCGCAGTCCGACCCGACGATGTCGATGCTCTGAGCAATCGCGGCGCGACCTTGCGATCGCTCAATCGCGACGCCGAAGCGCTCGCGTGCTACGAGAAAGCTTTGGCCGCGAACCCGCGTCACGCGAACACGCTCTTGAACTGCGGCAACCTGCTTAATGACATGGGCCGCTTCGAGGCGGCGCTCGGTCTCTATGATCGACTGCTTGAGATTGCCGGGAACGACATCGACGCGCTGGCGGCGCGTCTCAGCGCCTTGTTTCGGCTTGACCGCCATGCGGAGGCGCTCGCGACAATCGACAGGTGGCTTGCCGCAAAGCCGCAGGACGCTGACGCGCTGTACTATCGAGGCCTCGTATTCGACGAGATGAACCGCGGCGACGAGGCGGCGGCGTGCTACGCCGCCGCCCTCGCGGCTCGTCCGGGTGACGCCAAGGCCAAGTTCGGCCGCTGCATGTCGGCGCTGCGCATACTTTACATGGACGAGCTGGAGATCGCGCGTCAGCGGCAGGACTACGCGCAACATCTCGATGCGTTGCGTCGCGACGTCGCGCAGGCGCCTGCTGCTTTTGCAGACGCGGCCGGAGCCCGCCAACCATTTTTTCTCCCCTATCAGGGCCGGAATGATCGCGACTTGCAGGCCGTCTATGGCGCCACGATCTGCAATATCATGGCGGCGCGCTATCCGCCTGCTCCGTTAGCGCCGCCAGCGCAACCAGGCGAACTTGTCAGGGTCGGCATCGTCAGCGGCTACTTTCGCCACCATTCCGTCTGGAGGATCCCGATCAAAGGCTGGATCAGCCGCCTCGACCGACGTCGTTTTCGCGTATTCGGCTACGACACGGGGGCGCAGGTGGACGACGAAACGAGAATCGCCGAAGGGTTATGCGACCGCTTCGTGCGCGGCCCCCGGTCGGTTGAAGCATGGCGCCGCACGATCATCGCCGATGCGCCGCACGTTCTGATCTATCCGGAAGTCGGCATGGACACGATCTCGGTCCAGCTCGCCGCCCAGCGGCTGGCGCGAGTGCAGTGCATTGCCTTGGGCCATCCCGTCACCACCGGATTCACGACCATCGACTACTTTCTTAGCAGCGACCTGATGGAGCCACCTGACAGTCAGCATCACTACACCGAACGTTTGGTGCGGCTGCCAAACCTGTCAGTCTACTACGAGCCGGCGACGACCTCCGCCCGCCAGGCCGATCGCCGAGAGCTTGCACTGCGGCTTGGGATTCGAATGAGCGGGACGCGCTTTTGGTGTGGTCAATCTCTGTTCAAGTACCTGCCGCAATATGATGTCGTGTTTCCCCGGATTGCACGCGAACTCAACGACTGCCAGTTCATCTTCATCCGCTATCACGGCGCCGAGCGCGTAACGGACCTCTTTCGCGAACGGCTCGAGCGTGCATTTGCAGCGCATGATTTGTCTGCCAGCGACTACTGTACGCTGCTTCCGCGCCTCGACTTCGATAGCTTCTCCGCTGCGAGCGGCTGCTGCGACATCGTTCTCGACAGCATCGGATGGTCTGGCTTCAACTCAACAATGGAAAGCCTTCCGAACGATCTGCCCGTCGTGACCCTCGCCGGCCCGCTGATGCGCGGCCGTCACACCTCGGCGATCTTGACGATGATGGGCGTGACCGAGACGATTGCCGGCACGCTCGATGGCTATGTGGCGACCGCCGTGCGGCTTGCCCGTGACGGCGCCTGGTACGCAGAGATCAAAGCCAAAATGGCGGCCAATAAATACCGCGTCTATCGCGACGGCGCTTGCATCGCGGCGCTGGAGGAATTCCTCGGGCGGGTTGCGTGCGACCTGAAGAGTCCAGCGCGTGAGGCTGACTGAGGAGCCTTGTGCACGACCTGGTTCGCCTTCGCAATCCTACACGGGCCTCGCCCGCAGCGCCCGCACCCCAAGCTCCGCCGCCAGCCTGTCGAGTTGCGCGAGCAGGGCCGCCGGCAGTGGTATGCCGTCGCGCAGGCGCTCGATGCGGCACTCGCGGCGGCGGTCGCCCGGCAAGCGGATCTGGTCGACTCCGGGCAGCCGCTTGGAGGCGCGCAGATCGGCGAGATGGCGATCAGTCTGCGCCACGAAGCTCGCGAGCGGAACGAAGCGCTTGACGTCGATTGCCGCCATGAAGTGGCCGGTATTGGCAGCGCCATCCTGGTTGTAGTTGAAATCGATGACGTCGCGGCCGAACGCAGCGCCGTTGAGCACGCCGCCCAGAAGGCCGAGCATGAGGGCGAGGCCGCTGCCCTTGTAGCCGCCGATCGGCAGCAGCAAGCCCTCCGCGCTGCGCTTCGGATCGGTCAGGGGGCCGCCGGTCTGCGTATCGACCAGCCACCCCTCCGGCATCTCACGGCCGGCCAGCGCGTATTTCTTGACGGTGCCGTAAGAGACGACCGTGGTCGCCATGTCGAGCACCACCGGCCCCTGGCCCGACGGCGCCGCGATCCCGAGCGGGTTGGTGCCGAGCAGGAGCTCGGAGCCGCCCCATACTGCCATATGGTTGGCGTTCGCGACCGCGCCGTAGAGGCCGATCATGCCGTGCGCAACCGGCATGGCGGCATAGAGCCCCGCCGTGCCAGCGTGGTTCGATCGACGTACCCCCACCCACGCGACCCCCGCGGCGCGCGCAAGCGCAATCGCCGTCTCGGCGGCGCGGCTCACCACTAAGTGTCCCATGCCGTTGTCGCCATCGACCAGCGCCGTGGCGGCGGCGGTTTGCTCGACAGAGATCTGCGGGCGCGTGTTGACGCCGCCGGCGCGAATGCGGCGGACATATTGCGGAAGGCGGAAGATACCATGAGCGTCAGCGCCGGTGAGATCGGCTTCGGTCATCAGCCGCGCCACCTTCGCGGCGTCGGATGCCGGCAGCCCGACGGCCGTCATAACGTCGCCGATGAAACTCTCCGCCAATGCGGCCGCGAGCCGATGGTCGGCGTCCTGCTCGCGGGAAATGTCTGTCATGTTCATCAGTGCACCCCCAAGCTGCGTCAGATCACGAGGTCGCCATTGAGAAAGGCTCGCGCTTCCGCAGTCGCCGGGGCGGCGAAGAACGACTTCGCAGGCCCGCGCTCGCACACCCGGCCGCGGACCATGAACACGACCTCACCGGCCAGGCGGCGCGCCTCCCCGAGATCGTGGGTCGCGAGCACGATTTTCACGCCGCCGGCGGCCACTCGCACGATGATATCCTCGACCGCCTTGGTGGCGGCCGGATCGAGATTCGCGGTCGGCTCGTCGAGAAAGAGAATCTCCGGATCGCGGGCAAGCGCACGGGCAAGCGCGACGCGCTGCTGCTCCCCGCCCGATAATCGCCGCGCCGGCCGCGCCGCAAGCGCCGTCAGTCCGACCAGATCGAGGAGCGCCGCGACGCGATCGCCGCGATCCCGGGGCGCCGCCGCACCGTGGCGCAGCGCGAATGCGATATTGGCGGCGACCGAGCGGCGCAGCATGACGGGGCGCTGGAACATGATGGCGCGGCGGTGAGCCGCCGGAGCGGTGCGTCCTCCCCACGCGATCCGCCCTGCCGTCGGCGAAAGCAATCCCATGGCGAGGCGGAGCAACGAGGATTTTCCGGATCCGTTCGGGCCGATCACCGCGGTCGGAGTGCCTGGAGTCAGCGCCAGCGACACGGATTCCAGAATGGTCACGCCGCCGCTGCGCACCGAGACATCCTCGATCGTGATCGGCAGTTCGCTTGGCGGCGCCCGCATCATGTCAACCGGCATGGAGTTCGCCGAGCCGCCTCGCGGCAGCCGCAGCGGCGTTGACCATAACGATGAGGGCAATCAGCACGAGGCCGAGCCCGATGGCGAGCGGCAGATCGCCCTTTGAGGTTTCAAGCGCAATTGCGGTCGTCATGGTGCGCGTGAAGCCGCCAATATTGCCGCCTACGATCATTACGGCGCCGACCTCTGCCGCAGCGCGCCCAAAGCCTGCGAGCAGGGTGGTCATCAGACTGAACCGGGCGTCCCACAGCAATGCCGCAACCCGGCCGGCGGGCCCGACCTCCATCGCGGTCATCTCCTCCCGGTATTCGACCCAGAGGTCCTCGACGGTCTGGCGCGTCAATGCCCCAATGATCGGCGTCACCAGCACGGCTTGAGCGAGGATCATGGCCTGCGGGGTGAACAGAAGCCCCAGAAACCCAAGCGGGCCGGACCGCGACAGCAGCAAATACATGGCAAGCCCGACCACCACCGGGGGCAGCCCCATGAAGGCGTTGAGCAGAACGACGACCACAGCGCGCGACGGAAACCTCACCAGAGCCAGTAACGCACCGAGCGGCAGGCCGATTGCAGCCGCCAGCAACGTCGCGGAGACGCTGACGGTTAACGACAATCCGATGATCGCGTAGAGCGCCGGATCGCCGCCGATGATGAGATCGAAAGCCGACACACCGCTTTGCATGGGGTTTACCATAGCTTTCCCGTTTGCCGATTTTCCGTGTTCGGCGCTGCCGCCGATTGTCCTTCGAAC
>JAJPKK010000026.1 GCA_021323775.1 Hyphomicrobiales bacterium
CGGTTGCAAAGCACGGACTTCGATGTCGGCGCAGAAGCCGCGCTGCTGGCGCGCGGACGCACCGACGTGGGCGCCGTTGTCACTTTCACGGGAATCTGCCGGGGCGACGAGGCCGGGACGCCCGTCGTGGCCATGACGCTCGAGCACTACCCGGGCATGGCTGAAGCGGAGATCGCCCGCCACGTCGCGGAGGCTGAGACGCGCTGGCCGCTGCTTGGCGTCACCGTCATTCATCGCTATGGCCGGCTGCTGCCGGGCGACAACATCGTGCTCGTGGCTACCGCCGCCTCCCATCGCGGCGACGCCTTCGCGGCGGCCGAATTCCTGATGGATTACCTCAAGACCCGCGCGCCGTTCTGGAAGAAAGTCGAGCGGCCCGATGGCGCCGCCTGGGTGGACGCCAAATCGGCCGACGATGCGGCCGCCGATCGCTGGACCGAGCGGCGCCCTGCGGCCGAATAGTCGCTGCGGGAAGGATTAGCATTCCGTGTCCAAAGCGCGCCGCAGCCAAACGTTGCGCGTCCCTCGTCCGAAGGAACTTGCAACGATCCTCGATCATGTGCGCTACGCGGTGACGCAATTTCAAGCGGCGCTGCTTGTGTTCGCTCACGGCACCGCCGACCCTCTCGCAGAAGCCGCATTCATAGTGTGCGAGGCTCTCCATCTGCCGCCCGATCGCTTCGATGTGTTTGCTGGCGCACGGGTGACGCGTGACGAGCAGAAGAAAATCTTCGATCTGATCGAAGCGCGCATCCGCACCCGCAAGCCGGCCGCCTATTTGCTGCAAAAGGTCTATCTGCGCGGCATTCCGTTTTACGTCGACGAACGCGCGATCGTACCGCGGTCATATCTGGGCGAAATCCTTGACGGCGAATTGTTTGCCGGTGGGGATGCGTCGCTCATCGGCGACCCGTATGCGGTCGAGCGCGTCCTCGATCTGTGCACGGGCTCCGGCTGCCTTGCGGTGCTCGCGGCGCTGCGGTTTCGCAACGCCGTCGTCGATGCGGTCGACATTTCTGCAGACGCGCTTGCGGTCGCGGCGCGCAACGTCGCCGGACACGGCCTTGAGGACCGGATCAGGCTCCACGAGGGCGACCTGTTTGGCCCGGTCGGAGACGCGCGTTACGATCTGATCGTTTCCAATCCGCCTTATGTGGACGCTGCCGGCATGGCGGCCCTGCCGCCTGAATGTCGCCATGAACCCCCTCTCGCCCTTGACGGCGGTCCCGACGGGATTGCGGTCGTGCGCCGGATCATCGACAATGCGGGCCGCCACCTGACGGCGGGTGCGGGCCTGCTTTGCGAGGTCGGGCGCGGCCGCCTGCTGTTAGAGGAGGCCTATCCGGAGGCGAGGTTTTTGTGGCTCGACACCGAGGAAAGCAGCGGCGAAGTGTTCTGGCTTGATGCTGCTCAATTCGCGTAAGCGGAGCACGTATCGAAGCGTCATTGGGTGGGCACCTTCGACGAGCTCAGAGCGAAGCGTGCCCACCAACCCTTGGTCGGCGGGTACGGCGCGCGCCCTTCGACAAGCTCAGGAGCGCGCCTTTGCCCACCCGGCACATGACAACTTGATGAGCTTGATGAGGGAGAGACGAGAATGAAATTCATCACCCCTACGGTCACGGCGCTTGCGTGTGCATTCGCGACCTCCGCGTTCGCGGCGCAAGTCTCCTTTTATCAGCTCCCGGCGGGCAACTACCCGCATGATGTAGCGCCGGCGGCTGACGGCACGGTGTGGTACAGCGGCCAGCAAAAAGGCATTCTGGGCCGGTTCGATCCCAAGACCGGAAAAAATGAGGAAATTCCGCTTGGGCCCGGCGCCGCGCCCCATGGCGTCATCGTCGGACCGGATGGCGCGCCGTGGATCACCGAGGGCGGACAGAATGCGATCGCTCGCGTCGACCCCGTGACGCGCCAGGTCAAACTCTTCCCGCTGCCGCGTGAATTTGCCTACGCCAACCTCAATACTGCAACGTTCGATAAGAAGGGCATCCTGTGGTTCACCGGGCAGGCCGGCGTTCATGGGCGCGTCGACCCGGCGAATGGCAAGGTCGAGGCGTGGCATTCGCCCCGTCCCGGCAGTTACGGCATCACCACAACGCCGGGCGGCGACGTGTGGTTTGCTTCGCTCGCCGGCGACTATATCGGCAAGATCGACACCGGCACCGGCGCCGTCACAATAGTCGATCCGCCGCGCAAGCGCTCAGGCCCGCGCCGCATCTGGTCTGACTCCAAAGGCATGCTGTGGGTGAGCTTCTGGAACGCCGGCGGCATCGGCCGCTACGATCCGGCGACCAAAAGCTGGAAGGTCTGGTCGATGCCCAAAAGCACATCCGGCACCTATTCGGTCTATGTGGACGACAAAGATCGGGTGTGGGCGACCGACTGGCTCGCGAACGCGATTCAGCGGTTCGATCCGGTAACGGAGACCTTCGAGACCTTCCCCAGCGACAAGCGGGGTGCGAGCGTGCGCCAGATGCTCGGCCGCCCGGGCGAGGCGTGGGGCGGCGAATCCGGCAACGACCGGCTGGTGGTGGTGCGGGATTAGCGCAGCATTGTAGGGGCGGCTCTTGTGGTCGCCCCGTTCGGGGCGAGGAGGACGGCTTACGATCGGCCCTGATCTGGTCGCGCGCCCGTTCGTACTGGCCCGCCGCTGCCTCACGGCCGACAACGGGCGACCACAAGGGTCGCCCTACAGCGGCAACGTTGGAGGACGCCGCTTGTCCGCGCCTCTCCACACAATGACTTTGATGACTTTGGTCTCACGAAGTTAAACAAACCAAAAACGCTCAGGGAGGTTCTCCATGTCTCGATCGAAACGGATGTCTGCTTGGCTGCGCGCCGTGTCGGGCGTCATCCTCGCGGCGGCTTTCGCGCTGCCGACGCATGCCCAGACTTCCGCTACAATCTACGAGGGCGCGCGGTTGATCACCGGCAGCGGCGGTACGATCGAGGATTCCGCTTTCGTGGTCGAGAACGGACGCTTCACCCAGGTCGGCCGTCGCGGCGAATTGCAATTGCCTCCGGGCGCTGCGCGCGTCGACCTCAGCGGCAAGACCGTGATGCCCACGATGGTCGATCTTCACGGCCATTTCGGATTTCAGAACATCCCGGCCGGCGCCATGTCGAAGGAGACCTTCACCCGCGAAAATCTCATCGACCACCTCCAGCGTCTCGCCTTCAATGGCGTCGGCGCCGTGGTCGGCGTCGGCGACCTGGTGGACCGCGCCGACATGAAGGGCGGCCGCACCGGCTGGGGCGATGTGGTGCTGCGGGTACGCGACGAAGTCATCCCCAATGCCGCCCTGTTCAAGACGTCAGGCCCCGGCATCGCGTGGCCGGGGTCGGGCGCCCAGGGCGATCCGTCGCGGGTCGATGTCGCCTATCCGGTTACGACCGTGGAGGAGGCTCGCGCAGCGGTGCGGGACTATGTCCGCATCAAGCCGGAGTTCATCAAGATCTGGGTGGACGACCGCGGCGGCCGCAAGCCGACGCTGACGCCCGCGCTCTATGGGGCGATCCTGGATGAGGCCCACAAGTTCAACGTTCCGGTCGCGGTCCACAATGTGAAGCAGGCGGACGCCAAGGAAATGGTCCGCGGCGGAATGGAGGGCTGGCTGCACGTTCCGGTGCGGGAAGGCGAAATCGCCGACGACGAGATGGTCGCCCTCGTCAAGGACCGCGTCGCCCGCAACGACCGGCCCAGCATGTGGATGACGCTGTCGCTCATCACGGAATGGATGAACACCAAGGGGGGCGGCCGGCCGGACTTTCTCGATGACCCGCTGCTGCGCGCCGCCTACTCGCCTCAGCAGATCGAACAATACTGGGGCGAACCGCTGCGCAAGATGACTCCCGAGCAGGTCGCACGCGCGAAGAGCCGATTTGAGTCCGACGCGAGGAGCGCGATGCGCGTGCGCGCCGCCGGCATCCGCGTGGTTGGCGGCACGGACACCGGCCAGAACCGGTTCCTGATCGGCTATTTCAACCACCTGGACCTCGAAAGCATGGTGGCGATGGGCATGACGCCGGCCGAGGCGATCGTCGCCGCAACGCGCGACGGCGCCGAGATCGCGAACTTCAACACCGGCCTGGTCGCTGCCGGCCGCAACGCCGATTTCATCGTGCTCGACGCCAACCCGCTGGAGAACATCTCCAACACGCGCCGGATCAACAAGGTCTTCCTGCGCGGGCAGGAATTGCCCCGCGCCGAAATGGCCGCCAGGTGGCAGGCGCAGTTCAGGCAGACGGCGGCGAAATGAGGTCAGAGCCTTGCGACGATTATTCGCGATCGGGCGGCCGCGCCGCTATTTGGGCAGAAGCGTACCAACCAATATCGCAAGGCTCGGCGCCCGCGTCGGCGTCAGAAGCGTGTCGGGCGCGATCTCAAGCGCCGAGGCGTAGGCGTCGCCGGACGGCTGCGTGTGCACGGTGGTCATAAGCGTCGAGGCATCGATCACCCAGTACTCCGGGACGCCGTGCGCAGCATAGAGCGTCGCCTTGGTCTTGAGGTCGTAGGCGAGGCTCGTTTCCGCCACTTCCACCACGAGCAGCGCGTCGCCGCCTCGCACATCCGGCGTCGCAATCGCCCTCGGATGCAGGAGAAGATCGGGCACCAGGAACGTGTCGGGGCCCAGATTGAACTGGGGCTCGGGGGCCACGAATAAATCCAGCGGCGCCATTCGCGTGAATCGGTAGCCAAGTTCCAGCCGGACGATTTCGTGTCGGCGTCCCTTCGGTGACATCGGCACGATCTCCCCGCCCAGCAATTCAAACCGCTCGTCTTCGTGGAAATAGCCCGCAGCCGCCATTCGCTCGATCTCGGCTACAGTCCAGCGCCACCGCGGCAGTCCGTCGGC
>JAJPKK010000133.1 GCA_021323775.1 Hyphomicrobiales bacterium
AGCCCATGCGCGCCGATCCAATGAGGGCCGGCGCAGCCAGCGCCGCCGACAGCATGTTGCGTCGCGATATGGTCACGGCATTTCCTCCTTGTTGTGCTCCGCGATGACGTTTTTCATCGAACGATAACTTACCGCGAAAGTCAGAGAATGTCGCCACCCTGGACATCGGCCGCCCCCTCTCCTGTGGCCCGTTGACCGCAAGCGAAATCCGGGGCCACGCTGTCGGCGCGGCGGCCCCCGGTTTCGCTTGCGCTCGACCCGGGCGACAGCGAGGGTGGGACGGACGCGCTCATTGGCCGCAGCGCAATGACCTCAAGCCGAAGGGGGACGCTCAAGGTGATCGCAACCGACGCCGCCGCGACTTCGATCGACGTGCTCAGCACACTTGCATTGCGCGGGGTGCTCCTTGAGATCGCGGACGAATTCCACGCGCTGACCGGGCTCTCCTTCGCGGCGACCTACAAGTCGACCAATGCAGTGCTCAACCTCATCGCGGACGGCGCGACTGCCGATATGACCATCATCACCCGCGAGGCCATCGATCGGCTCCTGCGCGACGGTATCATCGTTCCTGGCGGCACCGCGGATCTTGCCCAATCGGCTGTCGGATTGGCGGTGCGGGCCGGCGCGCCGAAACCCGATATCAGCACTGTCGCTGCGCTGCGCCGCACGCTCCTGGAGACGAAGTCGATCGCCTTCACGCGGCTTGGCGCCAGCGGCGTTCACTTCGCCCAGGTGATCGAGCGGCTCGGCATCGCCGATGAAGTGCGCCGCAAGGCCCATATTCGCGACGGCTATATCGGCGAAGTTGTCGCCCGCGGCGAAGCTGAGCTGGCCGTGCAGCAGATCAGCGAATTGATGCCGGTGAAAGGCATCGACATCGTCGGGCCTTTGCCGGATGAAGTGCAGAGGATCTCGGTGTTCGCGGCGGGAATTTTTCGTGCAGCGCGCAATCCGGATGCGGCCGGGAAGCTGATTTCCCATCTGGCCGAACCTCGGCTCGCGCCCGTGCTGATCCGCAACGGGCTGGAGCCTGTCAGGCCGGCCCTGTAGCCCGGATGGAGCCACCAGCCCGATGGTAAACTCCGCGCAATCCGGGAGCGGAGTTCCTGCGGCGTCCCCGGATTGCGGGACAGCAAAGATGCGGTCCCTTATCCGGGCGACACAGCGTTGCCGAGACCGGCCAGGTCGGCGGGACAGCGCAGAGGTCAGGATCCCTTGACATCTGCCTGCTCTGCGTGCCCCTTCGCGGTCGAAGTCTGCCCCCGCCTTGATCGCAACATCTTCGCCGCGCCGCGGCCTTATGTCCGGAGAATGTTCCATGCGCATCGACGCATACACCCATTTCATCCCGAAGCGCTTCGCCGAAGCGGTCGAAAAAATTCCCGGGGCGGGCACCGACATCGGCAAGCGCATGCGCGGCGTGCCGTGCCTGTTCGACCTCGACGAGCGGCGCCGCATCGTCGCCCTGTTCCCGGACTACGCGCAAATCCTGTCCTACCCGATGCCGCCCCTTGAGAACTTTGCCAGCGGCGGTCAACTCGACGACCTCTGCCGCCTGATCAACGATGGCTTTGCCGAAATCGTGCGCCAGCACGCCGACCAGTTTCCGGGCTTCGTCGCCCAGGTCTCGCTCGCTTCTCCGGCCGCAGCCGTGAAGGAGGCGCAGCGCGCGATCCGCGATCTTGGCGCCTGCGGCGTGCAGATCTTCACCAATGTCAACGGCACGCCGATCGACCGGCCGCAATACGAGGAATTCTGGTCGGCAATGGAGGCGCTCGACAAGCCGGTCTGGATGCACCCGGCGCGCACCGCCGCGCGCCCCGACTATGTGGACGAGACGAAATCGCTCTATGAAATCTGGTGGACGTTCGGCTGGTCGTACGAAACCGCGACTGCCATGGCGCGCCTCGTGTTCTCGAAAATCATCGACCGCCACCCGGACCTGAAGATCATCGTCCACCATTTCGGCGGCATCGTGCCGATGCTCGAAGGCCGCATCGGCCCCGGCTGGGACCAGCTCGGCGCCCGCACCTCCGACGAGGATTACGTCAGCCTGCGCAAGAGCCTGAAGAAACGCCCGCTCGACTACTTCAAAGAGAACTTCTACGCCGACACCGCCGTCTTCGGCGCCGACGCCGCGACCGTGTGCGGGCTCGCGTTCTACCCGACCGAAAAGGTGCTGTTCGCCTCCGACTGCCCGTTCGATCCCGAGAAGGGGACGGGCTATATCCGCGAGACGCTGCGCATACTGGATTCGCTCAATCTGCCGAAGGACGTGCAGGAGAAGATTTTCTATCGGAATTTGGAGAAGATTACGGGGAAGAGGTTTGTGAAGTAGAGGCGCGCGCGGGCCTGTGTAGGATGGGTTGAGCGCAGCGAAACCCATCAGCGGCCACGTTGCGTGTGGCGACGCGCAATGGGGTTTTGCTGCGGCTTACCCTTCGAGCAGCCGAAACTCGGCGGACGAGAGAGCCTTCGTCCACCGGTCCGAGGCGAATGAGCGGATGGGTTTCGCTGCGCTCAACCCATCCTACGTCCACCACATTTTCTCCGCCGGACCGCTTCACATCTCGCGCCAAAAATGCTCTAGCGTCGCGCCATGGATGCCGCCCCGTCCCGCGCTCCCGCTGACCTCGCGCCCGCGCCGCCGCCGGGCGAGGAGCAGCGCGTCACGCCGCTGATGGAGCAGTACGTCGACATCAAGGCCGCCAATCCGGGCTACCTCCTGTTCTACCGGATGGGCGATTTCTACGAGTTGTTTTTCGAGGACGCCGAGGTGGCGAGCCGCGCGCTCGGCATCGTGTTGACCAAGCGCGGCAAGCATCGCGGGCAGGATATTCCGATGTGCGGCGTGCCGGTGCACCGCGCCGACGAATACCTCCATCGCCTCATCGCGCAAGGTCATCGCGTTGCGGTATGCGAGCAGACCGAGGACCCGGCCGAGGCGAAGAAGCGCGGCGCAAAGAGCGTGGTCCAGCGGGACGTCATCCGCCTGGTCACGGCCGGAACCCTGACGGAGGACTCCCTTCTCGACGCCAGGCGCAACAACTATCTCGTCGCCATCGCCCGCTCGAAACGCGGCGCGACCGATGCCGACAGCGCCTTCGCGCTCGCCTATCTCGACATCTCGACCGGCGAATTCCGCATCTCCACGTGCGACCGCAGCGGCCTGCCGGCCGAGATTGCCCGGCTCGAACCGGGCGAGATCATCATGTCGGATGCGCTCTATGATGATGCGGATCTTGCGCCGCTGTGGCGCTCGCTGCCGGCGGTGACGCCGCTGACCCGCGACGTGTTCGACGGGGCAAGCGCGGAGCGCCGTCTCGCGGCCTATTTCGCGGTGGCGACCGCCGACGTCTTCGGGCCACTGTCGCGGCTTGAACTCACCGCGGCCGCCGCCTGCGTCACCTATGTGGAGCGCACTCAGCTCGGCAAGAGGCCGCCGCTGTCGCCGCCGGCCCGCGAGGCCGCAGGGGCGACGCTCGCCATCGATGCCTCGACGCGCGCCAATCTTGAGCTGATGCGCAGCCAGAGCGGCGAGCGCCGCGGTTCGCTGATCGCCGCGATCGATCGCACCGTCACGGTCGCGGGCGCCCGCCTGCTGGCGCAGCGGCTCGCAGCGCCGCTGACGGATCCGGCCGTGATCAACCGCCGCCTCGATGCGGTGGGCCTCTTTGTGAGCGAAGTCGATTTGCGCGCCGACGTTCGCGCACGGCTCGCGGCGGCGCCCGATCTCGCCCGTGCGCTGGCCCGGCTCGTGGTGGGACGCGGCGGGCCCCGCGATCTCGCTGCGATCCGCGACGGCCTCGACGCCGCCGCGCAACTCGCGGAACGGCTCGGCGCAGCGCCGCAGGTCGCCGAGATCGCCGACGCTGCCGCCTCATTGCGGCGGCCAGATCCGGCCATCGCCGCCGAGCTTGCCGCCGCGCTCGGCCACGACCTGCCGCTGTCGCGGCGCGACGGCGGATTCATCGGCGCGCATTACGACGAGATCCTCGATGAGACCCGCGCGCTGCGCGATGAGTCGCGGCGCGTGGTCGCGGCGTTGCAAGCGCGCTATGCCGAAGAGACCCAGATCAGGACGCTGAAAATCCGGCACAACAACGTGCTCGGCTATTTCGTCGAAGTGACGGCGCAGCATGGCGACAAGCTGATGGGCGCTCCCTGGAACGCCACATTTATTCACCGGCAGACCCTAGCCGGCCAGGTTCGTTTCACCACCGCCGAGCTTTCGCAGCTCGAAGCCAAGATCGCCAGCGCTGCGGACCGAGCGCTCGGCATGGAGCTCGAAATCTTCGATCGCCTTGCTGCCCAGGCCGTGCAGGCTGCCCAAGACATCAAGGCTGCTGCCGAAGCGCTCGCCGCCATCGACGTGGCGGCGGCGCTGGCGACCCTTGCGGCAGAGCGCAGTTATGTGCGGCCTGAAGTCGACTTGAGCCGCGACTTCGTCATTGCCGGCGGACGCCATCCAGTCGTGGAGCAGGCGCTCGCCCGCGACGGCGGGCCGTTCGTCGCGAACGATTGCGACCTGTCGCCTCCGCCTCCTCCCTACCCTCCTCCGGCCCCCGGTCTTCTTTCCTCCGGCCCCCTCC
Source organism: Hyphomicrobiales bacterium (assembly GCA_021323775.1). Taxonomy (GTDB): domain Bacteria; phylum Pseudomonadota; class Alphaproteobacteria; order Rhizobiales; family Xanthobacteraceae; genus JAJPKK01. The sequence continues at coordinate 4,596 of JAJPKK010000133.1, forward strand.
CTAACCCTCCCACGCAAGCGGGGGAGGGAAGCGTGGGGACAGGGCGCATCTGTCTCGTCACTGGCCCCAACATGGCGGGCAAGTCGACCTATCTGCGCCAGAATGCGCTTATTGCGGTGCTCGCCCAGATGGGCAGCTTCGTGCCGGCGAAGCAGGCGCGCATTGGCGTCGTCGACCGCCTGTTCTCGCGCGTCGGGGCCGCCGACGATCTCGCCCGCGGACGCTCGACCTTCATGGTGGAAATGGTCGAGACCGCTGCGATCCTCAATCAGGCCAGCGAGCGCTCGCTTGTCATTCTCGACGAGATCGGGCGCGGGACCGCAACCTTCGACGGGCTGTCGATCGCCTGGGCGGCGATCGAACACCTGCATGAGACCAACCGCTGCCGCGCATTGTTCGCGACCCATTTTCACGAGCTGACGGCGCTCGCGACCAGGCTGAAACGGCTGTTCAACGCGACCGTGCGGGTGAAGGAATGGCACGGCGACGTGGTATTCCTGCACGAGGTGGTGCCCGGCGCGGCCGACCGCTCCTACGGCATCCAGGTCGCCAAGCTCGCCGGCCTTCCGGCTGCCGTAATCGAGCGGGCGAAGCAAGTGCTGGCCGAGCTTGAAGCTCAGGATCGCCTGTCGCCGTCGCATCGCCTGATCGATGATTTGCCACTGTTTTCTGCCGCGGCGCGGCCCGCACCGGCGCCTCGCAACCGGGCCGCCGATGCGATCGTGAAGGCGCTCGCGGACCTCAATCCCGACGAGATGTCGCCGCGCGACGCCCTGGAGGCGCTCTACGCGCTTAAGGTTTTGGCTGCGAAGCCGATGTAGGGCGCAATGGCCACCGGGTCCGGCCTCTGGCCGGCCCGATCGTAAACTCCGCGGCGTTCGCTCGGTGAGGCGAGAACGCCGCCAGTGATTTCCCCACTCGGTGCCTTTCTATCCGGGGCCGCCGGGAGCAGCCCGGCGACGACCCGTCAGGTGATTCAAAGCGAGCGAAATCCACTTACCCTCCGGCTTTTCGGGAGGGGTGCGCTCCCGCCCTTTGAAAAAGTCCGTCGTGTCACTTTGTCGTTTTCAGATACGCCTGAGACTCTGCCTCGTCCCTGACCGGCGTCACCTTATCGGGATCGATGCGGACCATCACGTAGTCGATGTGATCGTCGATCTTCGTGAACCAATGCCCGGTGCCGGCCGGAATGATCACCACGTCGCCGGGCTTGAGGTGATAAGTCACGCCATTGCGAATCGTCGATCCGTTGTTGCCGGGGCCATTGAACAGGCGCACGGTCTCCGCGGTCGCAGGACGGCGTTTCATGTCGGCGATATCGGGCCCAAGCACCAGCGTGGCCGTTCCGTCGATAATGTGATAGACCTCGCTGACGAGATCGTGCTCGGCAACCGAATTCGGCGCCGGCGCGTCCAGCTTGCCCCGATGCACCATGCCGATGCCGATGTGGGCTTTGCCGATGTCGACGTCGCGCACCTGTTGATCGACCCGGTTCTCAGCGATCGCTTTCTTGGTATAAGCCTGCAGCTCCTCAAGCGGGATGTAGGTCCCCGGGCACATCTTGCAGCTCGGCTGCGGCTCGTTGCTCTGCGCCGCAAGGGGGGTGACCAGGCAAATGGCGGCAGCGAATCCCAACATCGTCCTTTTCATGCTAACCTCCCAGATTTCATGATGGTGCGCTCGTGGCGGGTTTGGAAATCGGCGAGCGTGCCGACTGTGAAACGCGACGCGATTGAGCATAAGACGGTTGACGATCATCGACAAGATGACGCTGCCACGCTGCGGGCAGGCGCGTCCGACACGGCCGCTGCCTCTGCGGCCCTCGCGCATAACAACAGCCGGCTCATCGGGAGGAACCCGACATGAAAACGAGACACCGCAATGAACATCGACGCGGATTGCGCGGGCAGCTTGCCGCCCTGGCGCTCCTGCTCGCCGGCTGGGGAAGCCCGACGGCTGCGGCAGAGATGACGCATTTCAAGGTCGGCATCTCCGAGCCCGTGAACACGGTGCTGGCCCTATGGATGGCGCAGGCCGCAGGGTTTTACGCGGCGCAAGGTCTCGACGTGGAAATCATCAACATGAACGGCGGCAGCCGCGGCGCGCAGGAACTGCAATCTGGCCGCATCGATGCCATGCATGTCGGACTGTCCTCCGTGATCAAGCTCAACCAGAGCGGCGGCGATCTGCGCGCCATCGCGTCGCTCAGCAACGTCATCCGCTTCACATTCTTTGTCGCCCCCGGTATTCGGAGCGCAGCCGACCTCAAGGGCGGCGTTGTCGGCGTCAGCGCGTTCGGCTCGGAGAGCGATTCCACCGTCACGCTGGCGCTCTCCCGCCTCGGCATGCGGCGGGACGACGTGGTCCTCAAGGAGTACGGCGGCGGCATGCAGCGCCTGCAAGCTCTCAAGTCCGGCGAGATCAAAGGCACCGCGATCAACGAGCCCGTAGCGAGCCTTGCCCGCGAGGCGGGCCTCACCGCGATGGCTGATCTTGCCGTCGACAAGATCCCATGGCTGTTCAGCAGCATCGTCGTGAAGGCAGGCTCTCTCCAAAGCCGCCGCGATGTGCTGATGCGGTTTCTCAAGGCCTCAATCGAGGGCAACTATCTGGCTTTGACCGATGAGAAACGCGCCAAGGAGGTGCTGGCCCGGGAGGCGAGGATCGTCGAGACGAAGATCCTCGATACGAGCTACAACGACTTCAAGCAGCAATCGCCCGTCAATCTCGAACTGTCCCGGCCGGGCGAGCAAAACATCATCGACCAGTTTGCCACGTTGAAAAGCCGCAACCTCGACGACTACGTCGATGAAGGCATTCTCGACGATTTGAAGAGCCAAGAGTTCTTCGCGGAAATGCAGCGCAAGTACGGAACGCGCTAGTCTCAGTCTCGTGAGGACCGCAGGATGCTTGCACACGGCGAAACCCACCCTGCGGGCGAGTTAATCTTTTTTCGTGGGCAAAGCCAACGGGTTTGGGCTTCAGCGGCCCGATGACAGGCTCCGAGTGCCCACCAACCCTCGAAAGGCCGGGCGTTGGTGGGCGCGGCGCACCGAAGTCCGGCCTGCCCGACTTCTGCAGTCGATAGGGCCGAAATCGGCAACAGCCGATTTCGGCTGCGCCTTTGCCGCTCTACGAGCCCTTGCGCCGAGCATCGTTCACGATGTTGCGGTGATCGAAAGCGAGATCGAGGGCTTCCCAATTTGCGACGAACTCCGCGTCGGCGGCATCATCCCCGGCACGGAGATCGTAGGCCGTGACTGCGACCCGGTAGGCGATGCTCACCACGTGCCCCCGTGGGTCGCGGTTGGGATCGGAGTAAACTCCAATCAGCGAGACGTCGGCCGCGACGAGACCGGTCTCCTCCGCGAGCTCGCGGGCGGCGGCATGCTCGGTGGTCTCCCCATATTCCACGTATCCGCCGGGCAGCGCATACTGACCACCGAAGGGCGGATGCTTGCGGCGAATAAGCAGCAGCCGGCCGCGCGGATCGAACACGACGCAGTCGACCGCAAGTGTTGGATGTTTGGCGTCCATGGAGCTCGTTCCAGTGATGTTAATGCATGACATAGGGCGACCTCGTGGTCACCCATTACCGGCTGACTACTGGCCGGCCTCGCGCATTTTTCGATCAGGTTGACCGGCTCCTAAGTTGTCGTCGTCCGGCTTGGCCGCGCCGTCCGGTAACGCCCTGCCGGGGTTTCCGGATTGCCCGTTCAAGCCGGGCAATGACACCATGAGGAGCAGGCCCTGTCGTAAGATGGTCCAGCCAATCCCGTCAGGAATGGGCAACGCGCAACGGGCGCCACCAGGGATCGCCCTGCCACTGGTAATGCTGGAGGAGGAAGGAGCACCACCTTGGATCCCGTCACGGTCGAAATTCTGCGCAACAAGATCGCCAGCCTGGTGGAAGAAATGCATTATCATTTTTACCGCTCAGGCTATTCCACCATCATCCGTGAATCGCGCGATTTCTCCTGCGTGATCCTCGATCGCGAGGGCCGCCTGATCGTGGCGCCGCCTATGTTCTTTCACGCGCCGGTCTATCGCCACCTGGTAGGCCGCATTCTTGAGGTCTACGGGACATTTGACTCGCCCGACTCGCCCCCCTCCTCTCCCTCCGCGGCCAGCGGGGGAGGGCGCGGCGGGGGCATCCGCGACGGCGACGTGTTCGTCTCCAATCATCCTTATGAGGGCGGGCTTCCTCACGTGTCCGACATGGCGTTCGTAGCGCCGGTTTTCGCCGATGGAAAGATCGTCGCGTTTGCAGGCTCAATCGCCCATAAGGCCGACCTCGGCGGCGCCGTTGCTGGCTCGACCTCCGCTAACGCCACCGAGATGTATCAGGAAGGCCTGCTGATCCCGCCGATCAAGATCCGGGAGGCGGGTCGGCCGCTGCCGGACATCGAACGGCTGATCCTCGGCAACAGCCGGCAGCCGGCATTGGTTCGCGGCGATATGAACGCGCAGATCGCGGTCACGGAGATGGGCGCCGCCCGTGTGAAAGAATTGTGCGCGCGGTTCGGCGCGGAGGCGCTGTGCAACGCGTTTGCCGCCATCCTGAAAGCTGCCGCCGAGGGGCTGCGCGCGGCCATTGCGAAGCTGCCGAGCGGCATGACGGCGTCGGCGGAAGGCTTTCTCGACAGCGATGGCGTCGTGGTTGACCGGCCGATCAGGCTCGCCCTCGCGGTTAAGGTCGAAAACGGCGTCGTGACATTCGATTTCTCGGCGAGCGACCCCCAGGCGGCAGGGCCGGTGAACCTGCGCCCGGCGATGGTGGAGGCCTGCGTGTTCTACAGCCTGATCGGGTGCCTCGATCCCAAGCTTGCCTTCAACGATGGCATGCGCGATGTGGTGCGCCTCGTCTTCGCGCCGCGCACGGTGGTGAATGCCGAGCCGCCGGCGGCGGTCTCGAACTACCAGATGGTCAATCTCAAGCTGGTTGACGTTATCCTGGAGGCGCTCGCCAAATTTCATCCTGCTCGTGCGGTCGCCAACGCCGGCTCATCGAGCGCGCTCAGCATTGCCTGGCGGCAGGGCCGCCCTGGGCAATCGACCATGCAATACGAGATTATCGGCTCGGCCTATGGGGGCGGCGCCGGTTATGACGGCGCCTCGGCGACCGCCACGCATTTGAGTAATCTGCACATCACGCCCATCGAAATTCTCGAAGCAGAATTTCCATGCCGGATTACGAGGTTTGATCTTGTGCCGGATTCCGGCGGCGCCGGCCAGTGGCGCGGGGGCTTAAGCATGCGGCGCGAATATGAGCTGCTGGCGGACGCGACGGTTATCCGGCGATTCGACAAATCCCGCTTTCCTCCGCAGGGGCTTGCCGGCGGGCGGCCGGGCGGACGCAGCCGCTTCGTGGTGCGGCTCGGCGGCCCCGACGAGCTCGAAGCGCCGGCATCGGGGCGCTACGAGATGAAGGCCGGGGAGCGTTTCCTGGTGCAGTCTGCCGGGGGCGGCGGCTATGGCGACCCCCGCTTGCGCGACCGCCGCGCCATCGACCGCGATGTTGCGGAAGGCTATGCTTCAGCGACGCCGCGCGGGAGTGCGGCGGCCAACGGCAGGCGCGAGTCATGAGCACCGGAGCGACAACATGATCGTAGCAATGCAGCGCATCGCCGCGATTGCGCTCGCCGCCATTGCGATCAGCAACGCCGCCTCGGTTTGCGCGCAGGAGGCTCTTGCGCCGCCCTTCCCCTCGCGGACGGTCAAGCTTGTCGTTCCCGCGGCCGGCGGCTCGACAACCGACACGCTCGCTCGGATCATGGCCGACGAGCTTGCGCGCACGTGGGGCAAGCCGGTGATCGTCGAAAACATCAGCGGCGGCATGGTGCTGGGCGCCGCCCAGGTTTTTCGCGCGGCGCCCGATGGCTACACCCTGATGGTAAGCCCGCCGGCGCAGGTTACGTTCATTCACCTCCTCTATCGCGATCTTGCTTTCGACCCGCTGCGCTTCGTGCCCGTCGCTCTGCTTGCGAAGGTCGCGAACGCCCTGGTGGTGAGGAACGACCTGCCAGCCAACAATATCGGAGAGCTGATTGCCTACGCGAGGGCGCATCCCGGCACATTGACCTATGGCTCGCAGGGGGCGGGCTCGACTGCGCACCTCTCAGCAAGTCAACTCGAAGTGCTCGGCAACATCAAGATGGTGCATGTCCCGTATCGCGGCGCGGTGCCTGCGCTGAACGATGTTATCGCAGGCCATATCGATATGTTCTTCGACACCCTCACCACCTCGGTGCCGATGTATCGCGCCGGCAAGGTGAAAATTCTTGCCGTCGGCGGCGCCGAGCGCTCGCCGGTCGCTGCCGAGGCGCCGACGCTTGCGGAATCCGGATTGCCGGGCTTTCGCTCAGTCACCTGGTTTGCGATCGTAGCGCCGCCCGCAACGCCGCCCGCACTGGCCGAGAAGATCAACCGCGACGTTGTCGACAGCCTGAGAAAGCCCGACGTCGCCGAAAGCCTCGCCCGGCTCACGCTTGAGCCGATGATCGGTTCACCCGCGGACGCCGCGAGGTTCTTTACGGAGGAGACCAGGTTGTGGGGCAAGGTGATTGCTGAAGCGCACATTAAGATAGAGTGATATTTGCCGTCTGAGTTGACTGCGGCGCGATCACGCGCGCAATGCCCGCGCCACGGCCCCTTCCATTGAGAGACGGCGGCAGGGAAGCGCCGGCGGGCAGGCAAAGTAGGGCGCCCCACCTTACGAGCGATTCCTCCGATCGATGGAAGCGGGCAACCCCGGCATCGCTCAAGGCGTCGACGAATCGGCCGCAATGCTCATCTGGTGGCCGCGCCAGACGAAATCGGTGCCGATCCACGCGTCGAGCCAAAGTATCGGAAGGAGCAGGTCGCGCAGCAAAGCTGCAAGCGCATAGAACACGGGTAGCGGCCACTGCGCCACTTTCGCCAGCGCGATTTCGGCGCCGTACCACACGAGGGCAAGAGGCGCGACCGTCGCAAAGACCGATACGTCGGTTGCGGACGCCGCATATGCGGCGGCGATGAGCGGGAAGAAGGCTCCGCCGAGGATCTCAGGCACGAAGTAGAGCGGAAAACTTGCGCGGCGCAATCGCGCCCAGCGGGTTTGCCGCCGCCACACTTCTATCGGGCCGCGCCGGCCGAGCGGCTGTTGGAAAGGCGGCGCTGTGAGCCGCACCCGCAGGCCGGCGGCCCTCACAATCTTCGTCGAGGCCGCATCTTCAGCGACCTCAGCGCCCAGCGCCGCGATACCGCCGGCCCGCTCGAGGTCCGCCCGCCGCCACAGCATCGTCTTACCTTGAGCGAAACCGAGGCCGAGCGCATCAGCCACATACTGCGCCCGCACCTGGTACGTATTGAGGAAGGCGCATTCGAGCCCGGCCCAGAATCCCGCCGGCCGGCAGCCCACGGGGGGCGAGCAAACAAGGCCGGTGTCCGGCTTCCAAGCGGCAAGCAAGCGGCGGATATAATCCGGCGGCATCAACACATTGGAATCCGCCATAATGATCCAATCGTGTTTTGCCGCCCTCCAACCCTTGACACAATTGTTGAGCTTGGGATTCTGGCTGATGCAATCGTCACCGACGAGGAGTCGCGCATGACATCGCGGGTGAGCCGCGATCAGTCTTTGCACCACCGCGATGGCGGGGTCGCGTGTCGATGCGACGCAGAAAATCACTTCGTATCTTGGGTAATCAAGTTCAAACGACGCGCCAAGCGTCTCTTCGAGGAAATTATCGAGGCCGCAGACCGGCCGCACGATGCTCACTGGCGGCGCCGTGCCACCGTTCCTTTCCTCGCTCGCGAGCGGGGGAAGGACGGGAGAGGGGGGCGATTGTGCCGCCGGACTCGGCCGGCATCGCGAAGCTGTGATGATGATGCTCGCAATATGGAACACAAACGCGATGCCGCAGAACGACGCGGCTGCAACGGCCGAACCTGTCATGGGGCTCAGCCAATAGGTGTTTCGAGTGACAGTCTTGTGACGGTCTGTCATTCAGTCGCAATACGCACGCCCTAAGCTTCGACCCACTCAAGATTCGGCCCGGTCAGGCAAAGGTGGGGCCAGTCAGGAAAGCGAGAGGTTGAAAGTCGTGACTGAAGGCGGCATGCGGCATTTTCGCGCCCTCTTCATTTCCGACGTCCATCTTGGCGCGCGCGGATGCCAGGCCGAGCTCCTTCTCGATTTCCTGCGCTACCATGATGCGGACAGCATTTATCTCGTCGGCGACATTGTCGACGGCTGGCGCCTGCGATCATCATGGTACTGGCCGCAAGCTCATAACGACGTGGTTCAAAAGCTGCTGCGTAAGGCGCGCAAGGGCGCCCGGATGATCTACGTGCCGGGCAATCACGACGAATTTCTGCGCGAATACTATGGCACGCATTTTGGCGGCATCGAGGTTGCGGAGCGCTATATCCACTACGGCGCCGACGGCCGCCGCTACCTCGTGATCCACGGCGATCATTTCGATCTCGTGGTGACCCAGGCCCGCTGGCTCGCGCACCTGGGGGATTATGCCTACACGGTTGCGATCGTGGTTAACCGCATTTTCAACAACCTTCGCCGGCGCTTCGGGTTTGGTTACTGGTCGCTCTCCCAGTGGGCAAAGTACAAGGTCAAAAACGCCGTCAACTACATCGGTGAATTTGAGAAGACCCTGGTGCTCGAGGCCCGACGCAATGCCGCAGATGGCGTGATTTGCGGCCATATCCATCACGCCATCATCCACAACGACTTTGGCGTCACGTACATCAATTGCGGCGATTGGGTCGAAAGCTGTACCGCGGTTGCAGAACACGCGGATGGGCGATTCGAGATCATCACCTGGACGACGATGTCGCCGCACCAAGAACCCGGCCAGCAAGCGAAACATGAGGGCGGGATTGCGCATCCCTCCGGAGAGGCCGTCCCCGGCGCGGCCGATCTGGTTGATGCCGTGTAGGCAGGTCGGCGGCTCGGATTCGGGAAGACGAATAATTTGCAAGACCTGAAATCGGCCAGGTCTCCTCTGCGAACTCGCGTCACGCCGCAATCCTTGCGCGATCGTGCGGCTGCCCGAGATCAATTGGCGTTCCCTTCGGGATGATTCCGGTCGGGTTCAGCTTGAGGATCGAATAATAGTTGACCACATAGTAACGCGGCTTCGTTGTGGCCGCGACACCCGGCACGGAATAAAGTTCGCGCATATAGTTCGACAGGTTGGGATAGTCAGCGATGCGCTTTTTGTTGCACTTGAAGAGCGAGAAATAGGCGACGTCGAATCGCACGAGCGTCGGGTAGAGCCGCCAGTCGGCTTCGGTGAGCCGGTTTCCCAACAGATAGCGCCGCTGCGACAGCCGCGCGTCCAATTCATCGAGCGTGGCGAAAAGTTCGTCGTAAGCCTCTTCATAGGCGGCCTGGGATTTGGCAAAGCCGCAGCGATAGACCCCGTTATTGACCGTACGGTAGATCCGCTCGTTGATTGCGTCGATATCAGCCCGCAGGGCTGCCGGATAATAGTCGGTCGCCTCGCCCGTGAAGGCATTGAACTCGGAGTTCAACATGCGGATGATTTCAGAGGACTCGTTGTTGATAATGCGGCTTGTCTTGCGGTCCCACAGCGCGGGCACGGTGACCTTGCCGCTGTAGTTCGCATCGCTTGCCGTGTACGCTTCGTGGAGGTGGTGGAAACCGTTGACGGTGTCTGGGATGCAGTCCGGAAACCGGGGGTCGTCCTCGAACGTCCAGCCGTGCTGCTTGAGGCCGGGGACCGCATAGGCAACCGAGATCACTCCGTCGAGCTTTTTGAGTGCGCGATAAATCAGCGTGCGATGAGCCCACGGGCAGCCGTGCGACACATAGAGGTGATAGCGGCCAGCTTCCGCTTTGAAGCCCGAGGAGCCGTCGGCCGTGATGCGCTCGCGGAACCGGCTTTCCACCCGTTGGAATTGACCGCGTTCGCCGGTCTCCTGCGCAAGCTCGCCATCAGTCCATTTGCCGTTGACCAATACGCCCATATTTACCTCCACCGGTATGGCAGGCTGGTGTAGCCCGGATTGAGGGTCGGTGAAATCGGGGATCGGCCGCGCCTCGCGGCAACGTTCTCCACCGGTTTGGCTGCGCTGAACGCCGGCCCCGCCTCGCCGCGGCCGCCGCCGTTCTCACGCAGTGTTCCCGAAGGCAGGCCTGCCGGCATGCCAGCTGTGAAGCTCGCGCAGCTCGGCCTCGGGCCGTTCGGTCACGATATTGCGTTGGCCCTGGAACACTTCGCCGCTGCCTCCGTCGATCGAAATCCAATCTCCTTCTGCGATCCTCGCATCGCCAAGCCGGCCCTCCCGGTTCTCCTCGTCGATCCTCAGGGCTTCGCAGCCAACGACGCACGGCTTGCCCATTTGGCGCGCCACCAAGGCCGCGTGGGCGGTGCGGCCTCCGGCCGCTGTCAGGATGCCAACCGAGGCCGAAAACCCTGCCACGTCGGCTGTGGTGGTATCGCGGCGCACCAGAATCACCGGATCGCCATCTTGTGCAAGCCGCTGCGCAGCGCTGGAATCGAATGCGGCGCGCCCGACCGCGACCCCGGCGGCAGCGCCGGTGCCGCCAGCCGCCGCGTGCGCGGTCCCGGCAAAGCGATTGATCACGAGCGCCGCACGGTCGAGACCCTCGAGCCGCCGTAGCGCCTCGTCGGAAGATAGGAGGCCTTCATGCACGAAGTCGACCGCGAACCGCAGCGCGGCGCGCGGGGTGCGCTTGGCGGCGCGCGTCTGCAGCACCCAAAGCTTGCCGTCTTCGATGGTGAACTCTATGTCCTGGACATCGCCAAAGTGGCGTTCAAGTCGCGACAGCACATCGCGCAGCTCCGCGGCAACATCGGGCATCGCCGCGGCGATGGCCGCCTCAGTGCGGGGCGTTCGGCGTCCCGAGACAACGTCCTCGCCTTGAGAATCGAACAGAAAATCGATTACCGGCTCGGCGTTGCCGGTCGACGGGTCGCGTGAAAACGCCACGCCGGAACCACAGGACCTCCCGCGGTTTCCAAACACCATGGCTTGCACCGTCACGGCGGTGCCTTTCAGGTGCTCGAGATTCTGGAGCTTCCGGTAGGTGCGGGCGCGGTCGCTCCAGAAGGAGCGGCACACGCCGCGCGCGGCAGCGATCAACCCACCCATGGCGTCATCGGGGACCTCGGCGCCGCATGTGGCGATCGCAGTTTCATGGGCGGCGGCAAGACGTTCACGATCCTGAGCGTCGAGATCGCTTTCGCTCGCGGCGCCGGCGCTTTTCACGACCTCCGCGATCTGCCCAGCAAACGGAGAAGGATCGAGGCCGAGAACATTCTCCGCAAATCCTTCGAGAAAGCGCCGCCGGCAGTCCCAGGCGAACCCCGGATTGCCGGTCATCCTGATGAGCCCGTGGGTGGCCGCCGATGTGCAGCCGACATTGAGCACGGTGTTGAGCATGCCGGGCATCGACACGGCCGCCCCCGAGCGGACCGAAACGAGGAGCGGCCGGCGGCGGTCGCCGAATTTCGTACCGGTCGAGGTTTCCAGATACGCAATGTCTTCGTTCAAGGCCTCGGCCAACGCCCGCTCGGCGCTGCCGGCGCCTTCCGCCACGCCGGCGCAGGCGTCGATCGGCAGCGCAAATGCGGGCGGCACGGGCAGCCCCAGCGCGGCCATGCGCGCGAGGTTGGCCGCCTTGGAGCCAACCTCGTCGTCCGGCCACGTTTGCCTGTGGCCGTCGCCGATGCGGCGAATATTTATGGTTCCCGTCATCAAGCGGCGAGATCCGCTATCACGTGCTCGCGGAGCAGATGCCCGACATGAGCGAGGCGGTCGGTTGACCGCTCGATCGCGCGCGCAAGTTCGAGGATCAGGACGCCGCCGTTGCCGGCGCCGCTGCCCAGCACGAGCCCGGTAATGCGGCGCTCCGCGTCGTCAGCCGCGTGCTCGAAGTCGATCAAACGCCGTGTGGCGTCGAAGGCGTCATCCACGTCGGCACGTCGGCCCTCGCCGACTTCGGTTGCGGCGTCGATGCCGGATGCTGCGGCTTCGGCGCCGCGGACGGCGGCGTCCGCTAATTCGGTGAGCGGGGCGAGAAATTTTTTATCGATGACGGGAGGCGCCAGCGAGGCCACGAAAGCCGCCTGCTCAAGCTCATCGACGGTTTGCTCGGCGGTGTCGATGAGCTGCGCAATAACTGCGCTGGCATTCGTTCGCTCGGCGATCGCGCGCGCATCTTCCGCGATCCGATCGGCCTTTTCCTCGATGCGTCGCGCACGCAGCGCCAGCGAGGACTCCTCACGCCCGCCGCCCCTGATCGCCGGCGCCATTGGCCGGTCGGCAATTTCGCTCGCAATGTTGACCGCGATGTCGTGCGCAAGGCCAAGCTGCCGGATGACGATCGCCAACATCGCGCGGTCGGTGCGGTCGAGATGCCGCACCAGCTCGGTTTCGATCATGTCGCGCACGAGACGACTCGATCGCCCGTGCTGCAGTCCCTCGGTGGCGATGCGCAGCACAGCCTTGAGGAAGTCGACTGCGATATCGTAGCCGAGAACCGCCGCAAGCTGTTCGCCGAAACCGATGCGCGTCGGGGCTGCGTGCCGGATCGCGGCGGCTACCAGATCGCTCCCGCCATATTCGAGATAAGCGCGGTGACCGACGCGATGACGCGCCGCCCAGTCGAGGAGGCGGGTTGCGCTTTGGCCATCGACAAGATTGCGCAGGCTCTTGCGCGCCTTGTTCCAGTCGATGAGAAACACGACCGACATGCCGATGGCTTCCAAAAATGCCTCGCGGCTCTTCTCAGAGTCGGCCTCATAGCGACCGCTGACGAGATAGAAGGTGTCGCCCTCCGCAAGCCCCTTCGCCCTCCGCTGGCCAAGGCCGCTCCACTCGACTGGGAAGCGATCAAACAACGCGACGAAGAACCTGGCGCGAGCGCGGTGGATGTCGGTGTAAGTGACGGTGACTTTCATCGCCTCGACGGCGACCACGAGAACATGAGCGTCGGTCGCGCCGATATCGTTCTGGATCACCAGGCGCGAGTCGGCGCGTGCGGCGGTGGTATCGAGGCCCGGATGATCGAACTTGAGGTGGCGAGTGCGGTCGAGACCGCGCATGAACGCCGCGATGAGCGGCCTGTCTTCGGGCAACAAGGAGTGCGCGCGAGCTCCCGCGACGTCCTCCTCCGCGCATGCTGCCGAAAGGCGGTTGAGCGCCTTGTGCAGATCCATGACCAGGCGATGCAGGCTGTCGGCGCCCGCCGGGAGCGCGGCGAGCTCGGTTATGCGACCAACCTCGACTTCATCGGATTCGGCTGGAAGTCTTGCTTGCAGAGCCGTCAGCCGGTTGGCTGCCGCCTGACCCGCCGCTTCGTCTCCCGCGGTCACGGCTGCAACCATTGCGCCGACGTCGTCAAAGAGAGAGCGGACGAGCTTGGCAAGCCCGGGCGCTGTGATCCTGCCTGGACTCATCGCCCGCGCAGCGGCTGTCATCGCGCCAATTGCCGCCGCATCGAGGCCGGCGCCGGCGCACTCCGCCGAAAGGTCCTCGGGCGCTTCGGCCGGATGGGTGGCCTGCTTCGCGACAGCCTGCAAGGCGGCGAGGCGGGCCTTCGCCCGACCATTCGCCGCGAGCCCTTCGGCAATACGCGCCGGC
>JAJPKK010000305.1 GCA_021323775.1 Hyphomicrobiales bacterium
AAGCGACCTCGGAAGTGCTCGACACTCTGTGGGGCTACTATTTTGCGACGGCAGGCTATGAGCCGGTGGAGCGAATTCTTCGCATGTTGCCGTGGTCAAAGGACCGGCAAGATGCCGACAAGCTCACCGTCGGCAGCATGGCCAAATTCACCCTCGCCAGCAATGCGGCCCATGACGCCGGACTGCTGGCAATGCTCAAGCGCGAGGTGCCGCGGCAGCCCGAGGAGGTGCGGCCCGTCTTGAACGAGGTTGTTGAGGCGGCAGAGACCATGGAGCTCGCGCACATGCGCAAAGCAGCGCTCGCCGCCATCGAGGATCTCAAGCGCAAGGGGCCGGGCGACAAGCGCGAGATGTCCACCTGGGGCCAGGTCGGCCAGGGCGTATTGGCGGCCGGTTGCGTCGCCGCGGCGGCGACCGGACAGGTCGAGTTCGGTCTGCCATGCGTGGTGGGCGGCGCGCTCGGCTCCGCGGCGCTGAATTATTGGACGAAGGATTGATCGCCGACCTGATCTAATGCCGTCTGCAGATAGTAGTCGCAAAGCAAGAAGGCGGTGACATAGAAGTCCTCGGTCGCGCTCCGCAGACGCGGCAGAACCATAATGTCCAGACCATCCGGGCCGGATCGCTCGACAAGCGCCGCCGCAACGGCGTTGTCCAGCACCCGCACCACTTGCGGGCGTGACACGCCAAAGCGCCGCGCCAATTCGGCAATCGATATTCGCACAGTCGCTGGCGAACCTGCTCTCCGGTTTTGCTCCGAAGCCACGAACAGGCTGAAAAGGATGGCAAGCGCGGCATTTCGCTGGGCGAACGGAGTGAGTCCGCCCCCCGGCTTGAACAGGCGCATGCCGGCGCAGAAGTAGCCGCCAAACGCCCGCAGGAAGCCCGCTAACACATCCTCGCGCTGGAGCGCGGCTATCGCGTCCGACCGCCTCGGGATCACCACGGCCATCCCGCAAAAAATGGCTTCCCAATATTGCCTGCAGGCATTGATCAGCTTCTCGGTGGGAACGAACAGGCGTAGCCGCTGGTCGACCTGGCAGGTTGCCGGAACGAGATCGCCGGCCTTGCGCATCAAGGCCATCACCGCGAGCGCCCGTCCCCTGCTGCAGACCTTCTGCTCAGCGCAGATCGTTTTCAAACGGCTGGCCGAAAGCCCGGAGCCAGGGTCGGCAGGATCGCGTGAGTAATGCAGATAAAGCGCAAGGTTGCCGATGATCAGACGCCCCAGATCGTTGATGATCAGAGGAGGCTTGCGCGCAATCGCGACGAGCGTCCCGGCGGCCGCGGCGACCGCGTTGGGCAGCAGAGGATGCGCCCGCAGACCGGCGACAGCCTCCGCCGAAAGAGGTCCTCTGACCAGATCGTCGCAAGACAAATTAGCGCCGCCCGGAACGTCGATCGCATGAGGGCGACGACTGACTAAGCCCGGCACGCCATGATCCCCATTCTGCCGCGGCACATAGGCAACCAGGAACTGTAAACTCAGTCAACAAACGTCGCGTCGCAGCGCCCGCCAGCGCGTTCATGCGGACCGCAAGAGAAGCAGGGGCGACCTTATGGCCGCTCCCTTTGACGGCGAGCACGATCGCATTTGCAGGCATCGAGGATAACCCACGCGCTGAGCTTTCAGAAGGTCCCTGCGTGATGCGTTTAAGCCGCCCGTGCAGCAGCTCGTCCTCGGGCGACCACAAGGTCGCCCCTGCAGCACGCAATGTTCGAAGAGCGCCGCTGATGCGCGTTCCTCCAACTCATTATGCGGGCGAAAAAAGGAGGCAGCTCATTTTGAAGGCGGCTGCGGAAAGAAAAACTTCGTCATGCGAATTTCGGCGCCGATATCCTCCCTGAATCCGCCCACCCGGGTGAAGTCGTGAAACACGTCGGCAGCGACAGCAAAATCTCGCGCGAGCGGAAACTGGAATTGGAGATGGCCCCGCAGGTAGTCATCTTTGCTGAAAGACAAAGGTGCTGCAGGCAGCACGACAGGCAGCCCCGTTACCGCAAATCTGCCGTTCGTGAACACCTGCTCGCCGCCCCACGACTTCTCTATGCCGAGGGCAACGAATGCAAACGTCATGGGTTCGTAGCGCAGGAAGGCCTTGAGGTCGTAAGAGGGCCGTTGAGTCGCCGTGTCATAAGACAGGGCTCCGGGAAACGGAACGCCAGCGGGATTTACGAAGTTTGCCGGATTGTCGCCGTCGGTGTGGAGTGATGCGTTGGCGACCAGATCAAAGAAGAAGCCCTTCAGAGACGGCGAGAATTTTCCGAGGCCCTCGGTATAGCCGACTTGGGGAACATCGGTGAACTGGTCTGCCGTGCCGACGTTGACGACTTTCCGGTTGTCGTACCGTCCGAGCGGCAGATAGAAATAATTGGTGAACCCGAGCCAGCGCTGGGTTTGTGCGTCGGAAACGAAGAAATACGTGAAGTGAACCACCGGGTCAGTAAAGCCCCCTGCAACAAGATTATTCGTGCCCGGTATATTTACATCCGTGAGTGTCGCAGCCGGCACCTCGGCTTCAATAACGAAAGGATGCCCTCCGAGCTGAGCAAAGTAGGAAAATCGCGTAAACTCCTCGAACGTATTCCCGTGCGAGTTTGGCAACTGGTTTCCCGCCGTATCGATGAAGGCGTTAGAGTGAGCAAAGCCGGCATACTGCAGGACGAGGAATGTTCCGGTTGGAAGCGATCCCCCCGTGTAATCTCCCGCATAGGTGTCGCTGCTATTGTCGGACCCCGCGATCGCGGGCGCCTGCCAGCCCACGACGCCGCCAACCAGCAGGCAGGCTGCCGTCAATTTCACCGATTTGCTTGTCATGTGCGTCCCCCTCCAACACCAAAGCAAGCGCGCCCGCGGCGCCGGCGCTCCTTGAGACGTCGGCTATCGCCGCAACCGCCCCTCCCCCGTTGCTCATAAGCCGCCAGGGCGAGGTGCGAGCAATCAGACGTTTGCAACGGATGAAGCTTCCGGCAGCTTTCGCAGTCTGGCCGGCGCACGGGGGCGATCTTCCATCCTGCCTCGCGGGACTCCCGAAGGAGACTTCCCCCGTCCCGAAACCGATGCTTTGTAAGGCCGGAAACCTGCTCCGTGCAGTGCTTCCCCACGCTGTCCGAGAGCTAATCAAATCAGCAGGATCAAGAGCAGATGCACAAAATTGATCCAATGCCAGCCGGACGCACTATTTTTCCGCGTGTTGCAGAAATGTCGCATAGTCGTCACACGGCAAGGGCGCGGCAGGCTGGGCAGGTCGCGAGCACGAAGGGTTCGCGCCCTCAAAACGCGCCGACGCCAAAATGCAGGCGCTGCGTGACGTCGGTGCTCGCCTTGCTGGTGGGGTAGGCGTAGTCGAGGCGCAGCGCCCCGAACGGCGAATCCCAGATCAGACTTGAGCCGATGGACGAACGGACCTGGCGGGAGTCTGCGACCGTCAGCGATTGCGACAACGACGGAAACGATGTTGCTCCGCGATAGCCCCACAGGCTTCCCGCGTCGGCGAAGACCGCGGCCCTCACGGCCACCTCTGGAGGCAACCCCGGGACGGGAGCCTGCAGCTCCGCAGCCGTCGTCCAGTAGCGGCTGCCGCCGATATTGTCCTGGGTGGTGCCAGGAGTGACGTCGCGCGGGCCAAAGCCATTGACCGCAAACCCTCGCACCAGCTGCGGTCCGCCAAAGAAGCTGCTCATCAGCGGCAGCGTCTGGCCCCCATAGGGGGTGATGTACCCGCCTTGAGCCCGCACCAGGCCGACAACGTCATTGCCGAGATCATGGTAGTAGCGCACGTCTCCGGTGGTTCTCAGGAAATCCACCGTGCCGGGGAGGGCGGCCGCGTCCTGACGAAGCTCCGCACGCAGGCCCTCACGAGGGTTCTTGGGGTTATCGAGCGACGAATAAGTGAACGTTGATCCGATGGTCGACACCCATTGGGGGCCATCGAGCGCGGCCTGCTTGACGACAACGGAGGGGCACGCGGTTGACGCGTTCGGGGGAATGCACGCCATCAGCGCCGGATCGAGCGACACGCTCTGATTGACGAGCGAGTAGTGCGCCTCGCTGGTCACCCCATCCATCAGCGGCGCGCTCACTTTGATGCCCGCACCGTAGCTTTCGCTGCCGTAGGACTGGTAGGGATTGGTGAGAACTTCCTTGAAGAACAAGTCAAGCCCGAGCGACATGCGGTTGCCGAGGAAATACGGTTCGACGAACGACACTGCGCCGCTGTGCAGGTATTGGCCGAGCGCAGCCGACACTTTAACGTATTGCCCAAGGCCGAGAAAGTTCCGCTCCGAAACGCTCACCTCGCCGATGAGGCCGACGGATGTTGAGTAGCCGCCTGAAAACGAAATATCGCCTGTTTGCTGCTCCTCGACGTTCACGTTGAGCACCACCCGATCCGGCGCCGAGCCATCTTCGGTCGTGATCTTCACTGATTTGAACGGCGGGAGCTGCTTCAGCCGGCGTTCGGCCGCATCGATCAGGCCGCGATTATAGGCGTCGCCTTCGGCGACATCGAATTCGCGCCGGATCACCTCCTCACGGGTGACCGTATTGCCGTGGATATTGATGCGTTCGATGTAGCGGCGCGGGCCGTCGTCAAGCGTGAAGACGACGTTGATGATGTTGGCTGCGGAATCGCGATTGGCATGCGGGCGGACATCGACGAACGGAAATCCGCGCTTTCCCGCCGCTGCCGCGATCGCATCAGCCGCCTTGCCGACGGCGTCGCCGTCAAAGACCTGGCCTTGTGTGAGGCGCACGATGTCCCGCAGGGAGGCGCCGTCGAGCGCCGCGACGTGCGATTGGATGTTGATCGTGCCCAACCGGTAGCGCGCGCCTTCGACGATGGTGAAGGTCAGCGCGAAGCCCTGCTGGGCCGGATCATACGCAGCACCGGCCGAAACATGCGCGTCGGCAAATCCGTTCTTCACGTAGAAACGACGCAAAAGGTCCGCATCGTTCTCCACGCGGTCCGGATCGTAGACGTCGCTCGTCTTCAAGAAGGAGAGCCAGCCGGACTCGGTGGTCTTGATGACCCCCTTCAGGCGCGATTCGGCGAATTCGCGATTGCCGACGAAGGCGATGTGCTTGACGCCGGTCTTGGGGCCCTCCCGGATCTCGAAAACAAGATCAACGCGTCCGTCGCCGCGGGCGATCGTGGTCGGCGTGACCTCGACCTGATAACGGCCATTTCGGTGATAGATCTCGACGATTCGCGCCGCATCCTCGCGCACCGCCGCTTTGGTCATCGCGCCGTGCGGCCTCAGGCCGATCTCGTTGGCGAGATCCTTGTCCTTGACCTGCTTATTGCCCTCAAACCGCAGGTGCTCGATCAGCGGCGCTTCGACGACGGTGACGATCACGCGCGAACCGGAGCGGGCAATTTTCACGTCTTCGAACAGGCCGGTCGCATAAAGCTCCTTGAGTGCGGCATCGATCGCGGCCGCCGAAAGGTCTGCCGACGAAGCATGGAAGTGTTGGCGAATGGCTTGCGCGTCGACGCGTCGGTTGCCGTTAACCTCGATCGCTGCTTCGGATGCGGCGGCGCTAGACAGCGCGAGAGCCGATAACGTTGCAGCCGAGAGCATCATCGCGCAAAGCAAGCGCATCCCAAGAGGTCCTGTGCCGCCCCGCCGTGACCAAACCCTCCGGCCGCATATTGTCTTCGGAAAAGCGGCCGAACCGTGATTGTGTCGCGCTGCGGCCCTCTGACGGCCGTTCACCCTCACTGCGGGCACCTCGCCCGCTCTTCGCCCGCACCGCCTAAGCAAGCGGGTGGAGGCTGGCCCTCCTGGGGCCTGTCAGGCAGGGCGAGGCGGGGTTATCGCAACTCGCTGTGTCAGAGGCTGTCCTGCTCGAACTCTTCGCAGGAGAGGCCAAGCTCAGCGAGACCATCCTGAAGGTACGTCGGGAGAAGCGGCATCGCCAGAAGGTATGAGGCGGTCCGCGGGTTGTGCGCTCGCGCCGCTTCGCTCCTCAGCTCTTCCCAACCCTCCGCGCCGGCATCTCCCCGTCCCAGCCAAGCGAGGGCGACGAGGTCAATCTGCTCATCTTCGCTCATGTCGCCGATGATGCTGCGCAGTTCCTGAAGCACCGCGTCCTCGCTGGGGCGGTCCTCAAGAACTTCGATCATCCGGTCGTCGCTTGGATTGGAGGCTTCGTCCGGTATTGTGACGACGTCTTTGGCCTCGAATTCGCGCGCCTTCGCGATAATGAAGCAAACCTTTTCGAGGGAGATGGAGAGCTCGATGTCGGCCATGCTGCGACTGCAACCCCAGCAAGAACGTGGCTATAGTTCCCTCTCTGCGCGCGCCTCCAATAATCTCTCCCTCCGGAAAATGTACGCGATACTTGAAGGTGCAAAACCAACTCCAGGGCGCTGACAAAGTTCACGGGCGCCCGCGCGCAGGTCGTCGGGGCCCGCGGAACCGCCGAACCGAGTTCGCCCGCATGCGTGGTTAAGACCGACAAGACGGTCAAGACGATGCAATGCCGGCGGGCCTGGATCGAAGTTTCATCCGAGAGGACGGTGCAATTTCGGCCGCCTCCGGGGAGGCGGCGTCAGGCGGCAATCGCAGCTTGACACTTTTTCGGCGCGCTTCTTATATCCACCCCGCCACGGCCTGAGTCTGAATGCGTGATTGGGGCGTGCGGAAGCGCCGAGTGATCTACCGTGCGTCCCTCCAGGCCCATTAGGCGGAGTAGCTCAGCTGGTCAGAGCGGCGGAATCATAATCCGTGTGTCGGGGGTTCAAATCCCTCCTCCGCTACCA
>JAJPKK010000069.1 GCA_021323775.1 Hyphomicrobiales bacterium
CGGTCGGGTCTGAGCTTGACCAGGAAATCGCCGGTATTGGGCTCCGCGACGGCCAGCGCCAGGCGCGCGCCGGTGCGACGCGAATAGCTTTCCACCTCTGGAGTGGCGCGCAGAATTTCCTCTGCCTGCAAGAGCTGGCGATTTGTCTCGGCAAGGCTTGTGCCGTAAGGCGTGAAATAATCGATAACGAAGCCGCCTTCGTCCATCGGCGGCAGAAAGTCAGTTTCCAGCTTCGCGAAAAGAAGGATGCCTGCGCCCAAGACGAGGCCGCAGCCCAACAAAGTTAGCCACCGGCGCCGGAGCGCGAAGCGGACGCTGATCTCGTAAAGTCGTACGATGCGGCGCAGGATGAAGCCACCGCGGCTATCCGCCGAATGACGGACGTCTGGCGTCGGCCGCTGATCGCGAATGAACCACGCCGCCAATGATGGCGTGACGCTCATGGCGAGGACAAGCGACGTGACCAGGGCCACGACCATCGTGAGCGCGAGAGCGCGAAAGAAGACGCCGGTGATTCCTTCGAGGAAAGCCAGCGGAATGAAGACCACGACCGGCGTCATGGTCGAGCCGATAAGCGGACGGAAGATCTCGCCGACCGCCGAGTGGATCGCTTCTAGCCGCGCCAGGCCCCCGGCCACTTTCGCGTAGATCGCTTCCACCACGACGATGGCGTCGTCGATCACCAGCCCAACGGCGGCCGCTATGCCTCCAAGGGTCATCAGGTTGAAGCTCAATCCCGTCATCCGCATTGCCACCAGGGTGATCAGGACTGTGACCGGTATGACGATGATGGCGGTGAGAGTGACGCCCCAATTCTTGAGAAAGAAATAGATGATGACGACCGAGAGGACCAGGCCGAAGAGAATTGCCTCCAACACACCGCGGACGGACGCGCGCACCAGCAAAGATTGATCGTAGAAAAATGCGAGTTTCATATCGGGCGGCAGCTCGCGCTGAAGCGCGCTCATCTCGGCTTTGAGGCCGTCTGCTATATCAAGCGTACTGCCGTCAGGCTGGCTTCGGACGTTGAGCAGCACGGCGTCGACGCCGTCCGCAGTGACGACATTGAAGACCGGTTCCCGTTGGCGCTCGACGCGCGCAAAATCCCTCAATCGAAGCGGCCGGCCGTTTACTACCGCAACCGTCACGTCCTCGATCTCATCAATGTCGTGCAAGCGGCCGTCGACCACCGTCAGATAAAGCGTGTAATTCTCTTCATGCATCCCGGTCGGCGACACGAGATTGTTCCTGATCAGCGCATCGGCGACCTCGGCGAGAGAGAGGTGCGCGGCGCTGAGGCGCAGCGGATCGACGATGACGTGGTATTCAGGCGTGCGCCCGCCAACGAGGTCGACCCGGGCTACTCCAGGCACACGTAGAAACCGCGGCTTGATGTCGTACCGTGCCGTTTCCCAAAGCTCGGTGATGTCGCGCTTGGGGCTGGTGAGGCTCACACCGATAATGGGAAATGCCGAAAAGGTCAGCCGCCAAATGATGGCGGTGGCGGTAACAGGAAGGTTGCTTCGTATCTGGGCAAGCCGACTGTTGACGTAAAGCTCCGACTGCTGCATGTCGACCTGCCAGTTGAAGAAGACATTCACTTCCGCCGAGCCGCGGCCGGTCGCGGACCGCACAGACACCGCGCCCGGGATGTCTTTCATGGCTTCTTCGATCGGCCGTGTAATTGTCGCCATCATCTCGTCTGCCGGCATGACGCCGTTGTCTATGAGGATGACGCAGCGCGGGAAATTCGTTTGCGGGAAAACCGAGGACGGCATCTCCAGCGCAGCGTATATGCCGGCGAGACAGAGCGCCACAGTGACAAAGACGATGGCTTTTGCGTTGCGCGTGGCGAACCGCCCGATGTGTGGATTGGAAGCCATTGTTGGAACGCGCCTGCCTTGGTCCCGAGTGGAAGTCGAAAACCTTGACTCTACGGCTTGACGATCCTGATTTTCGATTCCTTCGGCAGACCGTAGGCGCCAACGGTCACGATCGTTTCGCCTTCTTTCAATCCGTCCGCTTCAACTTCTACCAGGTCGCCGTCGCGCAATCCCGTTTTCACAGGCAACTGCACGGCCATGTCACCCTCTACGCGGTAGATGACCTTGCCGTCCTCCGTCTTGACCACGCTCTCGCGAGGAACTGCGAGGCGTCCGACAAGCTCGTCGGTGACGATGCGGGCGCGGACGAACTGGCCTGGCCTCAAGGCGGAATCCTCGGGCAGCGATAACCGCACCGGGGCGGCTGCGGTTTTCATATCGATGGTTGGACTGACAAACGACACGCTGCCAGTCGCGGCGGTCTCCTTGACATTATCGATAAATATTTCGGCGGACTGGCCGGGGCGTATGCGCGCGACTTCATCCGCCGGAACATTGACGGTGACCACCAGGCGCTTCAAATCAACGATTTCAGCCACAATCGTGTTTAAGTCGACGGATTGGCCTGGCTGAACATTGATGCGCGCCACGACGCCGTCTAACGGCGAGACGAGCCGAACCTGCGCGGTTGCGGCCTGCGCCGCGGCAAGCTCGGCGCGCGCCGCTGCAAGGCGCTGGTCGGCCTCCTGTTTTAACTGCATCGATATCGCGCCGGAGCCGATGAGCCGGTCGAGGCGATCAGCCACTTGCTGGGCAAACACGAGCGCATGCTGCGCTTTGTCCACCGCGGCCTGGGCGACCCGATCATCGAGATTGACGACCAGGTCACCGGCCTTGACGCTCTGGCCTTCGACGACATGCACTGCCGCAACAATGCCAGCAATCGGCGCCGCGAGCCTCGCTCCCCCGCTGGGAGCGCCGCTCTTCGCCGGTTCCGGCTCTACAATGCCGTAGGCTTCAACTCGCGCGCGCAGGTCCGCCTTGACCACCGTCCCGACCTGCACGGCCACCTCGGTGGCCTCGCCGCTTGCGTCTTCCTGGGGAACGGCGCCGCTGCAGTCGCCGAGCGCCAGTGAGGCTAAGCTTGCCAGCGCCGACACCAATGCTGCCCCGCGGCTCCTGCTGCGACACATACTCATTGCCGCCCTCCGCTCCCTTCGCCTGCTGACGCAGACGAGATGCCTTTACTCTTGGGTCAAGCGACTACTCTTGGGTCAAGCGACTACTCTTGGGTCAAGCGACCGGCCTTAGCACCGGCAATGCGGCGGTCCGCGGCACGTGCTTCGCACGGGAAGCCTTTCGTGGCGCGTCTTGCCGATAGAATGTAGGATACGCTACATTGCAGAAGAAATGCAATATCTGCTACAGGGGCCGGTCGGCATGGAAAAAATGCGAGGCGCTGTCGATCTATTTGGTGAGCGGCTTCGTTCCCGCGATCGCTCACTTTCCCGAGCTGAGCTTCGAGTCGCAAAATTCATCGACCAGAACCGGGCGATGGCGCTTGCCTGTTCGGCTGCACAGTTGGCCGCGGAAGTTGGCATTTCAGATGCGACCGTGGTGCGCACGGCGCAAGCGCTCGGCTTCGATGGATTGTCCGGTTTGAGACGCGCTCTGGCGACGGCGCTCGAACAGCGTTCGTCTCCTGCAGACGATATGCGTCGTACGTTGGCGGACGTCGGCGAAAACACAGGCCGTGCGATTGATCTTGTCCTCGATACGCATCGCGAAGCAATCGAGGCCCTTCAATGTGAATCAACCCGCGCAACGATCTTGGCAGCCGTGTCACAGCTGCATCGCGCCGAACGCATCGTTGTCTTTGGAATTGGGCCTTCGGCTCCGCTGGCGCGCTACATGACCATATTGCTGACGCGCAACGGCCGTCCAGCGCGCACGCTTGACGCTACGGGCGTCGCGCTGGCCGACCAGCTTATTGCTCTTCGAGAGGGAGACGCGTTGCTGATTCTCGCATACGGGCGGGCTTACCGCGAGGTCGTGGCCACGTTCGCTGAGGCAAGGCAACTTCGTTTGCCGACTGTTCTCGTGACTGACAGCCTGGACGGAAAGTTGGCACGCAAAGCCGAGGTCGTGATCCCGGCGAAGCGGGGGCGAGCCAACCGCGTCGCGCTTCATGGAACTACGCTTGTCGTCTTGGAAGCCATCGTGCTTGGCCTTGCGGCGTCCGACCGCAAGCGCGCGATGGACGCTTTGCGGCGATTGAACGATTTGCGCGCCGAGGTCACGGGGATGCGAGTCGATTTGGCGTGAGGCTGCCAAGCGCTCTACAGATCGCCCGGTCAAGCTTGTCGTAAAATGCCGCGGTCTCCGGCTGGTGTGGCACTCCTTTTCAGCATTCTTTTCGTGTATAAGCTCAGCCGCGAGTGAGGGTCATGATGAGAATGGCGATGAGGCAGCGGCATCGCAGCCGGCTGGACATCGCAGAGGAGTAACTGATGGCGGAACGTTGGACGCCTGACACTTGGCGCAGAAAGCCGGCTATGCAGCTTCCGGAGTACCCGGATGCGGCTGCGTTGGCGGAGGTCGAGAAGCAGCTTGCCTCCTTTCCGCCGCTGGTCTTTGCCGGCGAGGCGCGGACCTTGACCAGGCACCTCGACCGGGTCGCGGCCGGGGAAGCTTTCCTGCTGCATGGGGGCGACTGCGCCGAGAGCTTTGCGGAACATGGCGCCGATAACATTCGCGACTTCTTCCGCGTGTTCCTGCAGATGGCGGTGGTGCTGACCTTCGCGGCGGCCTTGCCGGTGGTCAAGATCGGCCGCATCGCCGGCCAGTTCGCCAAGCCCCGCTCGTCGCCGACCGAGGAACGCAATGGCGTCGAGTTGCCGAGCTACCGCGGCGACATCATCAACGACATCGAGTTTACAGCGGCAGCGCGCACGCCGGATCCGCGGCGGCAGATCGAGGCCTATCGCCAGTCGGCCGCGACCCTCAACCTGCTGCGTGCGCTCGCCCAGGGCGGCTACGCCAATCTCGGCAGCGTGCACAAATGGATGCTCGGCTTTGTCAAGGATAGCCCGCAGTCGCGCCGCTATACCGAGCTCGCCGACCGCATCTCCGAGGCCCTCGGCTTCATGCAGGCGATCGGCCTTGACCTCGAAGACCACCCGGAATTGCGCACCACCGATGTCTACACGAGCCACGAGGCGCTGCTGCTTGGCTACGAGCAGGCGATGACCCGCGTCGATTCCACGAGCGGGGAATGGTACTCAACCTCCGGGCATTTCCTGTGGATCGGAGACCGCACGCGTCAACTGGATCATGCGCACGTCGAGTTCTGCCGCGGAATTCGCAATCCGCTTGGCCTGAAATGCGGGCCGTCATTGAAGGCCGACGAACTCCTGCGTCTGATCGACGTCCTCAACCCGGACAACGCGCCGGGCCGTCTCACGCTCATCTGTCGCATGGGTGCCGATAAAATCGGCGACCTGCTGCCGCCGTTGGTGCGCGCCGTAACCCGTGAAAAGCGCGAGGTGGTGTGGTCCTGCGATCCGATGCACGGGAACACGATTGCGTCCGCTTCCGGCTACAAGACGCGGCCGTTCGATCGCATCCTGTCGGAGGTCAAGTCGTTTTTTGCCATTCATCAGGCGGAAGGCACCTACGCGGGCGGCGTCCATCTCGAGATGACCGGGCAGAACGTGACGGAATGCACCGGTGGAGCACGCGCCATCAGCGAAGAAGATCTCAACGATCGCTACCATACGTTCTGCGATCCGCGATTGAACGCCGAGCAGTCGATCGAGCTGGCGTTTTTGCTTGCCGAACTCCTCAAGAAAGAACGTCTCGGCCGCGGCCTGCCGCTGCCCGCTGCCGCCGGGCTGTAGCTGGGGAGGCGCGGCGGCGACGCGCCTCCCCCCGCATGCGCGGAGAGGCGGCCGGGATTGCCGCCCTGACCGGCAGGCGCTAGATGAATCGCCATGAGCGTTCCTGACCGGCTTGCCATCACCATCGCCCAGCTCAATCCGGTTGTGGGCGATGTTGCCGGCAATGCCGAGAAGGCGCGCGGCGCCCGCGCCAAGGCCGCTGCGGCCGGCGCCGATCTCATCCTCCTGCCGGAGCTGTTCATCTGCGGATACCCTCCGGAGGATCTGGTGCTCAAGCCGGCGCTCCAGGCGGCCTGCCGCGCCGCCCTGGAGGCTCTGGCGCGCGATACGGCCGATGGCGGCCCTGCGATGCTCATCGGCACGCCATGGGTTGAGGACGGCAAGCTCTACAACGCGGCGGCGCTGCTGGACGGCGGCCGTGTCGCCGGCCTGCGATTCAAGGTCGACCTGCCGAACTACGGCGTGTTTGACGAGAAGCGCGTGTTTGTGCCGGGCCCAATGCCCGGCCCGCTCAATATCCGCGGCGTGCGCATGGGGGTGCCGATCTGCGAGGACATCTGGGGACCGGAGCCGGTCGAATGCATCAGCGACACCGGCGGCGAAATCCTGCTGGTGCCGA
The DNA here is from genome assembly GCA_021323775.1 of Hyphomicrobiales bacterium. Taxonomy (GTDB): domain Bacteria; phylum Pseudomonadota; class Alphaproteobacteria; order Rhizobiales; family Xanthobacteraceae; genus JAJPKK01. The sequence continues at coordinate 6,342 of JAJPKK010000069.1, forward strand.
ACGGTTCGCCATATCGGCGCGGTGTGACCGACGAACGGCTCAATGTGGCGGTGGCGCGCGTCAGGGATGCGGGCCTGCCGCTGGTCTACGCGAACCAGGTAGGCGGCCAGGACGAGCTTGTGTTCGAGGGCGCCTCCTTCGTGCTCAACCCCGATCTGACCTTCGCGGCGCAACTGCCGGCCTTCCGCGAGGACATCGCGACTGTGCAGTTCGTCCGCACGGCTGAAGGCTGGCGCGCAGAAAGCGGATCGATCGCAGCGCTGGAAACCGGTGATGAGGCGGATTATGCGGCCTGCGTGCTCGGCTTGCGCGACTACGTTGATAAGAGCCGGTTTCCGGGCGTCGTGATCGGCTTGTCGGGCGGCGTCGACTCAGCGCTGTGCGCCACGATGGCGGTCGATGCTCTGGGCGCCGAACGGGTGCGTTGCGTGATGATGCCCTATCGCTTCACGTCGCCCGAATCGCTCGCTGACGCCGCCGCGGTCGCAAAAGCGCTGGGCATCGTTTATGACACCGTGCCGATTGCGCCCGCGGTCGAGGGATTGGAGAAGGCGCTGGCGCAGCTTACGGCCGGCTTGCCGCGCGACGTGACCGAGGAAAATCTCCAGGCGCGCGCACGCGGCACCATCCTGATGGCGATCTCCAACAAGTTCCGCCTGATGGTCGTGACGACCGGCAACAAGTCGGAGATGTCGGTCGGCTACGCCACGCTTTATGGCGACATGAACGGCGGCTTCAATCCGATCAAGGACCTTTACAAAACCGAGGTCTATCGGCTGGCGCGCCTGCGCAACGCATGGAGGCCTTATGGCGCGCTTGGCCCGGCGGGACGCGTTATCCCGGAGAACATTTTCACGCGGGCGCCAAGCGCGGAACTGCGGGAGAATCAGACGGATCAGGATTCACTGCCGCCCTACGACCTGCTTGACGCCGTGCTCGAACGGCTCGTGGAGCGCGAGGAGGCGGTCTCGACAATCGTGGAGGCCGGATTCGATCGCGACACCGTGATGCGTATCGAGCGCATGCTCTATCTTGCGGAATACAAGCGTCGGCAGGCGGCACCGGGCGTGAAAGTGACGCTCAAGAATTTCGGCCGCGACCGCCGTTATCCCATCGTCAACCGCTTCCGCGACCCCGGCGTCGCGCTGCCGCCTCCGGCGGCATCGCTGGTCCGTGGCGCGGCGGCGAGCGAGGCGGTGGATTTGTAGGGTGGTCAAAGCGAAGCATGCCCACGGGCCCTCGAGGGCCGAGCGCTGGTGGGCACGAGCGCACCGAAGTCAGGCTTGCCCGACTTCGGCAGTCAATACAATAGTGCAGCGCCGAAATCGGCAATAGCCGATTTCGGTCGCGCCTTTGCCCGCCCTACGGCCCCTGCAAGGCCGTGCCGGCGCCTGCTTCCGGGCCTGACTGTATCGCTCTGTATAACGCCGCCTCATCGACAGCGTTGCGGAGCCGCCGCAGCGATTCCGGATCTCTCAGTCTGCGTGCGACGCTCGCGAGCGCGTTGAGCGGATCACCGGATTGCGCCGGCAGGAGAAGCAGGAAAACGATATCGACAGGCATGCCGTCGATTGCGTCAAAGTCGATGGCATGCTTGAGACGGACCAAGGTGCCGAACGGCTTCTTGAGTTCCGCTATGCGAGCATGCGGAATAGCGACGCCGCCGCCCGTCCCGGTGGATCCGAGGTTCTCGCGTTTCAGGAGCGCCGCACAGATGAGGTCGGCGTCTAGATTGAGGGCCGCAGCCGCCCGGGCGGCCAATTCTTGCAGCAGGCGCGCCTTATCGGTCCCGCGCGCTTTGACCAGAGTATCGGTCGGCAACAGAAACTCTTTGATATCCATGGCGGAGGCCTAGAGCAGCGTTTCCATGGCGCCAATCGTATCAAAACGCGATCCATAGCCCGTGCTGAGGAGCTCGCTCTTCGGCAAGCTCAGGACGGCCGCGCACAGGCGCGCCGCCAACTCAGGATGAGGTCCGAGAGTGCGGACCCGGTCGTCCAATGTGCTTGATTTCATGCAATGGTTCGATCAGTCGGTTGCGCGCAAACGGTATCCGATCCCTGTTTCCGTCAGGATGTAATACGGACGTTCGGGATTCGCTTCAATCTTCTGCCTGAGTTGTCGGACATAGACACGAAGATATTGTGGGTCGGTCAGGCTATTCCACAGTTCCCCCAGCAGGAATCGGTTCGTCAGCACCTTGCCGGCATGCTGAACGAGCACGCGCAGGAGGTCATATTCCTTGGGCGACAGTTTCACCTCGCGTTCGCCAACCTTGACGATGCGTCGCACGAGGTCGACCGACAGATCGCCGACGCGAAAAATCGGCCGTTCTCCCTGAACGTGGAGCTGATGCCGAAGCGCGGCGCGCAACCGGGCAAGCAGCTCGTCCATGCCGAAGGGCTTTGTCACGTAGTCGTCCGCTCCGAGATCGAGCGCGTCGACTTTTCCGGCCTCATCGCTGCGGCTGGACAGAACCACGATCGGTATGGTGTCATTGTGCGCGCGGATCGTTCTTAACAGGTCGAGGCCCTGGATGTCCGGCAAGCCGAGATCAAGGATGATCAGGTCCGGCTTCTGCGCGAGCAGCTCCAGGGCGGCCTTGCCATCGGGCGCTTCCAGGATTTCATAGCCCTGCGTGGCAAGCCCCGTGCTCAGGAGCTTGCGGATGGGCCGCTCGTCATCGACCACAAGGACCCTGGCCGGAGCGGCACTCATGCGGCCGTGTCCAGTTGTTTAGCCTGTGTCGGAACCGGAAGCCTGATCGTAAACACCGCGCCCGTGCGGTCGGTCCGGTTTGCTGCCGAAATGGTTCCGTGCATGGCTTCAATGAAGCCCCGTGAGATCGCGAGGCCAAGTCCTGTTCCCGCCCGAACCTGGTCGACTTTGCGGGCCCGATAGAACTTATCGAAGATTTGCTCCAGGTCGCCGGGCAGGATGCCTTCGCCTTCGTCCAGCACCTGCAAACCGATGGAGTCCCTGTCCCGCCAACTCTGGATGCGAACAGTGGTTCCAGCGGGCGCGTATTTGGCCGCGTTGTCCAGGAGATTGAACAGGACCTGTTCGAACAGCACGGGGTCGATCTCGATCATCGGCAGGTCTTTGGCGAGGTCGACCTCGACCCGATGGTGAGCAAGGATTTTGCTCGTCCGTTCAAGCGCGCTGCCGACAAGTTCGCCGAGGTCATGGAGGGCGGCATTCGGCACGATGGCGCCCGACTCCAGCCTGGTCATGTCAAGCAGATTGGCGATGAACCGATTGAGCCGCTCGGCCTCGTCGATGATCGTGGTGATGAGCTCCTGCTTCGCAGGTCCATCCAATGCGCCTGAGAGGCCGCGGAGCGTGCTCGCCGATCCCAGGATTCCGGCGAGCGGCGTCTTGAGATCATGCGAGATCGATGTCAGCAACGCGGAGCGCAGGCGATCGGTTTCGGCGGCGCGCTTCGCCCGGTCCAGGTCCTCGACCAGACGAACGCGTTCGATCGCAAGCGCGGCCTGGTCCATCAATGCGTCGAGGAGACGACGGCCGTCCGGCGTCAGCAGGGGGCCGGATTTGTCGCTGTCGAGGCCCACCACGCCGACCGCGCCGCGACCCGTATGCATCGGCAGGAACAGGCGCTTCGCCCCTGGCAGCGTGTCCGAGCCGCGGCCGGCGGCCCGGTTGCTTTGCCACGCCCATCTGGCAGCAGCGAGATCGGCTTCATCAAGCCTGTCCTCCGGAGGATAACCGGCCTTGACGACGATCGTGTCATTTTCCGGCAGCAAAAGAACGACGCGAACCTTGAGCATCAGCGCGGCCTGATACGCCGTCGCCCAAAGTACGTCGTCGAGGGTGCCCGCCCCGGCCAGCTTGCGGCTGAACGCATAGAGCGACTCTGTGGTGCGCGCCCGGCTCACGGCCACAAGCGCCTGCGTGCGTACGCGCGACGCCACGTTGGACACAACAATGGCCATGACAATGAAGAAAAAGAATGCCACGACGTTCGTCGGGTCGGCGATCGTGAAGGTATAGATTGGCGGCAGGAAGAAGAAATTGTAGCACAGCGACGCTGCAACGCTTGCAACCAGCGACGGCAGCAACCCATAACGAATCGCGACGCTGACCACGGCGGTGAGGAACACAAGATCGACGTTCTCAACGCCGAGCCACGGCTCGATCGCCTCGCTGACGCCGAGCGCGACTGCAACAACCAGCAGCGCGACGATGTAGCGTCCGAGAGCGAAGGCTCTGGCGCCGCCGGCCGTCCGCACCGTCTTTTTCGGAATTGGCTCACTGTCAACCGCATCGCCGGCGATCACGTGCACGCTGATGTTGCCGGATCGGCGCACCAGATCATGCACGACGGAGCCGTGCACAATCTCAAACCAGCGCGAACGGCTCGATTTCCCGACAATGATATGAGTGACGTTGTGCAGCTCCGCGTAGGCGATCACGTCATCGGCGATTTTCCGTTCGCTGCTCGGGATCGTAATCGCCTCGCCGCCCAGCGTTTCGGCAAGACGCAGCGTATCGGCAATGCGATCGCGTTCCTCCTCGGTGTACTGCAAGCTGCGCCGGCCCTCGACATAAAGCGCCGTCCATGGGCCATGCAATCGGTCCGCCAGCCGTTTGGCGTAGCGCACCAGGCCGGCGGCGCGCGGGTCCTCGCTGACGCAGACGAGGATGCGCTCGCCCGCAGCCCATGGCCCCGCAATTGCTCCAGCCTGCATTTGCGTGAGCAGTTGCTCATCGACCCGATCCGCTGTGCGGCGGAGCGCCAGCTCGCGAAGCGCCGTCAGATTGGCGGGAGAGAAGAAATGCTGCAGGGCGCGCTCCGCCTGCCGCGGGACGTAGACCTTCCCTTCTTTGAGACGCTGGATCAGATCGTCTGGGGTGAGATCGACAAGCTCGACGGCGTCCGCACGGTCGAACACCGAGTCCGGCACAGTCTCGCGCACCCGGACATGGGTGATCTGGGCGACGACGTCGTTCAAGCTCTCAATGTGTTGAATATTTACCGTGGTATAGACATCGATGCCGTGGCTCAAAATCTCTTCGACATCGAGATAGCGCTTCGGGTGACGGCCGCCCGGAGCGTTGGCGTGCGCCAGCTCATCGACCAGAACAATCTGCGGACGGCGGGCGATGATGGCATCGAGGTCCATCTCGTCGAGCAACTGGCCTCTATACTCGATGCGCTGGCGAGGAACTACTTCGAGACCCTCCAGCAGGGCTTCTGTTTCTTTGCGGCCGTGGGTCTCAACGACTCCTATGACGACGTCATAGCCGTCTTTTCGCCTGGCGCGCGCGCTCTGGAGCATCTCGTAAGTCTTGCCGACCCCAGGCGCTGCGCCGACAAAGATTCGCAGCTTACCGACACGGCTCTCCTCTCTCCGGGCGGCTTCAAGCAAAGCCTCCGGCGAGGGCCGTTGTTCAGGATTGCGCCGCTGATTCGCCATCAGCCATCAGCTCGTTGGTGGGGTCCCAAGAGAATTAAGGCATGGTCACATATATAGTATCGCCGCCTTGAGCGCTAACAGAGCGACTCCAATCGGAACATCATGTCTAGGCAGGGAAAAGGCGCCCTTTCGACAGGCTCAGGAGCGCCGTGCCCACTGGCGCGCGACGTTCCGGGGCAGGTGGGCACGCGGCGCCTGTCATCGGGCCGGCCGAAAGCCGGACCCGTTGGCTTTTCCCACCCGACGACTACGACACTTCCATGCGATCGGAAGGCGCCCGCCGAAACATGCTCTAACGCGCCGCCATGCGGTCGAGAGCCAGGTTGAGCTCGAGCACATTGACGCGCGGCTCGCCGAGGAGACCGGCGAAGCGGTCGCTCGTGTGTTCGGCGACAAGCTGCCGCACCTGGCTTTCAGGCAGATTACGGGCTTTTGCCACCCGAGGGATTTGAAACAGGGCCGCTTCCGGCGAGATATCAGGATCAAGCCCGCTGCCGGACGTGGTCACGAGATCGGCTGGAACCTGAGCCCAGGGATTTTCCTGCTTGCGCTTTTCAATCTCGCCCTGCACGCGCTCGATCAGCGCCTTGCTGGCAGGCCCGAGATTCGATCCCCCGGAATTTGCGGCGTTGTAGGGGACTGGAACCGTCTTGGTTGCGTCATTCGGGTCCGGGGCGGTCGTCGCCGATGGCCGGCCATGGAAATACCCCTCGCTCGCGAACTCCTGGCCGATCAGAGCGGATCCGACGATCTTGCCGTCCCGCTCCAACAGGCTGCCCTGCGCCTTATACGGGAAGATCATCTGCGCGATGCCGGTTATGGCGAACGGATAAGCCACGCCGGTGATCAGCGTGAGCGCGACGATGAACACGATGGCCGGGCGAATTTCTCGCAGCATAAGTATTCTCCTTCAGGCGAGGTGCAGGGCCGTAACCGCGAGATCGATGGCCTTGATGCCGACAAACGGAATGATGACGCCGCCGAGCCCATAGATCAGCAGGTTGCGGCGCAAGAGCGGCCCGGCCCCGATTGGACGGTAAGCGACGCCTTTGAGCGCGAGGGGGATCAGGGCGATGATGATCAAGGCGTTGAAGATGATTGCCGAAAGGATCGCGCTTTGCGGTGTCGACAGTCTCATGATGTTCAGCGCCGCGAGCTGCGGATAAAAGGCGAGGAACATCGCCGGGATAATGGCGAAATACTTCGCCACGTCATTGGCGATCGAGAACGTTGTCAGCGCCCCGCGCGTCATCAGCAATTGCTTGCCGATCTCGACAATCTCGATCAGCTTGGTCGGGTTTGAGTCAAGGTCGACCATGTTGCCGGCCTCGCGCGCCGCCACCGTGCCGGTATTCATGGCGCCCCCGACATCGGCCTGGGCGAGCGCAGGCGCGTCATTGGTGCCGTCGCCGCACATCGCCACCAGCTTTCCTTTGGCCTGCTCATCGCGAATGAGCCGCAGCTTGTCTTCCGGGGTCGCTTGGGCAAGGAAATCGTCGACACCAGCCTCAGCCGCAATCGCCGCAGCAGTCATCGGGTTGTCGCCTGTGATCATGATGGTGCGGATGCCCATGCGGCGCAGCTCGGCAAAGCGTTCACGGATGCCGCCTTTGACGATGTCCTTGAGATGAATCACGCCGAGCAACCGGCCGTCCTTCGCCACCGC
>JAJPKK010000045.1 GCA_021323775.1 Hyphomicrobiales bacterium
GAGCAGGGAGCGGGAGATCGGCGCTTTTCTAAGCTTACTTCTTCGTAAAAAAATTGAACACCTCGTCGGCCACTAAGGGCATCCGAGCGGTGGGATAACCCCGGCAGAAGGCGAAGGCCCAGGTCATGTGATCGTAAGTCGTACCCTCAATTTTCACTGTTTGTAAGCCGACCTGCTGGTTCTGGCCGTTCGCAAACCACGCATCAGCCTCAATCTGTCCCTGCATCCAGCCGAATACAATCATATAACGCGCCAGTTGCGGGACGCTGGCGTTTTGAGCGTACATGATCTGGCCTGTCTCAGGCGATACCCTGACCTGCTGCAGGTGGAACTGCTCCAGCGTGAGAAACTCCGCGCAAGTCGGCACGGGCGATGCGTCTCCACGACCGCCAAACAGGACACCGCCAAACAGCACCAAAGCAGTCGTCAATCGCAGCAGTTTCATAGGGCATGACCTTCAGACACAATCGGCCGCATCCCTTTTCTGAAATTTCGCGTTCCTTTCAGTCGCTAAATGGACTTACCTTCGTCTTTATTGCCGTTCCGCACAGCTTTGTTCTCTGTATGTTTCAGGACTGCGCGGCTGCGATGGAGTCGCAATGGTCGCGCCGTCACGCCTCTGCGATCACGCTCACATGCGCTGCGACGACGCGCCAGCCTTGCGGGAAGCGCACCCAAGTCTGCATCTGGCGGCCGACCTTGCCGGGGATGGTGGGGCGATGAAACAAAGTGGAGGCGACGGCCATGTCCCGGCCATAGGCCGTGATGACCGTGTGCGAGAGCGTGCGGGCAAGGCCCACGGCCGAGCGCGCCGCGCGGAAAGCCTTGATTTCGCCATATCCGAACAGGTTTTCGCCGCCGCCGAACCGGATTGTGCGCGGATCGTCGTGGAACATGGCGTCGAGCGCCGCGACATCGTTTGTCACGAGCGCGCGTTCGTAGGCCTCGAAGGCCGCGCGCACTTCGGCGACCACGTCGGGGAGGTCGATGTCCATGTAAAGAACCCTACGCGCCCGCAGGGGCAGACGAGGTGCGAGCCGGCTTTGGCGCCGCCGCCACGCCGTTCTTCTCCAGCACACAGGCGATGCGCAGCGCCACGTCCTCGCGCCAGGGCGCGGCGACGATCTGGACGGCGATCGGCAGGGGCGTAAGCGGCACCGGGATCGCCACCACCGGCAGGCCGATGAACGAAATCGGCTGGGTGTAGATCCCGAGATTGGCCCGAACCGGCATCTCAACCCCATCAAGCGTGAAGGTTTCCTGTCCGATGCGCGGCGCCGTGCATGGCGTTGCGGGCAGCAGCACCGCATCGATCTTCTCGAACAGCTCCAGAACCCGGGCCTGGTACCAGCGGCGGAATTTCTGCGCTCGTATGACCATGCCGGCCGGCATCATGGCGCCGGCGATCAGGCGGTCGCGCACCGCGGGATCGAAATCCTTTGCCCGGGTGCGCAGGCGGTCGATGTGCAGCGCCGCGCCCTCGGCGCAGGTGATCACGTAAGCCGCGGCGCGCGCGCGCGCCGCCTCCGGCCACTCGACCTCGCGCGTCACGCCGAGCGCCGCCGCGACTGTGGCAAGCGCCGAATGCCCCTCCGCCGACAGCCCGCGGCGGAAATAGCCGCCAGCGGTGGCGATGCGCAGGCCATCGAGCCCGGCCGCGAGGGTGGGAGTTACGGGCTCCGCCGGTCGCGCAGCGCATGCCGGATCTTCTGCGTCCGGTCCCTGCATGGCGTCATAACAAGCCGCGAGGTCAGCGACGGAACGTGCGAACGGCCCCAGATGATCAAGGCTTGCCACAAATGGAAAGGTCCGCGCCCGCGTCAGCCGGCCGTAGGTCGGCTTGAGGCCGAACACGCCGCACAGCGACGACGGCACCCGGATCGAGCCGTTGGTGTCGGAGCCGAGCGCCAGCGGCGCCAGGCGGCCGGCGACCGCGCCGCCCGAGCCGCCGGAAGAGCCGCCGGTCATGCGCGCCGGATCATGCGGATTGCGCGACGCGCCGTCGTGAACGTTCTCGCCCGTAAAGTCATAGGCATATTCCCCCATATTGAGCGCGCCGATCAGCACCGCGCCTGCCGCCTCCAGCCGCTCGATCAGCGGCGAATCGCGCAAGGCCGGCGGCCGATCGCGATTGATCTTCGAGCCCGCGCGGGTGGGGAGACCGGCAACGTCGAACAGATTTTTCACCGCGAACGGCGCCCCGGCGAGCGGACCGAGCGGCTCGCCTTTGGCGCGGCGCGCGTCGATCGCAGCCGCACGGGTACGGGCGCGCTCGGCCGTTACGTCGGTAAAGGCGTTGAGCAACGGATTGAGCCGGGCGATACGGGCAAGCGCGGCTTCGACAACAGCGCGGGCGGTCATTGCGCCTTCTGCCACGGCGCGGGCAATATCGAGCGCCGATGCCTCTGCGCTGTCAAACATCGTCAGGCCCGGAACACTGGAGCGGGCTCGGCGTCGTCGGGCAACGGATGGTCGGCGACGAGCGAGGCAAACCGGAAGGTCACCTCGAGATTGAAGCGAATTGCCGGGCCCCAAGCCGCCTCAACCGGCAATGCGAGCGCGCGGGCCGAAGCAGCGATGAATTCGTCGAGGTCAGTGGGAGACATAGGTCAGACAGGGGTCGGCGCGTTACAAGATAACAAGCCCGCGCCGCCGCGCAATGGCGCTGGCGATGCCGAGACGCTGTCAGGCTGCACAGATGCTCCAGTGCCTCCGATTCGACCGCCGTGCTCAACAAATGCCCACTGCCCGCCGGGCGGCGCCGGTCGATGGCATGTTTCTTGCGGATTGGCACGACACCGAAGACACGCGCCTCAAGGAGTGCGGCATGCCCATGATCACAATCGAAGCCGAACCCGCGCCGCTTCACGTCGATCTCGCCTACGCCGCGCTCATCATCATCGACATGCAGCGCGATTTCCTTGAGCCCGGCGGGTTCGGCGCGGCGCTGGGCAATGACGTGTCCCGGCTTAAGGCTGCGGTCGAGCCATGCCGCAACGCGCTTGCCGCCTGCCGCAGGCGCGGCGTGGCGGTGATCCATACCCGCGAAGGCCATCGTGCCGACCTGAGCGATGCGCCCCGCCACAAGGTCGAGCGCGGCGATCCGTCCTTGCGGATCGGCGCGCCGGGCCCGATGGGGCGCATCCTGGTTCGCGGCGAACCCGGCCACGACATCATCCCGGAACTTTATCCGATCAGCGGCGAGCCTGTCATCGACAAACCCGGCAAGGGCGCGTTCTATCAGACCGATCTTGACCTGGTGTTGCGCAATCTCCGCATTGACACGCTTTTTGTGTGCGGCGTCACCACCGAGGTCTGCGTCAACACCACGGTGCGCGAGGCCAATGACCGCGGTTACCGCTGCATTGTATTGTCGGATTGCTGCGCGTCCTATTTTCCGGAATTCCACGACATGGGGCTGAAGATGGTCAAAGCCCAGGGCGGCATTTTCGGCTCTGTCGCATCCTCGCAGGCGCTGCTCGAGGGCATGGAATTGGCGGCTGCCGCATAGAGATGCGCATCAAGTAGACGCGCGCGCCAACAAATTATCAGCAGCGAAAGTCCTCCGCCGCCCTCCCCCGCGCCCCTGGGGCGGTGTTGCCCTTCGTGGCCCGGATTGAGCGCAGCGAGACCCGGGTCTGCCACGCCGCATCGCGCCGCCGCCCCCGGGTTTCGCTGCGCTCAACCCGGGCTACGTGCGAAGCCGGCGCACGAGACGCCTGCGCTCGGCTGAAGTGGCACGGTCCTTGCGAGACCAAATTGTGGTGAGTGCGTCGGCGATGGCCGATCCCGGCCGCGGGCTTAGAGGTCCGAACTACCGGCATTTGACCTGGCGCTGACGGAGAGGTCGAAAGCAGAGATGAATCCCGGCTGAGCTGTGACGCGGCTTCGCGCGCTTCCGCCAGCCACCCTTGAATCTCCCCGCCAGGGGGGCGGTATCGCCAAGGTCCGTATCCCGGCAAACGGGCTTTGATCTGATATTCGCCCCCCTTGGTGGGAGAGCCGTCCCGTTCCCGATTGGAGTTTTCAATGACGAGTTCGACTTATCGCCCGACCTTATGGACGCCGGGCGACTGGAATGCATTCTTCGGCTTCGGCACCAACATTCTGGTCAACATGCTGACGCTGACCGCGCTTCTGCGGTTCGTTCTCAAAATGCCCGATGCGCTGGTGTTCGGACGCATCCTCCCGGCTGTCGGGCTGATGATGTTCCTCAGCACCATGTACTACGCTTTCCTGGCCTATCGTCTGGCGCAGAAGACAGGCCGCAGCGATGTCTGCGCGCTGCCGTCCGGCATCAGCGTGCCCCACATGTTCATCGTCACCTTCGTGATCATGCTGCCGATCTCGCTCAAGACCGGCAATCCGGAGAAGGGGTGGCAGGCGGGCCTTGTATGGGTGTTCTTCCAGAGCTTCATCCTGATGATCGGCGGCTTTGTTGCGCCTTACATCCGCCGGATCACGCCCCGCGCGGCCCTGCTCGGAACGCTGGCCGGCGTTTCGGTGACGTTTATTTCGATGCGGCCGGTGCTTGAAATGTACATGACGCCGGTGATCGGCCTCACCTGCTTTGCCATCATAACGGTGAGCTGGTTCGGCGGCGTCAGATACCCGAAGGGCATTCCCGCGGGACTTGTTGCAATCATCGTCGGCACCGCCATCGCCTGGGGCTCGAACGTGATCGGCCTCAGCTACGGCGGCCTGAGCATCGAAAAGCTTGCCGCCGCATTCACGAGCTTCGGCTTCTCGGTCCCGCTGCCAGCTTTCAATACGGTGTTTTCCGGCTTCGAGTTTCTCGGCGTCATTCTGGTGACGGCGATACCGTTCGGCATCTATGACCTCGTCGAGGCCATGGACAACGTGGAAAGCGCCGAAGCGGCCGGTGACGCCTATCCGACGACGAGCGTGCTGACCGCTGACGGCGTCGTCAGCCTGATCGGGTGCCTGATGGGCAATCCCTTCATCAATGCCGTCTATATCGGCCATCCGGGCTGGAAAGCGATGGGCGGGCGCATCGGCTATTCGGCCGCCACGGGACTGATGGTCATCGTGTTGGCGTGGTTCGGCATCATCGCGGTGCTGCTCGCATTCATTCCGGTGGTGGCGATCTCGCCGATCCTTCTTTATATTGGCATGCTGATCGGCGCCCAGGCCTACCAGACGACGCCGGCAAGGCACGCGCCCGCCGTAGTGCTTGCGCTCACGCCGCATCTTGCCGCGTGGTGCAAGACCCTGATGGACGGCGCGCTCGGCGCCGCAGGCACCAGCGCGGCGGCCATCGGCATGGAGAAGCTCGGCGCCGTCGGCGTGCTTTATCACGGCCTCGAAGTGCTGGGCGGCGGCGCGATCCTCACCGGCCTCGTGCTCGGCGCGATCGGGGCGTTCGTGATCGAGCGCAGGTTCACGGAAGCCTCCGCTTTCGCCGCGGCCGGCGCCGTGCTGACCTTCTTCGGCTTCATGCACGGGGAGTCGATTGGTTTCGCCGTAACCCCGACCGTGGCGGTGGCCTACGCCATCGTGGCGGGCTTCCTTTATGCGCTGGTCCGCTATCCTGAATTCGTCTCGGTGGAGATTACGCCGGCCAAGGAAGCAATTGCGCATCCGGCCGAATGATCAACGCGGCCGTCCGTAGCCCGTAGGGCGGTACAAGGAAAGCGGCAACATTAACTGAGCCATTTCCCAGACCGCGAACCGGCGATCGTGGTTATCGCCACGACACGGTTGTCGTATCTGCATATGGCATCGCGGCAAAAAC
>JAJPKK010000046.1 GCA_021323775.1 Hyphomicrobiales bacterium
ATCAGACGACGACATAGACATGTCCATCCGCGATCTCGAGCCGCGCTCGGCGCAGGGCGAAGCGCTCGCCGCCGGGGTGATGGCCGGTCCGCAAGTCGAACTCCCAGCCGTGCCACGGGCAGACGATATTTTTGCGCTTCAGATCATATTGCAGCGTCCGGGTCTCGCCGTTCTCATCGACCGGCTCGCGGACCCGATGGTAGATACGGCCCTGGCAGACCGGCCCGCCGCGATGGGCGCATTGATTGTACCACGCGACCAGTTCGCCATCGACGTTGAAGACCCCAACTTCGGTGCCGTCGCAGGAAATCACGCGCCGCTCGCCCTCCGCCAGCTCGCCGACCCGCCCGACCACGAAGGATTTCATTCGCGTTTCCTCAAGCACTGCCGTCCTCGACAGCAAGGCGGGCAACACAGCACGACAGGCTTGCGCCCCGCATACAGATCGTCAAGTGGGCGGAAGCGGCGCCGCGTTAATAGCCGTGCTATTATAGGACCGCATGCCGATTGAGGTGCCGCCGATGACAGCACGCGCCCTGGCCGCACTTATCCTGTTGGCCGTCGCGGCGTCGGCCGCGCCTGCGGCCGAATGGCCGACGCGGCCGATACGGATCATTGCGCCATCGACCCCGGGCGGGGTAGCCGATACATTCGCCCGGTTGCTGGCGGAGTTCCTGCCGCCGCTGCTGCATCAGCCCGTGATCGTCGATAACCGGCCGGGCGCCGGCGGGTTGATCGGGGCCGCGGCGGCGGCCCATGCGGCGCCTGACGGCTATACGCTGGTGACTTCGAGTATCGCCTATCATGTCATCGCGCCCGCCGTGAGCCCCAGTCCTCCTTTCGATCCAATTCGCGATTTTACGCACATTGCCTTTCTGGGCGGGCCGCCCAACACGTTCGTGGCGCATCCGGCGCTGGGCGTGAAGTCGGTCAAAGAGTTGATCGCGCTCGCGCGGAGCGGACGCCCCCTCGACTACGTGTCGCCGGGCGTCGGCACTCTCGGCAATCTGCTGTTTGAATACTTCGCTCAGAAAGCCGGGATCGCGGTGCAGCACATTCCGCACAAAGGCTCCTCCCAGGCGCTGGTGGACCTCATCGCCGGCAATGTCGTCATCGGTTCCATGACGTGGAGTTCCGCAGTGGGCCAAATCCGCGCCGGCACGTTGGTTCCGATCGCGGCATCCTCACGCGCCCGCGTGGCGGAATTCCCGGATGTGCCCACTTTGCAGGAGCAGGGGTTCGACGACCTCGTGGCAATGACCTGGCACGCGCTGTCGGGACCGGCCGGCTTGCCCAACGACGTGGTGCAGAAGCTCAATCATGCGGTCAATGCCGCATGGGCCACGCCTGCCCTGCGGCAGCGGCTCGCCGAGGACGCGATCGTGGCCGAGCCGATGTCACCCGAGGCTGTGACGGAGTTTGTTGCGAGCGAAGCGCGCAAGTGGGGCCCGATCGCAAGGCGGGTGATGATGAGTCCGTAGGGCGGACAAAGGCAGCCGGGGAGCCGCGGCGTCGACATGGCGCTGCTTCCGCCTTTGCCACCGATGCTCGCGAGGGCCGCGCTGATGGCGGGCAGGCGCGCAAGGCCGCTGCACTACGCGACCGGCCCCACCAGCGCGTTTGCCCGCCCCACCAGCCCCGCCCAAGCCGCCGCCTTAAAGGCGCCAGGAGGATGTGCTCCTCCAAGGCACTATGAAGTGCTCCAGGGGCGCCTGTGCGATTTCCAAGCTTAATAATTGGTCCGAGCTTCATAATTGGTTGGAACGAGTCTGTTACACAATGAATCTACTATCGAAACCAGGACTCCCCCTCCCGACCCTCCCCCGCCGGCGGAGGAGGGCGAAAATGAAAACCTTCCTGGCAGCGGGGGGCAGGAAGGGAACCTGTGAATGAAGCGAGAGAGGAGTTACCGTTGCGTATTGATTGGTTGTCATCAACTGGGGGGGCCGTGGTGTCGGGACGAGAGACCACAGGTGTGTTATCGTATGCGAGGCGGCCTGGCAGGCAGGCACGCGGCAAGCTTGAGTTGGCGGCCGCTGCGGCATCGCTGGGGCTTTGTTTTGTGAGCGGGATGTCGACGCCGGCTGGGGCGTATCATTACCGCCATCATCGCGTCTATGGGTTGGGCGATCTCGGCTCCGAACAGCCCGGATGGCATCACTCGCACCGGCGGCGAGGCAGCGGCGATGCCGCTGAAGCGAGCAAGCCGGAGCCGCCGAAGCAGCCTTCCGGTCCCCTCATTCTTGCGATCTCGATCGGCAGCCAGCGGGTAACGGTGTACGACAACGGCACGCCGGTCGCCGTCTCTCCAGTTTCGACTGGCATGCCGGGGCATCCGACCCCGATGGGAGTTTTCAGCGTCATCCAGAAGCAGAGGTGGCATCACTCCAATATCTACAGCGGCGCACCGATGCCCTACATGCAGCGCATTACGTGGTCGGGCGTTGCGCTTCACGCCGGCGTGGTGCCCGGCCATCCCGCCTCCCACGGCTGCATCCGCTTGCCGGAGCGATTTGCGGTGCGCCTGTGGGGCATGACCAAGATCGGCGCGCGCGTCATCATCACGCGCGGCGACGCATCGCCTTATGAGATTACACATCCGCACCTCGCCGGGCTTGTGAAAGCATCCGAAGCGGCAGCCCACGCCGGCGCCTCGAGTGCGCAGCGTTCTGCCGGCCCAAATGCTGCCGTAATGGTGGCCGCGACCAATGGTACGACCGCCGCCGACGCAACCGTGCCGGAGAAGTTGCCTCAGGACGCCAGGCAGCCCGTATCCGAGGTCAGCACCTCGGCATCGCCGCAGATTGGAGGCGGGAGTAGCCCGGACAAGCCTGCCGAAACCAACCAGCCGGGGCAGCCGTCGACGGAGCAGCCGGTTCCAGCACCGAAGATTGACGACGCGCAGCAGCAAATTGAGAACGCCTTGCAGCACCCAGGCCCGATCTCGTTGTTCGTGAGCCGCAGGCTCGGCAAGCTGTTCGTCCGCAAGGGTTTTGCGCCCGTGTTCGAGACCCAGATCACGATCGCGCATCCGGAGGTCCCGCTTGGCACCCATCTCTTCACGGCCAGCCGGCCGGCGAATGAGGGCGGCAATATCCGCTGGCTCGCAGTTTCGCTGGGCTACGACCGGGCGCCGGGCGCTTCAGCCCACACGAAACGCAAAGGCCGCTCGGCGCACGACGAGCAGCAGATGCCGTCAACGGCAAACAGCTTGCGCCAAGCCGCCATCGAAGCGCTTGACCGCATCGAAATCCCGCCGGAAGCGCTTGACCGCATTGCCCCCCTGGTAACTCCCGGCGCCTCCTTGCTCATCTCCGATCAGGGCCTGGGATCGGAGACTGGCCGGGACACGGATTTCATCGTTGTGACGAAGTAAGCGATCAGCGGCCTCCTCCGACATCGCCCGTTTGTACGGGGGCCCCCTGGGTGCCCCCGGTTAAGCGCACCCCGCGCCGGTGGACTGCCCCTACAACGTCCAGTTCCCCAACTCTCGGGGCGAGTGTCGCGTCAACGCCACTTTTCGTCGAAAATCCGACTCTGGCAGGTCCTTTCTTTATCGCGGGTCCCATGCCGAGGGCAATTTGAGCCGCGCCCAAAATGCGGCCAAGAGCACCACCAACACAGATATTCGTGAGCAGGCGAAAAGGAGCGAGCTTGCGAAGCTTCCTTTCACGCCCATAAATTGCGGCAGATTTTCTTGCAGACCAAAGGGTTTAGATGCATTTTAGCGCTTTGCGGGCGCGGCGGTGGGTTCCCCGCCGTCGGACGGGAGTTGGGAGGCGAGCGTGCAGGGCACACGTTGGCGTTGTTTATGCCGAGGTAATCCTTCTCTACCCTTTGAACCGAATTCATCCTCGCTGCGACAAATCACACGAGTCGATCGTTGAGCGCGAACCTTTCTGCGTCAGACGAAGTCCTGATCGGCAGGATCGCCCAAGGCGACCGGCTCGCGATGCAGGTTCTGTTCGCTCGCCATCAGGTGCGCGTGTATCGGTTTGTGCTTCGCCTCGTCGGCAACCAGGCGGTGGCCGAGGACTTGATTAGTGAAGTGTTCCTGGACGTGTGGCGTCAGGCTGACAGGTTCGAGGGTCGCAGCGCGGTGTCGACGTGGCTGCTCGCCATCGCGCGTTTCAAGGCCCTCTCCACGATGCGGCGCAAGCCCGACGAGGAACTCAACGAGGAGATGGCGGGAGCGATCGAGGACAAGTCGGACGATCCCGAGGTGTCGATTCAGAAGAAGGACAAGAGCGCGGCCTTGCGGAAGTGCCTGGAGGCGCTTTCGCCGGAACATCGGGAAGTTATCGATCTTGTCTATTATCACGAAAAATCGGTCCAAGAGGTGGCGGAGATCGTCGGCATTCCTGAGGCAACCGTGAAGACGCGCATGTTCTATGCGCGCAAGAGGCTTTCGGAGCTGCTGAAGACAGCAGGAATTGATCGAGGTTGGCCATGAACCAAGCGAACCAGAAGATGTCGGCGGACGATATCGAGGCGTTGCTGCCTTGGTATGCGGCCGGCACTCTCGACGCGCGCGAAGCGGATCAGGTCGAAGCGGCGCTTGCCGCCGACGCCGAGTTGACCCGCCGCCTCGAACTGGCGCGCGAGGAAATGGCCGAGACCGTCCTTCTTAATGAATCGCTGGGCGTCCCGTCGCCCCGCGTGATGGAAAACCTGTTCAAGGCGATCGACAGCGAGCGCAGACGCTCCCGTGCTCCGGCGGCCGGGGGCGGAATGGGCGGCTGGCTTATGGATCTGTTCACGCCGCGCGCTTTCGCATTCGCGGCCGGGGCGGCCGTCGTCATCATGGTGTTGCAGGCTGGCGTGATCGCCAAGTTGGCGCTGCAGGATCGCGTCGAGACCCGCTCGTCTTTTGAGCCAGCTTCCGCGCCTCCCGCTGCCACCCGCGGGCTTGAGATCGGTTCCTTTGCGCTGGTGAGGTTTGCGCCGCAGGCAAACATGGCGGACGTCACCCGCTTCCTTGATGCCCACGACGCTGTGATCGTGGACGGTCCCCGCCCGGGCGGCCCCGGCGGCTTGTACCGGGTGCGCATTGCGCGCCGCTATGTGGGCAAGGAAGAGCTTGAGCGCCTGGTCAAGGAATTCCAGTCCGCCAGTAATCTCATCAGCATGGCGGTGCCGAGCGAGTAGCGGCCGCTGGAAACGGACTTTGCTCCAAGGAACACTTGCTGTAGCCAATTCAAACCGCGTCGTTGGATTGGCGCCGCAGCAGTGCTACATAACCAGCATGACCGCGTTGCCGCAGCACAAGATGACCGTGGATGAGTACCTCGCCTGGGCGGAGGGGCGGCCGGGGCGGTTCGAGCTGTATGCTGGCGCCGTTTATGCCATGACGCCGGAGCGAGCGGGGCACGCCAAGATCAAATTCAGCGTACAGGCCGCATTATTGTCAGGGATCAGGCGAGCAGGTCTCCCCTGTCATATGCTGCCGGACGGAATGACGGTGCGCATCGATGACTCTACCGCCCACGAGCCCGATGCATTGGTCTACTGCGGACTCGAACTCCCGGCCTCAGTGGTCGAAGTGCCGAACCCGATTATTGTGGTCGAAGTCCTGTCGCCTTCGACGCGCCGCATCGACGCTTCTCTCAAACTTGCCGGCTATTTCCGCGTGCCGAGCGTCGCGCATTACCTCATCGTCGATCCCGACCAGCCATTGATCATTCACCACGCGCGAGGGAACAACGACACGATCCTCACGCACATCGTGCGAGAGGGATCGATTACTCTTGATCCGCCTTGTTTCAACCTCGCGCTCGGCGAGGTTTATGGAGCGGCATAATCATGAGCGAGCGCAACGGCGAAGCCCCAACAGACAAACGCGTGCTGCCTCGCGCAAAAAACTCGAGAGGTCCATTGCGGTCTAGCGCTTGCAGGAGGACGAAATCCTCGTCCTTGGTGACGATACACGCCTCGGTGTCGCTGGCGTGCTGTCATACCGCGCGGTCGGACATGCTTGCGATCCCAAGATCGCTGACGTGGTATGCCTCGTGTCCCTCCGACGCCAGCCATCGCGCCAATGCCGGCGGCAGGTTGGCGTCGACCAGGAACTTCACGGCTCGACGGCAGTAAGGATGGGATGATCGGCCGCGCGTGACGCAAATTCCAGCGCCGCCGTAATGTCTTCATCCTCAAGATATGGATAGTCTTCAAGTATTTCCGCCCGCGTCGAGCCTCCGGCCAACATGTCGAGAACATCCTTCACGCGTATGCGCATCCCGCGAATGCACGGCCTGCCGCCGCACACTTCCGGATTGACCGTGATACGCTCAAGAAGGTTCGACATGAGACACTCACAACACCCTGTTGCTCGCCCTCACCGCCTCCGCGTCGACATACACCTCGCTCCCCATGTCGCGGAACTTCTTCGCCATCTCCGCCATGCCGGCTTCCGCCACGGCGGCGCTCGCGCCAGCCCCTGCCGGATCATTCAGCGCCGCCGCATAGTCGCGCACGTCCTGCGTGATCTTCATCGAGCAGAACTTGGGCCCGCACATCGAGCAGAAGTGCGCCAGCTTGTGGGCCTCCTTGGGCAGCGTCTCGTCGTGGTATTCGCGCGCGGTGTCGGGGTCCAGGGACAGGTTGAACTGGTCGACCCAGCGGAACTCGAAGCGCGCGCGGCTCAAGGCGTCGTCGCGCAGTTGCGCGGCCGGGTGGCCCTTGGCGAGGTCGGCGGCGTGGGCCGCGATCTTGTAGGCGATGACGCCTTGCTTGACGTCGTCGCGGTTGGGCAGGCCGAGGTGCTCTTTCGGGGTCACGTAGCACAGCATGGCGCAGCCGAACCAGCCGATCATGGCGGCGCCGATGCCCGACGTGATGTGGTCGTAGCCCGGCGCGATGTCGGTCGTCAGCGGGCCCAGCGTATAGAACGGCGCCTCGCCGCATTCCTTGAGCTGCTTGTCCATGTTGATCTTGATCTTGTGCATCGGCACATGGCCGGGGCCTTCGATCATGACCTGGCAGCCCTTGGCCCAGGCGATGCGGGTGAGTTCGCCCAAAGTCTCCAGCTCCGCGAACTGGGCGCGGTCGTTGGCGTCCGCGATTGAGCCGGGCCGCAGCCCGTCGCCAAGCGAGAACGAGACGTCGTATTTGCGCATGATATCGCAAATCTCGTCAAAGCGCTCATACAGGAAGCTCTCGCGGTGATGCGCGAGGCACCACTTCGCCATGATCGAGCCGCCGCGCGACACGATGCCGGTGACGCGATTGGCGGTCAGCGGCACGTACGCGAGCCGCACCCCGGCGTGGATCGTGAAATAATCGACGCCCTGCTCGCACTGCTCGATGAGAGTGTCCTTGTAGCATTCCCAGTCGAGCTTGACCGGGTCGCCGTTGACCTTTTCCAGCGCCTGATAAATCGGCACAGTGCCGATCGGCACCGGCGAGTTGCGGATGATCCACTCCCTGGTGTTGTGGATGTTGCGGCCGGTGGAGAGGTCCATCACGGTGTCGGCGCCCCAGCGGATCGCCCACACCATCTTGTCGACTTCCTCCTCGACCGACGAGGTCACGGCGGAATTGCCGATATTGGCGTTGATCTTGGTGAGGAAGTTGCGGCCGATGATCATCGGCTCCAGTTCGGCGTGATTGATGTTGGAGGGGATGATGGCGCGCCCGCGCGCCACTTCGCTGCGCACGAACTCCGGCGTCACGAATAGCGGAACCGATGCGCCGAAGCTTTCGCCGTCGGCGCGGGCCGCTTCCGCGCGCTCAAGCTGCGCCTTGCGGCCAAGATTCTCGCGCTCCGCGACATAGATCATCTCCTTGGTGACGACGCCCGCGCGGGCCCATTCAAGCTGGGTAATCCCCCTCCCTTTCCCTCCCTCGCTTGCGGGGGAGGGCAGGGAGGGGACGCCACGTAGCGGCTGATGCACGGTCGGAAATGCGCGCGCGAGATGCTTGCCGCTGACATTGCCGTTGTCCACCGGCCGGACCGGGCGGCCCTCGTACTCCTCGATGCCGCCGCGTTCGCGCACCCATTCGATGCGCGCACGCTTGAGGCCCGCTTCCACGTCGATCGCAACATTGTCGTCGGTATAAGGTCCGGAGGTGTCATAGACCGGGACCGGCGGCTCGGCGGCAGCTTCCGTCAGCACGATCTCGCGCAACGGAACGCGCAGATCGGGCGCCGCTTCGGGCACCGCATAGACCTTGCGCGATCCGGCGATCGGTCCGGTGGTGACCTTCGGGGCGGCGATGTCGCGATCATGGACGTTCATGGACGTATCCCTCTGGCTGCGGCCTATATTCCGGGCGTGTGCGTGGAGGGATTAGGGTCCGTCCCTTCGCCGGCATGACCCGGATCAGGTTCAAAGGGTCTCCGCGGCGCCATACCCGGCTCGGGGGCAGGCTTTGGCGGTCTCTCAGCTCCTTCCGGAGCTCCCCTCGGAACGCCGCTAATGTAGGCCGATGGCTGGGGGTGTCAACGCATAACACCCCTTCCGGGTCCGCCGGCGAACGTTGTAGCCTTTCGGGCGTCCGGTGTACGCGTAGCCACGGGGAGGGACGCATGCAAACTCGCCGTCAAATTCTGCTCATCGGCGCGACCGCTGCGGCCGTACCAATTTTGTTGCAGCGCACGTTCGCACTCGATTATCCGACCCGGCCGGTGCGCATTATCGTGGCGTTCGCGCCCGGCGGTCCGACCGACATATTCGGGCGGATCTCGGCGCTGAAGCTGTCAGAGCAACTCGGAAAGCAATTCTACGTGGAGAACGTCGCCGGTGGCGGCGGCAACATCGCCGCCGTCCAGGCCGCGCGCGCGGCGCCGGACGGGCATACGATCCTGTTTACGGTCAGCGGCTTCGTCACCAATCCGGCGTTCCAGGGCAAGGCGCCCTACGACCCGGTCGCGGACTTTACGCCAGTCGCAGTTCCGATCGCGTCTGCGATCACGATCATCGTCCATCCTTCTCTCCGCGTGCGGACCCTTGACGAGTTGGTTAAACTGATCAGGGCCCATCCTGGACAGTACACATTCGCGTCCGGCGGTGCAGGAGTCCAGCCGCATCTGACATTCGAGCAATTCCGGGTGTCTCTCGGTCTCGATATCGTGCACGTCCCCTTCGGCGGCGCGGGCCCGGCGGTCGCCTCCGTCGTCGCAGGTCACACGCCGATCGGCGTCAGCTCGCTGCCGCCCTGCGTGCCGTATATCCAGGAAGGCAGCTTGCGGGCGCTCGTGCTGTCGAGCAGGAAGCGCTCGCAGAAGCTGCCGGACATTCCGACCGCCGCGGAAGCCGGCTATCCGGTCTTCGCCGGGGATCAGTGGGTCGGAGTGCTGGTCCCGGCTGGCACGCCCGAGGAGATCGTCAACCTGCTTCATCGCAGCATTGTCCGCATCATCAAGCTGCCGGACGTAAAGGAGCGCCTCGACGCGCTTGATTTTTACGAGATCGAGAGCACGCCGAAAGAGTTCGCCGAGCGGATCAAGAGCGAGCTTGAGAGCTGGCGGAAGGTGGTCGAGACGGCTCACCTCAGGCCGGGCTGATGGCGGCTTAGGAAAGCGGCAACATTAACTGAGCCATTTCCCAGACCGCGAACCGGCGATCGTGGTTATCGCCACGACACGGTTGTCGTATCTGCATATGGCATCGCGGCAAAAAC
>JAJPKK010000301.1 GCA_021323775.1 Hyphomicrobiales bacterium
CGCCAAGGCCGCGCGCCCTTAAGGCTTCTGCACCCACTCAAGATTCAAAAGAGTTTTCCACCGGGCCTGGCCCGACCTGCAGCGCATGAAACTTCTGCTACCCGTGGTGTTGCTGCTGTCCTAATCTACGAACGGCGCGTGCGGGCGACTCTAAGGGGTGACCCTCGAATGGCTCGGCCGCCCTTCAACCTATAGCGGTTCCCGGTCGACTGGATCGCTTCAGCGGCAGGGCGGGCAAAGGCGCAACCGAAATCGGCTGTTGCCGATTTCGGCACTATTGACTGCCGAAGTCAGGCAAGCCCGACTTCGGTGCGTCATGCCCACCAGCGCGCGGCCTTTCGCGGGCGGATCGGCACGCGGAGCCTCTCATCGGGCGTGCCGAAGGTTGGACCCGTTGGCTTTGCCCACCTGCGCCGTTTCCATATGACCGGAATCCGCTGTAACGCGGATGCGAAAAGGCGGCCCTTAAGGCGCCGGCGGCGTCGCAGCCGGAGCCTGCGGGATGCCGCCGCGCCCCATCTCGCTCCCGTCCGGCAACTTGACCTTCAGGAACTGGCCGCCGTTGGTCCCATCGCGCAGCGGGTGGATCGTGACCGCAACATTCATGCCGGGCGTAAGGGTTTTCGGCTTCCAGCCGTCCCGCGCCAAGCCGCTCGGTCCGTTGAGCTCAATCGCCCACACGTTTGTCTGCCCCTGCGGGTTGGCGACATTCAGCATGATCCAGGCATGCGGGTTGGTCCACTGAAATTCCTTGACCGATCCTTCCAGCGTTACGGTCTTCTCTGCATCGAACATTGCAAACGAATGATGGGCAACGGCAGGGACCGCATAGACGGCGAAAGTGGCGATGCCCGCGATAGCAAGTGCTCTGACTTTCATCGGCGCCTCCAAAATTCTCTCTGCCCTCTCCTGGAACTTAACTCAAAGCTTAGGAGAACCAATCGCCAAGGTCAACGCCGAGGCGATAACCCCATGGCACGGATTCCCGGTTAACAAAGCGTTTCGGGCCAACGGAACAGGGTGTGCTCCTGATTGCAGCTGGTACCAAGAGGACTCGGATGCCGAGTATTTTCGATTCGACAATCCTCGTTCGAAGACGTGGGATGGCCGCGATCCTACCGACCGCTCGCGTTTGCTAACGCGGCGTTAACCTGAGTTCTGTGCCGAGGCGATAACCCGAAGATGACTGGCGGCATCAGGCAAACCTGTTGTTTTTCTTGGCGCCCCGGACATGCTAGCGTATCAATGGCGCAACGATGTGAAAACCTTGAAGCGGAAAAGCGCTTGGGGACACGTGCTGGGAGGACTTCAATGAGAGCTTTTCGCCGTCTTGCGGGCACCGGTGTTGCCGCGCCGCTCGCGCTTGCCTTGGCAGGGCCGGCCGTCGCGGCGGACACCCCGCCCGATCTTTCCGGAATCTACTGGGCGACCGAATACCACGCGAAGCTTCAACTTGTCGGCGGCGGCGAGCTGCCGTTCACCGCGGAGGGCAAGGCGGCCTATGAGAAGAACATGGCCGGCCTGAAGGACGGCTCGATCATCGACGCGGCCCGCAGGTTCTGTGTGCCCGACGGCATCCCGCGGGTGCTCGCCAATCCCTATCCGTTCGAGATCGTCTACGGGCCGCCCGGGCAGATCACCATCCTCTACGAACTCAGCCACCAGATCCGCCCGATCGCCATGGACAAGCCGATGCCGGGCGCTGACGAGCTGGAGACGTGGCCGTTCTACAACGGCCACTCGGTCGGGCATTTCGAAGGCGATACGCTGGTGGTCCAAACCGCGGGCTTTAACGAGAAGACCTTCCTGGACGCCACCGGCGCGCCCCACACCGACGAGATGCGCACGCTCGAGCGCATCCGCAAGATAAGCCCGACGCAGATCGAGGACGTCGTCACCATTCACGACCCGAAATATTACACGCGCGATTGGCAGACGCGCTTCGTCTATACGCTGCGCAACGACATTCGCATCGAGGACTATAACTGCGGCGAGCCGCATCGCGACCTGTCGTCGGTGGCGGGCGTTCGCCGTCCGTAGGAACAGCCGTATGGTGGGCACTCTTTGACAAACTCAGAGCGAAGCGTGCCCACCCTCCCGCGCCCCCTCCCCTACCCTTCCCCGCGTGCGGGAGGGCAGGGACGGGGAAGTGGGCATGGCGCGCGCGCTTCAACGGCCCAGGTGCGCGCCTGCAACTCTGAATTTCAGCCGATCGAGACATTAGCCGCAAGAGACTCCGCCGGAGGAAAAACCGCCATGTCATCGCTGACAAAAATCGCTGTCGGGGCCGCCCTGCTGATCGGCGGCGCCGGCTCCGTCATCGCGGGTGACGACGTTTCCGCCGCACGCGACATCGCCCCCACCGGTTCGCTGCGCGTCGCCATCGCGGTCGGCCCGGCGGCATCGACGTTCTGGGCGACCCGCGATCCGGCGTCCGGCCAGGCGCGCGGCGTCACGGTGGAACTCGCCAAAGCCGCCGCCGCAAAGCTGCACGTGCCGTTGCGGCTCGTCCAATATCAGAACTCCGGCGAGATCGCCGCTGCGGCCGGCAAGGACGCCTGGGACATCTCCTTCATGCCGGCGGACGCCGAGCGCGAGAAATTCGTGGACCAGGGGCCGCCCTACGTCGTGTATGAAAGCACCTACCTTGTGCGCGCCGGCTCCGACATCAAAACCCTCAGCGATGTCGACCGCCCCGGCATCCGCGTGGGCGCGATCGAAGGCACGGCGACGTCGCGCACGGTCGCGCGCTCATTAAAGCATGCCTCGCTCGCCACCTTTCCCAAGCCTGAAGCCGCTGCGGACCTGCTGGGAAGGGGCCAGCTTGACGCGCTTGCGATGGGCACCGAAGCGCTGACCGACCTCGCCAAGGGCCTGCCCGGCGCGCGCGTGCTCGATGAGCCCGTGCAGTCAACCGGGGTCGTGGTTGCGGTGCCGAAGAACCGGCCTGCCGCCCGCGACTGGGCGGCGCGGTTTATCGAAGATGCCAAGGTCGACGGCACGGTGCGGCGCGCCTTCGATAGCGCCGGCTTCGCCAATGTGGCGGTCGCGCCGCCGCGGAAGTAGGCGCGTGCCCACCACGGCAGGGGTTGGTGGGCGCGCTGCACCTTGCCCGCCCCGCGAGCGTTTCCTCGCCTCCTCAAAGAGTCGTCCGTGAAATATTCTCAAGGTTTTGAGGTTTTGCGCGAATTGTTGCAATTTCCTTGCAAACTGCCGGAGGTATCGGATTCTTCCGCCGCTCGGCGGAGCCGTGGCGATCGAGCTTTCGATTCCGGTCCGTTCTCGCTTTCGATTCTGCATCGTTCGCGCCACGACCGCCCTGAGATAAGCGAGCACTCTACGCGTCGATTTTTCCTGGCGCACCCAGATGACGGGTCGCTGATGGTCCCTCATCACGGCTACCAGCACGTTGGTTGACTGGAGAAGCCTTTCCCTCGCGTCCGGTGCCCACGACTGAAGAAAGTCATTCAACATATCGATAACGATCAGCGCCGGCCGTCTCATCGCGTGACATCGCTCTGCATGCCCCCACTCACGCTCCCTCCCCTGATGGCGCGCCATATGATTTCCGGGGTC
Organism: Hyphomicrobiales bacterium; assembly: GCA_021323775.1. GTDB lineage: Bacteria > Pseudomonadota > Alphaproteobacteria > Rhizobiales > Xanthobacteraceae > JAJPKK01. The sequence goes on from JAJPKK010000301.1 coordinate 3,577, forward strand.
GCAGGCATCGGGATATGCCGCACGCCGAATTCCGACAGCGCATCGACGAGCGCATTGGCGACGGCCGGAAGTGCGCCGACGGCGCCGGCCTCGCCAGCGCCCTTAACGCCGAGCGGATTTGTCTTGGTCGGCACCGGGTTGCTCTTGATCGCGATTGCGCAGAGATCGCCGGCGCGGGGCATCGCGTAATCCATGAAGGAGCCGGTCAGAAGCTCGCCGGTGACCGGATCGAACCTGATATCCTCGCGCAGAATCTGACCCGCTCCTTGAGCGACGCCGCCGGCGATCTGGCCGTGGAGCAACAGTGGATTGAGCACGGTGCCGACGTCATCCACGACGCTGTAGCGGACGATCTCCACGACGCCGGTTTCGCGATCGATCTCCAGTTCGCACACATGGGCGCCGTTCGGGAAGTTCTCGACCTCGGCGCGATAGACCGCGGTCGCGACCAGCCCCGGCTCCATGTCGCGAGGCAGCTTCGTGGGATTCGCAGCGAGCCGTGCGACCTCCTTTATGGTCAGCGTCTCGTTGGTGGCGGGCGCGGAAAACACTCCGTCGGCGAAATTCACTTGGGCGGGCTCGGTCTTGAGCGCGAAGGCTGCGATGGCGCGCGCCTTCTCGATGACCTTGCGGCACGCGGCGTCGACCGCGGCGCCGCCAAGCGTCGCGGTGCGCGAACCGCCGGTGCCTTCGCCGAAAAACACCTGATCGGTATCCCCCTGAAGGTAGTGGATGTCGTCCGGATCAAGGCCGAGGCGGTCGCACAAGATCTGCTTGAACACGGTCTCGTGGCCCTGGCCCTGATTGATCGCGCCGCAGACGAGCGTCACGGTCCCGGAGCGGTCGAACCTGATTTCCGCGCCTTCATAGCTCGGCGCGCCGGCACGCTCGATGGTGTTGGATACCCCGAGACCGCGCAGCTTCCCGCGCTTGCGGGCCTCCGTGCGGCGCGCCGCAAAGCCGTCGGCATCCGCGAGGCTGAGCGCCAGTTTCAGATTGTTGGCAAAGTCGCCGCTGTCATAGGTGAAGGTGAGCCCGGTCCGGAACGGCAGCGCGTCGGGCGGGATGGCGTTGCGCTGGCGCAGCTCGATCGGATCGAAGCCGGTTGCATCAGCCGCAAGATCGATCATGCGCTCGATCACATAGGCCGCCTCGGGCCGTCCATTGCCGCGATAGGGGCGGACGGGATTGGTGTTGGTGAAGACCGCGGTTACGTCGGCGTAGATCGCGGGCGTGCGGTAGACGCCCGCGAGCGAGCCCAGATTGCCCACGAAGGCGGGCATCGCGGTTTGCAGATAGGCGCCCACATTGGCGATCGTTTTCACCCGCAGCGCCAGGAAGTTGCCGTCGGCGTCGAGCGCAAGCTCGGCATCGGCGACATTGTCGCGGCCCTGGGCGTCGGAGAGAAACGCCTCCGACCGGGTGCTCACCCATTTCACCGGCCGGCCGATCAGCTTTGATGCCAGCAGCACCAGCGCCGCTTCGTTGTAGACCGCGGACTTCATCCCGAAGCTGCCGCCGATATCGCCGGCGATGACGCGGATCTTCGCCTCCGGAACCTTGAGCACGGAGGCGAGTTCGGCGCGAAACGGGTGGGCGCGCTGGAGCGTCGTGTAGACGGTGTAACGGCCGTCATTGGCATTGTAATCGCCGATGCTGCCGCGCGGCTCCATGGTCACCGCGGTGACGCGATTGATCACAAAATGCTGGCGCACCACATGGGCCGCGCGGGCGAAGGCTGCATCGGTCGCGGCTTTGTCGCCTGCGAGGTGCACGAAGCAGATGTTGTTCGGGCAATCGTCGAACACGCGCGGCGCGGAATCGGCCAGCGCCTCTGCGGTCGAAACCACGGCGGCAAGCGGCTCATAGTCGACCGCGATCATCTCGGCGGCGTCGGCCGCCTGCGCCCAGGTCTCCGCCACCACGAAGGCGACGTAATCGCCGACCCAGCGCACCCGGTCCGCTACCAGCGCCGGATAGCGCGGCCGGTACATGGGGCTGCCGTCGCGCCGCTTGAGACCGCCCGGCACGGGCAGGTCGCCCCACCCGGAGGCGCGCCAGTCCGCGCCTGTCAATACCGCAAGGACGCCGGGCGCGCTCCTTGCGGCCGTCACGTCGATGGTGCGAATTTTTGCATGGGCGTGAGGCGAGCGCAGGACATAGCCGAACGTCATGCCGGGCAGCGCAATGTCGTCAACATACCGCCCGCCGCCGCGCAGCAGCCGCGGATCCTCGAAGCGGGATACGGCCTGACCGATTCCGAATTTCTCCACCCGCCATTACTCCCGTCATGCGCTGTCATGCGATGGCGGGATGTTAAGGCCGTTCCGAAAAAATTGCAGGGGCTTCAGCCCGCTTGCAGGGGAACGAGCCCGAGGTTAGCGGGCTCAATAGCGCCTGTAGTAGCCGTGACGATAATGATGGTGAAAGCCAAGACCGCGTGAGATGCGGGGACCTGCCACATAGCCGACGGCTCCGCCGGCGACCAAACCGATCGGGCCGCCGACAAGGGCGCCAGCCGCTGCACCGAGCGCGCCGTCGAACACCCGCTCTCCCGCGCCTGCCGCCGTCGGCGCCAGCAACGCCGCGGCCACGACTGCGATGGCGATAGCTTGCCTCATGATTCCTCTCCCGCGATGTGGGCCCCGCGCCCGCAGCTCGATCCAGAGCCGCATCGGGTCCGCGGATTGGGTCCTAACTCTGATTTTCAGGTAGTCTTCGGACCTTGGGCTGCCAAACGGCTCAGCGCCCCTCCTCATTCACTTTTTCGAGCAGTCGGCGGCATGCCTCAAGCTCGGCAAGCGCATGCTTGAGCCGATCGAGATCGTCGGCTGTCGTCCCCTGTGGAGCAGAAACGGTTGCCGCAACAGAGGCTTGGTGAACTTGTAAGGCCTCCGCCCGCGCAACCGGCGCCAGCGCTGCAGAGTTGTTCGCAACTGCGGGCCCGGTCTGAGAAGGTGGTTCGCCCGTCGCCAGCTTATCCAACTCCCTCCTCGCGGTGTCCTCCGCTTCATCCGACGCTCCTCTATCCGGCGGCGATGGAGACTTGAGAGCTGGCGCGCCGTTCGGCTCCTCCCCCGCCTCGTGCGCGTCCCCTCCCTCGTGCGCGTCATTGCGCGGCGTCACCAAAAGGTTGACCGCCTGCCCCTGCCCCACCGATTGCACCGTGCGTACGCCCTGCTCGCGGAGGATCTGCTGCACGCCGCTGATCGTAAAGCGTTTGCCGTAGAGCAAATGCCTGATGCCGCGGAGAAGATCGACATCTTCGGGGCGATAGTAGCGCCGGCCGCCGCCGCGCTTCATCGGTTTGATATGGGGAAAGCGGCTCTCCCAGAAGCGCAGCACGTGTTGCGGCAGATCGAGCTCGTCTGCGACCTCGCTGATCGTGCGGAATGCGTCGGGCGCCTTGTTCAAAGCCGCCTCGCAGGGCTTATGGGCCGTGGGCCTCACCGCCGGCATTGCCGCCCAAACCCGCGTTGATGCGCTGCTTGAGAATCGCTGACGGCTTGAACACCATAACCCGCCGCGGCGAAATTGGCACTTCCGTCCCGGTTTTGGGATTGCGGCCGACCCGTTGCCCCTTCTTGCGCACCACGAAGGAGCCGAACGACGAAAGCTTCACAGTTTCGCCGCGCTCAAGGCAATCGGTGATCTCCTTGAGCACCAATTCGACAAGCGCGGCGGATTCGGTTCGCGACAGACCGATCTTTTGATAAACGGCCTCGCAAAGATCGGCGCGCGTAACAGTCCTCTCGGCCATCGCCAGCCTCGATGCACCAAATCGATATCTTACTTAAAGTTCAACGATATAGCGTTGTATGCGCGGGGTCAATCCTGCAACTTGGAGAGCGGGGAGCGAGCAGCGATCTCACCATCGCATAAGAATCGCCCCCCAGGTGAACCCCCCGCCCATGGCCTCAAGCAGGATGAGGTCGCCTGACTTGATGCGGCCATCCTTCACGGCAACCGACAACGCGAGGGGGATGGAGGCCGCGGAGGTATTTCCATGCTTATCCACCGTGATCACGATCTTTTCTGGCGCTATGCCGAGCTTCTGGGCAGAACCTTCGATGATGCGCTTGTTGGCCTGGTGCGGCACGAACCAATCCACATCCGCAGCCGTGTAACCGGTCGCCGCAAAAGCATCGACGATCACATCCGTGATCATGGCCACCGCATATTTGAATACCTCACGGCCTTCCATGCGCAGATGTCCGGTCGTCCCGGTTGACGATGGCCCCCCGTCGACAAAGAGCTTGTCCCTGTAGCGGCCGTCCGAGCGCAGATGCGCTGTCAGAATCCCGCGATCCGTGCCTGTTCCGTTCTGCGGCACAGCCTCGAGCACGACCGCGCCCGCCCCGTCTCCAAACAGCACGCAGGTTGCGCGGTCGCTCCAGTCGATAATGCGCGAGAAGGTCTCCGCCCCGATGACGAGCGCCCGTTTGAAGCCCCCGTTCTTGAGGAACCCGTCGGCGGCTGCGAGCGCGAAAATGAAGCCGGAACACACCGCCTGCAGGTCGAACGCCGCCCCGTGGGTGATGCCGAGGCCCGCCTGAACGGAAACCGCGGTCGCCGGGAAAGTATTGTCCGGCGTCGAGGTCGCGAGCACGATGAGATCAATCGACTGCGGATCGACCTGCCCGTCCGCCAGCGCCGCGCGCGCGGCGGCAAGCGCAAGGTCCGACGTGCGCTCGCTTGGCGCTGCGATCCGGCGCTCGCGAATGCCTGTGCGCTGGACGATCCACTCGTCGGACGTATCGACTTTCCGCGCCAGGTCGGCGTTTGTGAGAATGCGGCTTGGCAGGTAGCTTCCGCAGCCAAGCACGACCGACCGGGTCATTGTCACGGGGAGATGCTTCCTACGAGTTTGCGGATTTATTCGACTTTCACGCTTTACGCGCCCGCTTGGCGCCTGATTTGGCTCAGGCCGGCAAATGCGGGAATCGAAAGATTCGCGGGCCCTGCGGCGCGTGGTTTGGTTGCTATTCGGCGGCATGCTGGCCCAGCATCTCGGAGATGCGCGCCCGCAGCTTGTAGCGCACCATGTCATAGCCAAGATCGATCGCCGCGGCGAATCCTTCGGCGTCGGCGGCGCCATGGCTCTTGATTACGAGCCCGTTGAGGCCGAGGAAGACCCCACCATTGACCTTGCGAGGATCCATCTTTTCCCTTACGGCAGCGAACGCCTTGCGCGCGAACAAAAATCCGATCCTGGCCGACAGGGTTCGGCTCATGGCGCTACGCAGATACTCGGCTAGCTGTTTGGCGGTTCCTTCGGCAGTTTTCAAGGCAATATTACCGGCAAAACCTTCGGTGAC
>JAJPKK010000102.1 GCA_021323775.1 Hyphomicrobiales bacterium
ACGCGCGCCAATCGCCCTTGACCGGCTGCCGCCGCCCGCAAGACTGCATCCAAGCGATCAAGGCCCTCGCCAGGGCCGCGCGCCCTTAAGGCTTCTGCACCCGCTCAAGATTCAAAAGACGCAATATGGTCGACGTGAACGAAAAGCGTGCAAAACCCGAAAGGCCGTAAATGAAGGCGGCGCGCCACCGCACAATCCTTCGTATGCTGATCGAACAAGGCCCTCGAAAGACGAGCCAGCGCGACTCCGAACGGAGATGAAAACTCCTACCCCACCCTCGCCCGGCGCGCCGCATCATTCGCAAGGCGGTCGAGCGCGCCCTCATCCTGCGGAAACCCGGCTGCGATCCAGGCTTCCTCGGCGTCGCGCAGAGCCGCGCCGAGCGCGCGCCCTTTGGGGATGCCGCGTGCGATGAGCTCGGCGGATTTGAGCGGAAAGCGCGGCGCGGTCCAACGCGCCGGCAATGCGGCGAGAGCCCGCCATGCCGGATCGGCGGCGCCTTGCGGCGCCCGCGTCCAGGCGACCAGCACCCGATCGACGTAACGGCCCGGCCCGAGCCGGTAGAGAAGCACGCGCGCGCCGGCTTCGCCAAGGCCTGGCGACACGCGCCACCAGCCGTCCGCAATGGAAGCGAGGCGTTCGTATTCGGAGTTGAACAAGCGCAACTTTTCGCGCAGCCGTTCGGCATCCTCTGCGATCAAAACGCCAAGCGCGCCGAGCCGGCGCACCGCGTCGGGCGCTACCCCCACGGCTTCCTCGACCTCGACCATGCTGGCGAAGCTCGCGAGCAGGGCCACGCCGCCAAGCAGCCGCTCAGCGAAGCCCGTTTCCGTCATCACCTGGAGAGTTGGAACCGCAAACGGCGCGACGAGGAGTTTCATCAGCTCGGCGCGAACCCGCTCGCGTGACAGGCTGCGCAGGCCCTCTCGCGCCATAATGCAGGCATGCAGCCCCTCGGCATCGGGGGGGCCCTGCGCGTAGGAGGCCTGAAAGCGGAAGAAACGCAGGATGCGAAGATAATCTTCGGCAATCCGCCGGGCCGGGTCGCCGATGAAACGGACGCGGCCCGCCTCAAGATCGGCGAGGCCACCGACATAGTCGTGCACGACGCCGTCCGCCGAGATCGACAGCGCGTTCATTGTGAAGTCGCGACGCTCGGCGTCGGCTTTCCAGTCCCGCCCAAACGCCACTCTTGCCTTACGGCCGAAAGTCTCGACGTCCTGGCGCAATGTGGTCACTTCAAACGGCGTGCCGTCGACCACAAGCGTGACGGTGCCGTGCTCGATCCCGGTCGGCACCGCCTTTAGTCCGTCCGCCGTCGCGCGGCGCACCACCTCGTCCGGCGGCGCCGTCGTAGCGATGTCGATGTCGCTGAGCGGCAGCCCCATCAGCGCATTGCGTGCGGCCCCGCCGACAACCCGCGCCTCCTCGCCGCCGCTGTTGAGGAGCGAAAGCGCGCGCGCGAGCGCGGAGCCACGGAGCCAGGCTGAATCTGCCAACTGCACGGTTGCATTCATTTTTGGACGCCGGGCACAAACCGCCCGTTTTCCATATGCGCCGGGACATAGGTCGAGCCCGGCGGCGCCCCGCCGAACTGCGCCAGAACGGCGAAGCCCGCGATCACCAGCATCAGCGCGCCAACGGTGAGCCACATAATCCGCGGAGGCGACCATGCAGAAACGTTGACCACCCCCGCCCGGGCCGCCCATAGAAACAGTGCATAAGCGGCGAACGGCGCGACGAACAGCGCAAGTTCAATGACGCCCTGGCGGATCATTGCCGTCCGCAGCGCCACCCGGGGCAAGGCGCAATGAGCTTCATTCTGACCTCACGACGTTGAGGAATGGTTCGCGGCGAAGCTTACTCCCGGCAAATGCGCTCATAGAGGTTGCGCAGGATCCCCGCCGTGACACCCCAGATGTAACGGTTCCGGTAAGGAATTTCATAATAGTGGCGGATAACGCCGTTCCAGTTGCGACTCTTGCGCGCGTAATTCTCCGGCATCATCAGATATTCCAGCGGCACCTCGAAAACGTCGGCGACCTCGGAACGGTTGGGAGTCAACGCGAAATCCTCCTTGACGCGCGCCACCGTCGGCAGAATGCGGAAACCGCTGAAAGTCAGGTACAGGTCGAGATAGCCGAGCGGCTCGACCAGCGCCGGCCTGAGGCCGATCTCCTCCTCGGCCTCACGCAACGCGGCCCCGGCGGGCGTCTCGTCGCCGTCGATCTTGCCGCCCGGAAAAGCGATCTGGCCGGCGTGGCTCGGCAGATCGGCGGTGCGCTCGGTCAAAATCACCGTCGGGGCCTGCTTATCGACTACCGGAATAAGCACAGCCGCAGGCTTTGCGGCAATCACGCCCGCCTTGGTCCAGGACTCCGGATCGAGATCGAGATCGCCCCGGACAGCGGGAGCAGTGGGATCGCGCAGCGCCGCAGGCACGTCGAGCGAGAGGCGTTGGCGCACGCGGTCGAAGAATTCCGGCCCAAAGAATCCAGCTCCATGTGTGTTGCCTGGAGACGGCGCGGCGTCTGTCATCGGGCGATGTCCTCAAGGGTGCTCGCCGGGGCCATAGCATAAAATTGACCGGCCGATGCGACGCCGAACATCAGCGCACCGGCAATCTCGCGCTCCTCGCCAAGGTCCACGAGTTCGTAGAACACCGCGCGGGTCACTTTGGCCCATAAGTTCCGGCGGACATGGACATAGGGCTTGAGTCCGCCGGTCGCGGCCTCCGGTTCGAACCGCAGCGCGTGGCCAGGTCCGCATGCAACCCAATCGTCCACATTGGTGCGGAAATGAAGCTGCCTCCCCGCCCCGCCATCCTGGACCTGCAACTCAACGGCCATGAACGGCGCATCATCTACGATGATGCCGCATTTTTCCACGGGAGTGACGAGGAAATATCTTTCGCCTTCGCGCTTTAGTATCGAGGCGAACAATTTAACCAGGGCCGGCCGGCCGATCGGAGTTCCCTGGTAGAACCAGGTACCGTCGGCCGTGATCCGCATATCAATTTCGCCGCAACAGGCCGGATTCCAGAGGTGAACCGGAGTTGGCCCCCCGCCGGACCCGGTTTTTACCCCATCCGCCAGAACCTCGAGCCCGCTCTTGCCGTTCTGTCGTTCCTTCGCCATGCTCGGCTCTGGGGGAGATCGGCCCTTTGCGGCCCCGCTCGCGAAAAAATGATGATCCGGCTCGGAGCCGCACTCGCGCCAAAACAATCGCTATCGCCGCAAAATAGCGTACACTTGGGAGCAGAGACAGACGGCGGCCCCTCTCCCGCCCGACGCATGAGGCGAGGGGAAGAAGGGGTCACGGCCTGGTTTTTGCAGGCATGTGTGCAATGCCAGAGCGGTTATATGTGCGGTGCCAGGAACTTTGAGGAGTAGGCTTTATGGCGACACCGTCGGGCGAGAGCCTGGAAAAATTGGAAGACATGATCGTTCGCGCTGCCGAGACTACGGCCGGGCATTTGCGCGCCGCCAAAGAGGCGATTGGCGCGGTCATTTTTGGGCAGGACAAAGTCATCGAACAGGCGCTCATCACCGTGCTGTGCGGCGGCCACGCGCTGCTGATTGGCCTCCCCGGCCTAGCCAAGACCAAGCTCGTCGACACCATGGGCACCGTGCTGGGCCTTGACGCACGGCGCATCCAGTTCACCCCCGACCTGATGCCCTCCGATATTCTCGGCACCGAGGTGCTGGAGGAGACGACTGCCGGCAAGCGCAACTTCCGTTTCATTCCCGGCCCGATCTTTGCGCAGCTCCTGCTGGCCGACGAGATCAACCGCGCGAGCCCGCGAACTCAGTCGGCCTTGCTGCAGGCCATGCAGGAACAGCATGTCACCGTTGCGGGAACACGGCACGACGTGCCGCGGCCCTTCCACGTCCTCGCGACCCAGAATCCGATCGAGCAGGAAGGCACCTACCCGCTTCCCGAAGCCCAGCTCGACCGCTTCCTGATGGAGATCGATGTCGACTATCCAAGCGTCGAGGCTGAGCGCCGCATCGTGTTCGACACCACCGGCACCGAGGAAACCAAGGCGAAGCCGGTCATGACAGCCGAAGACCTGATTGCAGCCCAGCGGCTGGTGCGCCGGCTGCCGGTCGGAGAATCGGTCGTCGATGCCATTCTGACGCTTGTGCGTTCGGCCCGCCCGGGCCCGGAAGCAGGTGAGGCCGGGAAACTCATCGCCTGGGGCCCGAGTCCACGCGCGAGCCAGGCCCTGATGCTCACCGTGCGTGCACGCGCGCTCCTCGACGGGCGTTTGGCGCCCTCGGCCGACGACGTCATCGCCCTCGCCGAACCAGTACTCAAGCACCGCATGGCGCTGACTTTCGCCGCACGAGCCGACGGTGAAACCATACCTGGAGTGGTGGGGCGCCTGAAGTCGCGGATCGGCTGATGGCCATATTCTCGTCCGCACCTCCCGACGTCAGGGAAGTCCCCCACGCAGTCGGTGAAAGCCAGACCCTCGCGGCAAGCATGCCGCGGCTGATCCTGGAGGCGAGGCGCGTTGCCGCCACGATCATCCATGGACTGCACGGCCGCCGTCGCGCCGGCTCCGGCGAAAATTTCTGGCAGTACCGCCGCTTCGTCATGGGCGAACCAGCGGCCCGCGTCGACTGGCGCCGCTCGGCGCGCGACGATTTCCTCTACGTCCGGGAGCAGGAATGGGAAGCTGCCCACACCGTATGGATCTGGCCCGACCGCTCGCCGTCCATGGCGTTCCGCTCGCCGCTCGCCGAGGACAGCAAGCTGCACCGCGCCCTGGTGATCGCGTTTGCGCTGGCCGACATCCTCGTCCACGGCGGGGAGCGGGTCGGCGTGCCTGGCCTGACGCGGGCGACGGGCGCCCGCAACGCGGTCGAGACGATCTCCCAGACCATGATTCACGACCCCGGCAAGCGGACAAGCCTGCCGGTTGCTTTTGCGCCGGCTCCGCTCGCCGAGTTCATCATGCTTTCGGATTTGTGGAGCCCATTCGCGGAGATCAAGGCGACCATCGCGCGGCTGTCGGCAAAGGGATCGCTGGGTCACGTGGTGCAGATCGTCGACCCGGCCGAGGAGACCTTCCCTTACGCGGGGCGCATCGAATTCGTCGAGCCGGAAGGGGCTGGCGCGATCACGGCCGGCCGCGCCGAGAACTGGCGGGCGGATTATCAGGCGAGGGTTGCGCGGCATCGCGCCGAAATCCGCGCCGAGACCGAACGCCTTGGGTGGAGCTTCATCGTTCACCGAACCGACCGGCCCGCGACTGAACTCCTGCTCAAGCTGCATGAGCGATTAGGCAGCGAGCGCGGCGGCGTCGGACATCGCACCCCCGCCGTGATGGAGCGACAACTATGATCGCCGGCTTCCCCCTCGCCTTCGCCGAACCGCTGGTTCTGCTCGGGCTGTTGAGCCTGCCGATCCTGTGGTGGTTGTTGCGCCTGGTGCCGCCGCGGCCTCGCCGCATCGATTTTCCTCCGACCCGGATGCTGTTCGACATCGTCCCCAAGGAGGATACGCCTGCGCGTACGCCCTGGTGGCTCACGCTGCTCCGACTCGTATTGGCCGCGCTGGTCATCATCGCGGCGGCAGGACCGCTGTGGAACCCGCCGGTCGCGACCACGACCGCAAGTGCGCCGTTGCTCTTGCTCATCGACGATAGCTTCGCCGCCGCCAACACCTGGGATGAGCGCATGCGCACCGCCGAGGACCTGATTGCCCGCGCCGATGCCGACGGCCGGGGGGTTGCGGTGGTGCCGCTGTCGGTGACGGGGCGCGACATCTCGCTGGAGGCTCCGGCCGCGGCGAAGGCGCGATTGCGCCTTGTCAAACCGCAGCCCCATGCAGTCGAACGCACCGAAGCCGTTCCAGCATTGGAACGCTTCCTGATGGGCACGCCAGACGTCGAGATTGTCTGGCTGTCCGACGGCGTCGATGCCGGTCACGCCGCCGACTTCGTCCTCACGCTTGCGCGGCTCGCGAACAAGCGGCCCGTCACCGTGGTCGAGGGCGGCCTCAGAGCGGCTCGCGCGCTTGCCGCAGCCGACAATGCCGCTGGCGTGCTGAGCGTGAAAGTGCTCCGCGCCGCGACCGGCAGCGACGATGAAGGCGCAGTCCGCGCCCTTGATCTCAAGGGGCTGCCTTTGGGCGAGGCCAGCTTCAGCTTCAAAGCGGGCGAGCGCGAAACCGACGCACAACTCGATCTTCCGGTCGAGATTCGCAACGATATCGCGCGGATCGAGATCGAAGGCGAGCGGTCGGCGGGCGCCGTGCAGCTCCTCGACAAGCGATGGCGCCGGCGAACGGTCGGCGTGGTCACCGGCTCGACGGCCGATACGGCGCAGCCGCTCCTCGCCTCAACCTTCTATCTCTCCCGCGCGCTCAGTCCGTTCGCGGATGTGCGGCTTGCCGAGCGCGGCTCGCCGGCGGAGATGGTGAACCAGTTCATCGAGCAGCGCCTGCCGATGATCATCCTTGCTGACGTCGGCACCATCGCGGGCGATGCGCACGAGCGCCTGACCCGGTGGATCGACGACGGCGGCGTGCTGGTGCGGTTTGCCGGCCCGCGCCTGGCGGCCGCGGCGGACGATGATCTCGTTCCCGTGAGGCTGCGCCGCGGCGGCCGCATTCTGGGCGGCAGCCTTAGCTGGGATCAGCCGCAGCAGCTCGCCGGCTTTTCCCACGAGGGCCCGTTCAACGGCATGACGGTGCCGGACGATGTGACGGTAACCCGGCAGGTCCTGGCAGAGCCCGACGCCGGATTGTCAGAGCATACCTGGGCGACGCTCGCCGACGGCACGCCGCTCGTCACGGCGGGGCGGAAAGGCAAGGGAATGATCGTGCTGTTCCATGTGACGGCGGACACGAAGTGGTCCGACCTGGCATTGTCGGGCGCTTTCGTCGACATGCTCAGGCGCATCGTTGGCATTTCTGGCGCGACCGCGTCGACCGAGGCCAATGCGGCCACCGGCACACAAAGCAGCGCGCGCGATGCGGTGCCGCCAACCCGCACGCTTGACGGTTTCGGAAGCTTCGAGCCGCCGCCGCCGACGGCTCGGCCGGTTCAGGCGGGCTATCTGGGGCGCGCCACGGCAGAAAATCCGCCCGGGTTTTATGGCCCGCCCGAGGGACTCGTCGCCGTCAACACGCTCGCCCCGGCTGACCGCCTGGAGCCGATAGACTACGCGCCGCTCAATCCGCGCCTTGAATATTTCCGCACTGCCGAGCCGCAGGACCTGCGCGGACCGGTCTTCATGGCCGCGCTGGTTCTGCTATTGATTGATGCGCTGGTGGTGTTCTGGCTTGCGGGCGGCATCTATCGACTGCTGCCGCGCCGGGGCATCGCGACCGGCCTGCTGATTGCCGGCGCCATCTCCCTTGCGTTCGTCGGCGCCCCAAGCGCGGCGCGCGCCGCCGATGCTGCGGACGATCAGTTCGCGTCGCGAGCGACCCTCGAAACCCATCTCGCCTACGTGGTGACCGGCGACAGCGAGGCGGACTCGGTGAGCAAAGCGGGCCTCACCGGGCTTACTGCCTTTCTGGCCCAGCGCACCGCGCTTGAAGCCGGCGATCCGATCGGCGTCGATATCGAGCGGGACGAACTTGCATTCTTCCCGATCATCTATTGGCCGATCGTGCCCGGCGCCAAGAAGCCGACGCCCCAGGCCCTGGCGCGCGTCGACGCCTATATGAAACAGGGCGGCACCGTGCTGTTCGACACCCGCGACGCTGTGCTGGCGCCTCCCGGGCCCGGCGGCGAAGCCCGCAGCCCCGGCATGCTCGAGCTGCGCACGATTCTGTCGTCGCTCGACATTCCCGAACTGGAGCCGGTGCCGCGCGACCACGTGCTGACCAAGACGTTTTTCCTGCTCCGCGATTTCCCGGGCCGCTTCACCTCGGGCCAGCTCTGGGTCGAAGCGCTGCAAAGCGCCAAGGAGGAGGAGGAAAGCGAAGAGGCCAAGCGCCCGGCGCGCGGCGGCGACGGCGTATCGTCGATCATCATCACGTCGAACGATCTCGCCGGCGCCTGGGCCACGCGCCCTGACGGCCAGGCGATGCTGCCGCTGGTGCCGGGCGAGCCGCGGCAGCGGGAGTTTGCGTTCCGCGCTGGCGTCAATATCGTGATGTATGTCCTGACCGGTAACTACAAGGCCGATCAGGTCCACGTTCCGGCGCTTCTCGAACGGCTCGGGCAGTAGGCTGGGCAACGGCGTAGCGCCCGTAGCCACCAAACATGGGCGGTGGGCACGCTTTGTTTTGAGCTTGTCGAAGAGCGCCCACCCTGCGGCAAGGGTCAGTAGAACAACAGGAACCCCATCGTGTCATTTGGCATCAGCTTCTCGCCTCTCGTTTCGATCGAATTCGTCTGGGCCGCGGCTGCGGTCGCGGCCGTGGTGGCGGCGTTGCTGGCGCTCACGCGCAGCCGCGGCGCCCTGATCCGCGCCGGGGCGCTGGCGCTGATGGTGCTCGCGCTCGCCAATCCATCGCTCACCCGCGAGGATCGCGATCCCCTGACCTCGGACGCAGTCGTCGTTGTCGACAAGAGCCCGAGCCAAAACTTCGGCGACCGCGCGGCCCAAACCGAGGCGGCCCGTGCGGCCGTCACCGACCGGTTGTCACGCATTCCCGGCATCGAGACGCGCGTGGTCGAGGCCGGCCAGGCGGATGGCGAGACTGACGGCACCCGGCTGTTTGCCGCCCTGAACGCGACGCTGGCCGACGTGCCGCCCGACCGCGTTGCCGGCGCCGTCTTCATCACCGACGGCCGCGTCCATGACGTGCCGTCCGATGCGGGCGCGCTCGGCTTCTCGGCGCCGGTCCATGCCCTCGTCACCGGCACGCCCAACGAGAAAGATCGCCGCGTCGTGCTGGTGGCGGCGCCCCGGTTCGGCATTGTCGGCCAGAACCAGACCATTTCCTTCCGCGTAGAGGACGAAGGCGTGCGCGCTTCGCCCACGGAGGTGAGGATCAGTCGCGACGGCGAACTTCTCGACCGCCGCATCGTCACTCCGGGGCGGCAGGTCGATGTTCAGGTCCAGATCCCGCACGCGGGCCAGAACATCGTCGAAATCGAGGCAGCGCCGCTCGAGGGCGAGCTGACGCCGGTCAACAATCGCGCCGTGGTGTCGATCGATGGCGTGCGCGACAAGCTGCGCGTGCTCCTGGTCTCCGGAGAGCCGCATGCGGGCGAGCGCACCTGGCGCAACCTTCTCAAGTCCGACGCGAATGTCGACCTTGTCCACTTCACCATCCTGCGGCCGCCGGAAAAGCAGGATGGGACGCCGATCAACGAATTGTCCCTGATCGCATTCCCGACGCGGGAGCTGTTGCAGCAGAAGATCAACGAGTTCCAGCTCATCATCTTCGACCGCTATGCGCGGCAGGGCGTGCTTCCGATCGTCTATTTCGACAACATCACCAAATACGTCAGGAACGGTGGCGCCGTGCTGGTTGCGGCCGGCCCGGACTATGCGGGCCCCATCAGCATCTGGCGCACGCCGCTTGACGCCATCCTGCCGTCGGAGCCGACCGGGCACGTCACCGAGGCCCCCTTCCACGCTCGCCTGACCGAGCTGGGGCGACGCCATCCGGTGACCCGCGACCTCGAAGGCGCGAACGAAGATCCGCCCCATTGGAGCAGATTCTTCCGCGTGGTCGACACCAGGACCGTGGACGGCATGCCTTTGATGAACGGCGCCGGCGACGAGCCGCTGCTGGTGCTCGCACGCGAGGACAAAGGCCGGGTGGGCGTCATCCTGTCTGACCACATCTGGCTGTGGGCGCGCGGCTATGAAGGAGGCGGCCCCCACATCGACCTCCTGCGGCGGGTCTCGCATTGGCTGATGCAGCAGCCGGACCTTGAGGAAGAAGCGCTTCGCCTGCTCGTTCACGGCAAGGAGCTCACTGTGCAGCGTCAGACCATGGCGGAAAGCGTCGCGCCGGTGACCCTCACCTCGCCATCAGGCATACAGCGCAACGTGACCCTCGATGCGGCAGAGCCTGGCGTGTGGCGCAAGACGGTGGACGCCTCCGAGCTTGGCCTGTGGCGCGCCACCGATGGCAAGCTGACGACGCTCGTCAATGTCGGCCCCGCCAATCCCAAGGAATTCAGCGACGTCACGTCGACCACCGAGGTGATGGCGCCGCTCGCCAACGCTACCGGCGGCGACGCACGCCGCCTCTCCGACGGATCCGGTCTCACCATGCCGCGCATTCTCGGGGTGCGATCGAGCGATACCCTCAAGGGCGACGACTGGATCGGCCTTAAGGTCCGCGAAGCCAGCGTCGTGCGCGGCATCGGCGTGCTGCCGGTGTTCGCCGGCCTCTTGGGGCTGCTGCTGCTGGTGGGGAGCCTGGCGTTGACGTGGGGGCGAGAGGGAAGGTGAGCGGTCGCCGTCCTGGCGCCGGAGGGCAGATTGCGCAGCGCAATCCGCCGGGCCAGCTCCGAACGCAAACCACGCGGCGACGCCGGCATGCGCCGCGCGGCCGTCGGCTCGAAATCCAATTAGTCAACCGGTCCCAAATCCGGGGGCCACTTCACATTGCCCGGGCGCCACGGGCAGTTTGGAACATGTTTGCCCGGCATGGAGGGGCGACCGAAGCTCATGAGTCGGGAGCCGACCTGGTCGACATCGGCAAGCACGCCCAACATCGCGATCTCAACACGACCAGCACTACATCGCACCATCGATCGACACGTCACGACGGGCAGCGCGGGCGCGCGCCGCACACCGGCAGAGGCAGAACAAAGCATGAAAAAGTGATTTCCAACAAAGTTCCCAACACG
>JAJPKK010000194.1 GCA_021323775.1 Hyphomicrobiales bacterium
CCGAACGGCGCGGTGGGCCAGACCTACGGCATCGCGGGCGACAAGGACGGCAACGGCTACTGGTCGCAGATGGCGTTCGACACCATCGTCAAGGCGAACCTCGCCACCGGCGAGACCACCGAAGTGAAGCTGCCGCCGCTGAAGGACGAGATGGCGCGCGCGACCGCGGCGGACAATGCCTTCTACGCCACCTATGGGCCGCGCGACATCGGCACGCCGTTCCCATGGTCGCAGGGACCGCGCCGCATGGGCATCGACCGCGAACGCGGCATCATCTGGGTCGCCAATTCGTGGAGCGGCACGCTTGGCCGGATCGACGCCAAGACGTTGCAGACGACGCTCATCCCGCTGCCGAACACGTTCACCAATCAGCCCTATGCGGCGATACCCGACAAGAACCAGAATGTGTGGACGCCGCTGTGGACCACCGACCAGATCGCCAAGTACGATTCCAGGGCCGGCACATGGACGATGTTCGACCTGCCGACCCGCGGCACCGAAGTGCGCATTCCGGCCCTTCTTGAGCGCGGCGATAACGTCGAAGTCGTGTTCGCCTATGCGCGCTCGAGCAAAATCGCAGTGCTGACCGTGCGCAGCGAGGCCGACATGGCGGCCGCGAGGGCGCAGGCGGAGTAGGATCGGATCGCAGTTGGTTTGTAGCCCGGATTGAGCGGAGCGAAATCCGGGACCGGCCCATTCCTCAGACAATGCCGGCCCCGGGTTTCGCTGCCGCTCAGCCCGGTCACGCGTGTTGCATTGCAGCGCCCTGTTTGCCGAAAATCAGCGCGTCCAGTTCTGCGTCTTGAGCCCCCCAACCCGCCGAAACTCCCGTTCGTTGTTCGTGACGAGCGTAAGCCCTGCTGCCTTTGCATGGGCGGCGATCCACAAGTCATTATTGCCGATCGTCTCGCCCTTTGCCTCCAGGACAGCTCGGATTGCCCCGTAGAATTGACCAGCCTGCGACGGCAGGTCCATCACCGGCATCAAGCCCGCAAGTTCCGCCAACTGCAGCATGGCTTGTTCGCGAAATCGGCTCTTTTCCGCTCCATAAACGAGCTCGCCATAAGTGATAACCGAAAGGACAGCCTCGCCCGGCTTCAACCGTTGAAATCGCGCCAGGACCGCTGGCGGCCTCTGCCTCCGGATATAGATGCAAATGTTCGTGTCCAGGAGGAAGCGCGGACCCATTCAAATGCCTTCCCGTTCCTGCGGCGGAGTGTCGTGGCGGCCCTCCGGCAAAAAATCGTCAGGCAGGCTGGCCAGAATCTCGAATGCTCGTGCCAGTCCCTTTCCCTTCTCCCGCAACACGATCTCGTCGCCGCGGCGGAAAATTTCCACCTCCTTGCTCTTGAGACGAAATTCCTTCGGCAGCCGGACGGCTTGGCTGTTGCCGGAGCGAAAAACGCGAGCTGTCGCCATTCTCAGACACCATCCATATATACGGTCACGTATATACGGCTCAGAAGCCGGCAACGCAAGTCAGGTCCGAGCGCTTGGCTCCGATCGGACCGATTTTGCCGCCCAGGCTGATCAGCGCTGGGAGGCATAGGACGATGCGATGATCGGCATCGCGGTTCCGCGATTGAGCGCGGAAGGCGAGCTGTCGTGCAGCCCGCCTCGCTCCATTGCCTTCTCCGCCGTCCCGGGGCAGTTTCTCGCGACCGGAGGAACCCATGGCGATTCTCGATGCGCCGGTTGACACCAAGAGTCTGGAGTTCCGCACCAACGCGGCCCAGATGCGCGAGCTGGTCGAGGAATTGAACCGGCGCCGCGCCGAGGCGGCGCTGGGCGGTCCGGCGCGGGCGCGCGAGCGCCACGTGGCGCGCGGCAAGCTGCTGCCGCGCGAGCGGGTGCTGCGGCTTATCGATCCTGGCTCGCCGTTCCTTGAGCTGTCGCCGCTTGCTGCGAACGGCATGTATGAAGATGCCATTCACGGCGCCGGATTGATCGCCGGCATCGGCCGGATCGAGGGACGGGAATGCGTCATCATCGCCAACGACGCCACCATCAAGGGGGGCACCTATTATCCCATCACGGTGAAAAAGCATCTGCGGGCGCAGGAGATCGCGTTCGAGAACCGGTTGCCCTGCGTCTATCTGGTCGATTCCGGCGGCGCCAATCTGCCGCGCCAAACCGAAGTGTTTCCCGACCGCGACCACTTCGGCCGCATCTTCTACAACCAAGCCAATCTCTCCGCCGCCGGCATCCCTCAGATCGCCGCCGTGATGGGCTCGTGCACCGCCGGCGGCGCCTATGTGCCGGCGATGTCGGATGAGACCATTATCGTGCGCAATCAGGGTACGATCTTTCTGGGCGGCCCCCCGCTGGTGAAGGCCGCGACCGGCGAGGTGGTGAGCGCCGAAGAGCTGGGCGGCGCGGAGGTTCATGCGCGCCGCTCCGGCGTCGCCGACCACTACGCGGCCGATGACCACCACGCGCTTGCCATCTGCCGGCGCATCGTCGCCAATCTTAATGCCAGCAAGCGCCCCGATGTCGCGTTGGCGCCGCCCACTGACCCGGTCTGCGACCCCGCGGAGCTCGACGGCCTGGTGCCGGCTGATTCGCGCAGATCATTCGATATCCGCGCCGTCATCGCGCGGCTGGTTGACGGTTCGGTCTTGGATGAGTTCAAGGCGCTCTACGGCACGACATTGGTGACCGGGTTTGCGCATCTTGGCGGAATTCCGATCGGCATCGTCGCCAACAACGGCATCCTGTTTTCCGAATCGGCGCTCAAGGGAGCCCATTTCATCGAGCTGTGCTGCCAGCGTCGCATCCCCCTGCTGTTTTTGCAGAACATCGCCGGGTTCATGGTCGGCAGCCAATACGAGGCGGGCGGCATCGCCAAAGACGGCGCCAAGATGGTGACGGCCGTCGCCTGCGCGCGCGTACCCAAGATCACCGTGATCGTCGGCGGCTCGCACGGCGCCGGCAACTATTCCATGTGCGGCCGCGCCTTCGGGCCGCGCTTCCTGTTCACGTGGCCCAACGCCCGCATCTCGGTCATGGGCGGAGAGCAGGCAGCGAGCGTGCTTGCCATGGTGAAGCGCGAAAACATCGAAGCTCAGGGCGGCAAATGGTCGGAAGTCGAGGAGGAGGAGTTCAAGCAGCCGATCCGCGAACAATACGACATCGAAGGCAATCCATACTACGCAACCGCGCGGCTCTGGGACGATGGGATCATTACGCCGGCCGAGACCCGCCGCGTTCTGATGCTGGCGTTCTCCGCCACGCTCAATGCGCCGACGCCGCGCACGCGGTTCGGAGTGTTCCGGATGTAGCCACTTGGGAGCGCCGGGCATTTCGCCCGCTGCTCCCCTCCCGCAAGTCCGCGAAGGCAGGCGGCACCGGGCGGACGCCCGCGGCCCCAGGACTCAGACAAGCTGAACAAAAATCACAATCAGGCCGACCACGGAAATAACCCAGACGCCGGTCCTCAGCCATGGCAGACCGATCACGTAGATAACGGCGTAGATCACCCGCGCCCAGAAAAACAGCTGTGCGCCAAGCCCCGTCATGGCGTTGTTCTTGTTCGTGATCTCAGTCACCAGAATTAGCACCGCGAACAGCACCAGGTTTTCGACCATGTTGTGGTGAGCGCGCTGCGCGCGGCCAGCCCATCCGGTCGCCTGCGGCAGGCTCGCCCGGTTGCCAGCGAAATCAGGAAGGCCAAATTCCAGGATAGCGCCGGACAATGCGACGAGCATCTGTACGAAGGCCAGCGCAACTGACCAAACAAGCAAAGTCAGCTCCAGCGACATGGGCATCCCCCATTTTGGGCCAGGCAGGTTGCTATACGATTCCACCGCCGCACCCGCGTGGGCCATTCGCCGCAGCCGAGATATTAAGCAGGCGCGTTTGTAAGCCATTGCGAGCGCGTCCGGTTGCGACCGCCACGCTCGTCACATATCTGCGGGCCATCTCGTCCTCCTTCCCGTCCTTGGAGCGCGGGCGCCCCGCCTGCCTTCGAGCCGCGGGCGAGGCCATGCGCGCCCCGAAGGGGGTGGAGAGGGCAGGAGCAAATGTGGGCTGGGTGTGTGAAAGGAGCAGGCGTGATGACAGTCAAGGTCTACAGCGGTCCGGCCGGCACCGACACCTTTTCGCCAATGCAAAGGGATCGCATGTTGTTCAAGGAATTTCCGAACTTCGACGAAGCCTTGTCGTGGGCAAGCCACGTCAAGGATACCGGACGGGTGGCGCTTCTGATCGAAGACGAGACCGGCACAACTTTGAACAAGCGCGAAATCGCGGCAGCACTTGCAAATCGCCAGGCTCGCGATGTGCGGGGCGTTGCGGCGCACCGCGCCAGAGCGAATCTCGCGTAGAGCCGGGAAGTGCGTTCTCAAAGAAACGGCGTCGCCACGCTAAGCCGTTGCTTCAGCGAAAAAGCGACCTAAGGGATGTTGCAGGGCGCGCCCTTGCGGTCGCCCATGCTTAAGGCCGGCGCCATACGCCCAAACGGGACGACCGCAAGGGTCCCCCCGTATCGGCTAACTCAGGCCGGCGTCGCAAGAAAGACGTGGACGCCTGCAACAAGGACGACTAGCTAGTTTCTGTCGCGAAATTGGTTGATTTTGCGCGGGCGAGGCAAGTTATGCCGGTTTCATGGGCATAACTGTATTACGTTGCGGGTGAATTTGCGAGCGTTTC
>JAJPKK010000047.1 GCA_021323775.1 Hyphomicrobiales bacterium
AGGGTCTCGACCGCTTAAGCGGCGATTGGCGCGCGATTGAACGCGCGCCAATCGCCCTTGACCGGCTGCCGCCGCCCGCAAGACTGCATCCAAGCGATCAAGGCCCTTCCCAAGGCCGCGCGCCCTTAAGGCTTCTGCGCCCACTCAAGATTCAAAAGAGGCGAATTTTGAAATTCTGAGGCTATTCCGGTGCTTCTTGCTTAATCCCCTGACAACCATGATCACCGAGCTGTTCATTATATGCCCCAGGTGGTCAACTTCAGGTTGTCTTATTGCGCAAGATGAACCAAAAGTGAGGCAGTCATTGTTGTGGCGATGCTAAGCCCAAGGGCCCGTCCGGCAACAACTGAATCACGGCGTCATGCGCTGCGAAAGCAGGTCATCCGGCAACCGCGGCGCGATGCGCTGCGCCCGGGGCCGGGCTCACGGGGTTACTCGATCCCCCGCTTTCGCGGGCGATGACACGCCTTTGAAGCATTTATTCTTGGACGGGACCTGAACTAGACCTGAACTTGGGCAATCGCCTAATGGGCGGGCGGCGGCGTCGAGGCGGACGTCGATGTCGCCGGCCCTTCGCCCGCCATCAGCAGCCAGACCTCTTCATTCTTGGCGCCGTCGTAGTGGACTTCCTTGGCGAAATGCGTCACGTAGCTGCCGGCCGGAAGCGGGACCGTGGAGTCAGGATCAAACTTGTCGCCGGTGCCGACCCACCAGGTGCCCTTGAACACGGTGATCATCCGGTCGTTGGGGTGCCAATGCGGCCGGCTCATGTGGCCGGGGAGCCATTTGAACATCAGCACATAGGGGCCGGGCTTGTCGGGGTCGCCGTAAAGAACCGCCGTCTCGTTGCCCGCAGCTTCATTGCGCCTCCATTGGAACTGGTCCGGCAGCTTGATCGAGATCGCCTTGGGATTGAGCTGCTGCTGTTCGGCGGCGCTGGCGGCGCTCAATCCGGCGGCGAGCGACAGGACGATTGCGGTTGTGATGAGCCTCTGGTGCCTCATGGTTTCCTCCTGGGTGATCGCTGGATGTGGTGCAAGCGGGAAACGCAATATCGTCGCCGAATGTCGGCCACGTGGCAAGATGAATGCCCCCGTCGCAGCAGGTTGACAGAAATGGCTGTTTTGAGTTTCGCGCGGGTGAGAACGGGGCTGCGCCGCGATCAAGGCCCCTCCCACACCGCACACCGGCCTCATGCTCCCTCACTCGCTCAAGATTCAGAAGAGGCGAAAAAAAGCCGCGCCTCAATGCCGCCTGTGGACGGAGCACTGCGCCGTTTCCCGAATCACCTGATCGGACTAAGCAGCGTATGGATGGCGCCTGCTGACGCAGCTGCGCCCTGACGGATCTGGAGCGTCCCATGGCATTCGCGCTGCGCAGAGACAATGCCCTCGCGACCGAGATCGACTCGTCGAGCCCTCGCGACCGGGTGCTTGCCCGATACCGCCGGCTGCGGGAAATCAGTCTGCAACTTCACCACAAGATCCTCGACCGCGTATCGGGCGACGCGTTCGTGAGTCAGGCCCGTCGCCTGGGTCTGGCGCTGGGAAAGACGCTCATCCTCGACGACATCGACGAGTTGAACTACGTCAACGATCTCGTCATCTACACGGCCCCCGCGGGACGCTCGCGCGCCGTCGACCGCTACGCCAGGTCGGCCGGCCTTGCGGCGGGCTCCGATGAAGCGCTTGTCCTCGAGGCGATGCGCGCCGCGCGCTTCGCGGTTCTCGTCATGGAGCGGCGTCATGAAGCAGCGGGACTGATTGCCATCGATCTCATCCGCGGCAATCAGGTCTGGCTTGTCGACATGGGCCTCGAAGCGTCCATGCCCGAGGGTGCAATGTTGGCCACGAGACTCATTACGCCCGATCGATTTTCGATGACCGCCGGCGTTCTGGCGCCGTTCGATTTTGAACTCATCGTGGACCTGTCCGCAGAGCTGCCGCGCCGCCTGCTCGACGTCGAGCTAACGGTGCTGATCGACGATCGCCGCTTCGCAGAAACGATCTACCGGACTGCTCTTGCCGATGGAGTCATGGACCGCGTCGCATATCAGGAGCTGCCGCAGGACTGGTGATCGAGTTGCCGCGCGCAAGCATGCGGCAGGGCATACGGCCGCACCGGATTTACGCGGGGGAGCTTGAGACAGGCTCAGGCCGCTTCGAGGCGCACCAGTTCCGCCTCGAATTCGCGGCATAGCTGCGCGGCTTCCTCAGGCGGGAGCCAGTTCGTCATCTGCGGGAAAATGGTGCGGTAGAGCAACAAATCCTTGGCATCCCAAGGCATCGTCTGCGCCGCCCGCGCCTCGGCCAGCATCTTGTGGAGTTCCCGCCGGACCTTGTCCGGATCGGCGCGAAACACGGGCGTGGGCCTGTCCTCGTCGAACAGGTCAGCCTGCTCGTCGCCTAGAAACAGATCGGGTTGACGCCAAGACATGATTTTCTCGCAAGTTTCACATCCCGAATCACAAAAACCATGCCCGAAATTGCGCAGCCATGCATCCCCCGGCGCGAGTTTTCCCAGCTTCCCACGCAAGCCGGCTATTTCTTGCTTTTTTCCTTGCGCTTTGAGGTGTCTGTTGCTTCGCCAGCAGCCCGCGCCCTGGCCCCTTAACTGCTTGAACAGCTCCAATCGGTAAGCTACCTCTGCGCCGACAGTGATCTTCTGTTTGCGTAGAATTCATGCGTCCTACCATGCCAAATCCGCAGCGACTTTGCGTCTTCTGTGGCGGTACGCCTGTGACGAAAGAGGACGTCTGGCCTATTTGGAGCAGACGATATCTGCCATCGACACAACCTGATTATTCGATCATGCGAAGTATTCTAGAAAGGGACCGTCGTCTCCACGGCAGCGTCAGGAAGCTTTCCGGTGATCCCAAGAGCAGACGTGTGAAAATCGTCTGTGCCACTTGTAATAATGGTTGGATGAGTGTCCTTCAAAATGAGGCAAAGCCGCTTGTCTTGCCTCTCATGAACGGGGAACGAACAACACTCAACGAATCAAAACAGAAACTTATTGCGGCGTGGGCGGCAATGACCGTCATCTGCGCTGAGTACTTCACAGCTGGGAATGCCACCTCATTAGTTGTCGACAGGCGGCATTTATTCCTCCGTAAGGAAGCACCCAAACGACTCCGCATTTGGATCGGCAATTTTCGCCGTAGAAAATGGCCCGCCTATTGGGTTCACAATTCGCTACTCATCTCCGAACATGAGACGCCTTATCCCTGGACCATCGGTCCAGGAGGTCTTCCCCGGCCAAATACGCAGATAACGACGCTTACCTTTGGTAACCTCTATCTACATACCTTTAGCTGCCCATTCCCGGAAATCCTCGGTAGTTTCGAGCCCAGGGGAACCCACGTCGTTCAAATCTGGCCTATCAGAGAAAAGTTTATTGTCTGGCCGCCTAGAGCGACGATCGACGACCGAGCAGCCGATGGAATCGCTGGCGCGATTTTTAATCGCCTTGATGCCATTGGAGTCGCAATGAGATCTTGAATCGTCGAACTTGTTAGCTTGTGGCCTACTACTGCGAGCGGGCTTATCAATTTATTCGGAGTCATGGCCGGGCTTGTCCCGGCCATTTACGTCTTTCTAGCTGAGTGTGGGTAAGAAAGACGTGGATGCCCGCGACAAGCGCGGGCATGACGCTGAGAGGTGGTTCGATTTCATCGAACGCCTGCAATTTCCCGCCCCCCTCACCTCGCCAGCGGATCGGGCCGCATCTGGAAGTGCACCACCTTGGGCGAGTTCTCCTTGCCGCCCTCGATGTGGAAGGGGGTGCGGTTGCCGGTGTTCGACCACACGCCGCGGCCCTTCCAGCCGGCGTTGGGGTCGTCGATGCGGCCATCGAGGCCCTTGGCCCAGAAGCCCATCGGATAGGGCACGACCATGTTGACCATCTTGCCGTCGACGAGCGCGATCAGCGAGTCGTTCTGGTTACCGGTGGCGATGGGCACATCCTTGCCGAGGCCAAGCGTGTTGTGCTGGTCGACCCAGGCATAGTAGGGCGTCTCGCCGCTGCCGTTTTCGGCGACGCCGCCAAGCTGCGGGCCGGGGAGCGGATAGAGCGTCCAGCCCTCGGGGCAGTGCTTGCCGGTCGCATTCGGACCGTTGAGCGGGCCTTTGCATTTGCGGCGGTCGAAGGAGCCGAGATGTCCGCTGGCGAGCGCGGCCCACATCACGCCCTGACTGTCGATGTCGCCGCCGCGCGGCGAGAAGCCCGGCAGCGGCACTTCGTAGATTTCCGCGAGCGCGGTCTCGGACGGGTTCGGGCCGGGATCGACCCGCACGACGGAGCCGGGATAGCCGGTCACGGTGCCCCAGATCGTGCCGTCGGCCGGCGACGGCGCAACCGCATAGAAGCCGACGCGGATGCGCTTGTCCTTGGCCGGATCGACGGGCTGGTTCGGCTGCACATAATCATCGCGCTTGCCGTTGCCGTTGGTGTCGAGGACGAACGGCGTCCAGCCCTGCGACTTCACCTCGTCGCCGGTCTCGTCCAGCATCTTGGTATTGACCCAGCCGAGAACCTCGGCGCCGATGCCGCCGGAGCTCGCCCACAGCGTGCGGTTGGCGTCAAAGCCGAACTGCACATGATGGGTTGGGAAGCAGGTGCTGACCGTTTTGAAGTCTTTGGTCGCCGGGTCGAGCATGACGACGTGGCGGTTCGATGCGTTGATCGGGAACGCCTTTGCGGAAGGATGGTCCGACCCGGCCTTGCAGAAATCGGGGTTGGCCGCCGGGCGGATCCTCGCCGCGTACCAGACGCGCGCCTTCTCATCCAGCATCAGGCTGTGCGGGATGGTCTGCGCCTGCCAGATCTTTTCTTCGCCCCAGTAAATCGAGGGCGCCATGATCGGGTTTGCAGCCGCCGACGGGGTCTTCGGATCGCGGACCGGCATTTTCACCGTCGTAGCCGCGTTCTTGACGGGATCGAAGATCGGCACGAAATCGGTGCTGTTCTCGGTCGCCCCGTAGAGCGCGCCGTAGGCGTTGACGGTGGGATTGCGCTTATCGGTGGCGACCTCGTCGTGGAGGTAGGCCTTGGGGTTCGCCCACTCCCACACCGTGATGACGACATTGCGCTCCAGGCCCTGCGGGCGCGGCGGCTTGGCGGCCGGCAGTTCTCCGGCGGCGATCCGGTCGGTCCAATCGCCGAGGATCTTCACGCCGCGGAACGTGCCGAACCGTTCGATGGTCTCGACCATGTCCTTGCTGGCCGGCCCGGATTGAATTCGCCGCAGCCACGCATCCTCGCTGGACTTGAAGTCGCCCAACAGGGGCGACAGGGTGCGGGTCGCCTTGGTGCCGATGGCGTGACAGTGGAAGCAGCCGTCGGTCTTGAACTCGCGCAGGAACTGGGCCTGGGACTTGATGTTGGGGTTGATGCCGTTGCCGTCATGCCCGGTGCCGGGAAACTCGCTCTTGTCCGGCATTTTCGCCATCGAAAGCCAGTAGACCGGCGGATAATATTCGGCCGCCGCAGCTTCGTTCGGCGCCGGAACCGCAGTGAGGTTGACGATTTTGCCGGGCGCGGTCGTAATCTTGGGCGAGTCGATCAAGCCGTAGCCGCGCACCCATACGGTGTAGTTCGCCTTCGGAAGATCCGGCATCACGTAGCGGCCCTGATCGTCGGTGACGACGATCTTGACCATCTTGGTCGGCAGGTCGTTGGTCTCGGCAATCACCCAGACGCCGGCTTCCGGACCGTTCGGGGAGCGCACGACGCCGCCGAGGTCGCTGTCGCCGATGCTGGCGGCGCTCAGTTCCTGAGCCGCGAGCGGCGCGGGCAGCGCAGCAAAGGCTCCCATCGCGGCAATTGCCGCCGCGCTCAGATACAAACTCTTTTTGCTCATGTCCTCTTCCCTCCAATGATTTCGTGGATTCTTGGGTATGCGGTGACTTTGGACCCGGCGGAGAGCGGGCGTCCCGCCCGCTCTTTGTTTGTTCGATGCTTAGAACTGCAGGGCGGGCAGAGGCGCGACACGCCAGAGAAACCTGGGCAGGCCTTCGCAGGCGCCGTTGCCCACCCTGCCTGATCGGATCGATTTCATGGACTTCGGTCTGTCCGCTTGTCAGAGAGCGCGCAAGGCGCCCGCGCTCCCTAGCGCAATTCGGCGTGCTTCGTCTCCTGGACGGATGCGATTTCGGCGATCAGCTTGTTGAGAATCGCCTGGCCGAACGAGTTGAAATTTTCCGCCACCATCACGAAGGCGCCCGGGCCGCCGATCACGTTGTTGCGGTAATAGCTGTCGAGGCCGCCGGGCGGATTGGTGTGGTCGGCGTTCCACGACATCGGGCGCTCGCTCAGGATGACGAGACCATTGATGGTGACGCCCTTCGCGACGGCCTCATCGCGCGCATCGGCAACGTCGCGGCCCGAATTGTTGGTGCCGTCGCCGGACACATCGATGGTGCGGCGGCTCGACTGGAACGGCGCTCGCGCGAGCTGCGCCATGGCAAAATCGATGCCGCCGCTGATGGAGGTTCGGTCCGCGAAGGCGCGCGGCGCCTCGATGATCTGCGCGGAAAAGTCCTTCGCGGTGGCCTCGTCACGAATGATGGTCCAGTCGATGACGATCCTTTGCGCTCCGACGCCCGACCATTCCACGAAACTGACGCCAATTTTGCCCAGCGATCCGGAGCGGATCGCCTGGATGACGCGGGGATTGACGATGGCGGATGCATAGCCGTCGCGTTGAAGCTTGAACTTCGGCGCATCGACGCTGCGCGACACATCGGAGGAGAGGACGAGGAGGAGGTCGACCTCCTCGGCGGCGCGCGCCGGCGAGCCGAACAGAACTCCGATCGCGGCAATAATACCAAACAGGCGGGTAGCTGCTCCCATGTCGGCCTCCGCATGCGCCCGCTATCCCCAAGCGCGCAGAATACGCAGCTTATCTCATTTTTTCCGGCTTGTAACGAGTTCCGCGCTCATCCGGCGATGACGGGTAGCCGGATATGGCGGCGCACCAGAGCATTCGATCGATCG
>JAJPKK010000284.1 GCA_021323775.1 Hyphomicrobiales bacterium
CGCCCGGGAGCGGCTTGCGAGACCGCGCGCGGGCACCGCACCCGCTCCACCTTCACGAACGCCTCGCGAAAGCGTCCCTTCCGTGAGCGGGCTGCGGCGTATGTAACTGAAACGAGGACAGATGTCAAGGGGGATGTCGCCGAAATAGGGACAACTTGCGTTTCCCGGGCGCAGCGCAGCGCGCAGCGCAGTGGAGCGGTGCGCTGCCGACCCGGGACCGTCACAGGCTCGAATATTTCAGGAGCTGAGCTTGGGAAGACCCCGGATCAGCGGTGCACCACTTCGTGCTGCACCGCATCCGGGGAACGTCATTGGATTGTTTTTCGGGCCGGCGCAGCACGCAGCGAATGCGCATTGGTGCGCTGCCGACCCGGGACCGTCACAGGCTCCGCGCTCGTGGCACGCGCGCCGCTTGCGAAGACCCCGGATCAGCGGTGCACCGCTCCGCTTCGCTGCGCGCTGCACCACGTCCGCAGAATGCAGTTAGGTCGCCATCGCGTGCACCTCCTGCGCTTTCGCGGTGCAGGCTGAGAGCAGAAAGCTCAGATCCGTGCCGGTCGAGACGTAGCGGGCGCCCATTTTGACGAATTGCGCCGCGAGATCGGGGCGCAAGGACAGCCCGCCGACGCCGACATGTTTGTTGTGGCGGCGGCAAACGTCGATGGCGCGCGCATAAGCCTCGCGCAGGCGGGGATGATCGTATTGGCCGGTGAGGCCGCAGTCGGCGAGAAAATCGTTGGAGCCGATCAGCACCATGTCGACGCCCTCGACCGCGACGATCTGCTCGGCTCGCGCGAGCGCGTCTTGGCTCTCGAACTGTACGACCAGCATGGTCGCGGCATTCATCGCGGCGTCGGCCTGCGCGGCCGGGAAGGTGCGATAGTGCAGATGGGGCAGGGGACCCGCCGCCGAGCGCTCGCCGAGCGGCGGAAATTTGGCCGCGCGCACATAGGCGCGCGCCTCGTCAGCCGAGCGTATATGCGGGGCGATGACGCCGAGCGCGCCGGCGTCGAGCACGCGCGAGACTTCGCCGGCGCCCGGCACGCGCACGAGCGGCGTGATGCCGGCGGCGAGCGCCGCCATGCAAATCTGGCCCGTCGTGTCGAGCGAGAAGCTGGCGTGCTCCATGTCGACATAGAGGCTGTCGAAACCGGCACTCGCGGCAATGCGCGCGATCTCGATGCCGCGGACAAGGCGCACAATCATCGAGGCGACCACCTCGCCGCGCGCAAGCTTCTCCTTGG
The DNA here is from genome assembly GCA_021323775.1 of Hyphomicrobiales bacterium. Lineage (GTDB taxonomy): Bacteria > Pseudomonadota > Alphaproteobacteria > Rhizobiales > Xanthobacteraceae > JAJPKK01. The sequence continues at coordinate 1,245 of JAJPKK010000284.1, forward strand.
CACGATTGCGTAGAATTTGGCCCGGCATCTTGTCAACTTGCTCTGACGTGGGGGATATTCGTCCGATATCTCACAAAAACCAAGAGTCGTCATGCCGAGGCGCCCACGCCTGAGCGCGGCCCGAGCGATTGCTGCGCGAGCGCTCGGGCGGCACCCTTCGAGGCGTGGCTTGGCGCGCGCCGCAGGGCGACGCGAGGGCATCACCTGTGTCCTCCTGACACGGCGCATTCGGGGCGTTATGCTTCAATCAAAAGGGAGCAGGGCCGTGAATTATTCGACCGATTTCAAGTGCATCAGGAACGAAGTGTCGGAGCAGGAATGGAAGACGCGCCTCGATCTCGCCGCCTGCTATCGCCTGGTCGACGCCTACGGCATGACCGATCTCATCTACAACCACATCACCGCACGCATTCCCGGCACCGAGCATCTGCTGATCAATCTCTACGGCCTGCTCTACAAGGAGATCACCGCCTCGAGCCTGGTCAAGATCGACGTCGAGGGCAATATCATTGCCAAACCCGACACGGACTATGGCATCAATGTCTCCGGCTATGTGATCCATGGCGCGATCCACAAGGCGCGACCGGATGTCGCCTGCGTGCTGCACACCCACACCCGCGCCGGCATGGCGGTATCGGCGATGAAATGCGGGCTGTTGCCGCTGTCGCAGACTTCGATCCGCTTCGTCGGCCATATCGGCTATCACGACTATGAGGGGCCGGCGATCGATCTCGACGAGCGCCAGCGCATTGTCGCCGATCTCGGCCCGCATGACGCGATGATCATGCGCAATCACGGCCTCCTGACCTGCGGCGCCACCATCCAGCAGGCGTTCAACACCATGTGTCAACTCGAACTGTCGTGCCGCGCGCAGGTCGATGCGATGGCGGCGCGCACCGAACTGACTATGCCCGGCGAGAATGTTTTGGCGCATACCGCGCATCTCTATCAGCCGGGCACGCGGCGGCCCTATGGCGTGCTCGAATGGCCGGCGATGCTGCGGCTTCTGGAGGCGGAGCAGAAGAATTCCGGCTATCCGCCGTATTGGAATTGAGTTTTGTCGCCCCCACAGCTCGCTGCGGCAACAGCGTTGACCGGCGCCTTAAGCCAAGGCTGTTCCTCCGGACGCGGTGCAGCACGAAGTGGTGCACCGCTGATCCGGGGCCTTCACAATCTCGGCGTAGCGACTCCGAGCTCGTGACGATCCGGGTCTGCAGCGCACCACTCCGCCATAGCGCGTCGAAGACGCGCGTGAACGCGCTTACGGCTCCGTGCTGCGCTGCGCCCGGGAAACGCGGTGGCGGCCCTACCGCCGGCCGGGCTGCGGCAGGGGCGCTTTCGGCCGCGCCGATTGCGCTGCCAGAATCTGTTCGGCGCGCTCGATGACCGCGCGCGGCGCCACATCCTTCATGCAGACATGACCGTGCGGGCAGCGGCTCAATTGGCGCAGATAGCACGGCGCGCAGGGCACTTCGGCGCGCAAAACGGCGTCGGCGCGGCGGTAAGGCCCGGCCCAGACCGGATCGGTGGGGCCGAAAATGCCGATGACCGGCCGCTCCAGCGCCGCCGCCATGTGCATCGGCCCGGAATCGTTGCTGACGCAGAGGTTCGCGCGGCGGAGCAGCGCGGCAAGCTCGGGCAGCGTGGTCTCGCCGGCAAGGTCGATCGCGCCCGGCGCGAGGGCCGCCACCTGTTCGCACAAGGCGCGCTCGCCCTGCGATCCGATCAGGATCACACCGAACTTTTTTTGCAGGAAATGCCGTGCGACCTCGGCAAAGGCGTCGCTGCGCCACTGCTTGGTGTCCCAATTGCTGCCCGGCGCGATGACCAGAAGCTTTGCCTTGGCGAGATTGTAATAATCGAGCAGCGCGTCGATGCGCGTCGCCGCCTCCGGCGGAATGGGAAAGGAAAAATCGGCGGCGCCGCCTTCGATGCCGAGCATCTGCGCGGCGCGCAGATAGCGCTCGACCGGATGCAGATCGAGCGTCGGCAGCACGATGTGATCGGTATAGGCCAGAAAACTGCCTTCGCGTGCGCCCTGCCAGGCATGCCGCTTCGCCTCGGCAGGGATTTTTCGCGGCGAGGCGTTCCACAATGCGGCGCGCGGCCGATCGAAGCCGATTCGCACCGGCGCGCCGGTGGCAAAGGCGAGCACGGCGGTGCGCAGCTGGCCCTGCAGATCGAGCACGAGGTCATATTCGGCGGCGCGCAGCTTCGCGATCAGCCGCGCCGCGGCGAGGAAGAGCGCCGGCCGCAACAGCGTCGAGAATGGCGCCGACCATTGCTCGCGCGGGAATTCGATGAGGCTCGAGATCGCCGGATGCTGCGCCAGCAGTTCGGCGATCGCCGGCGTGACCAGCCAATCGAGGCGGGCATCGGGATAACGCCGCCGCAGCGCATTCAGCAGCGGGATCGTCTGCACGACATCGCCGACGGCCGACAGTTTGATCAGCAGGATTCGCTTGAAGTCGCGGGTCGCAAGATCGGCGGACGGCACCGGTAGGCCGGCTCCCTGTGGCCGAGGCAATTCGCCGGCAGCGTCGGCGGAAGCTTCCGCCTGCGGCTTGAACGGGACGGGCCTATTGAGCACCATGCCGGTCGATTGTAGCACGAACGCTGCCGGGCCACGAAATCGCCGGCGGCCTCGCGGGAGGAGACATGAGGAAAACGGCGATCGCGGCGGCGGCGCTCTTGGTCGCGGCCGGCACGGGTGCTCAATGCGCGCGCGCCGCCGGGAGCCGGCCTATACCATTGTGAAAGCGCAGATGCCGCAGATCCGCAGCATCGATCTTAACATCGCCACGACCTGGAAGGAGTTTTCTGCCGGCCGACATGGGCGAAGGCGCGCGGGCCGAAGTCGGCACCCGCATCCGGCAGGTGCTGTCGGGGGAGGTTCCGCCTTAACGACGGAGCCGGGATCTCGTCGGCTCCCTCGGGTTAGGCTTGCTTCTGGCTTCCTGGCGCCTCGGGTTTCAGGTGAACGATCAGACAGCAAATACACATTCCGAGCCCGACGAGTGGATATTTCAGGGCAACGCGCGCAGCGGCGCCGAAGACGAATAAAGTCGCGACCGATCGGACACGCATGACTCTGCGCTCCCTCGGCGAGACCTCTTTGACTGGTGCGCGGTCAATAAGCTCACGAATCAAACAAATGTAAGTTGCGTTTACCAGGAAGAAGACGGCGGCGCAGAAAGCAGCAGGCTGCGGCGCCAATTCGCTCACGGCCACCCAAGCCGTGGACGGCGGCGCGGCTTAGGCAGCGAAGCAGCCTCGTTCTTTCCGATCGTCGCTTGTCGAAAGTTTGTTGTGCCGCAGAAATATGCATCATGATAGATTTGGGGCGGATGTTCGGCCGGGGGGCAGGGTGAAACTGCTTTGGTTACAGGTTGTCCGCGGGCTCGCTGCAAACCTCGTCGTTTTGCAGCATCTGTGGGAGTTCGAACAGAGATATGGCGGGACGCGGTTGCCGATCTTTGTCCGCTACGCGGACCTCGGCGTAGACGTGTTCTTTGTGCTTTCCGGTTTCGTCATGGCGGCGATAGCGGGACGCGACGTGGGCCCGCTGCAATTTCTCTGGCGTCGCGCGACCCGGATTTATCCGACCTATTGGCTGGCAACGCTGCTTATGCTCGGCGCGTTCTTTGCGGTTCCGGGCCTGGTCCACGAGCCCATTGACAAGCTTTCGTGGTGGCGTTCGTTTCTGCTGGTGCCTGCGGTGCCAAATCAGCCGATCGTCAGCGTGGGCTGGACGCTTGTGCATGAGGTTTATTTTTATTTGGTCTTCGCCATCCTGCTAGCGCTTCGCATTCCCATTGTGACCGGCGTAATCGGATGGAGCGCAACAGTCATCGTGGCCAGCCTGTTGATCCCGGCTGAATTGCTCGATGCTTCGCCGATCCTTGCCGTGGCGACCAGTCCGCTCACTTTCGAGTTCATGATGGGACTTATCGTCGGCGTATTGTGCCTGAAGTGGCGGCCGCCGAACGGCCGCACGCTCGGCGTCATCGGCGGAGCGGCACTTGCGCTTTCGATTGTCCTGCATTTCCACTTTTTTGCGCACGACGACGCGATATTCGCCGATTGGCAGATGCGCCGCGTTGCGATGTTTGGCCCGCCGATCGCACTTATTCTGTATGCCGTCATTAGTTACGAGCGCGAAACGCGGCGGCCTGCGCCGGCTCTGCTGGTCGCGCTGGGCGACTGGTCGTACAGCACCTATTTGTTCCATTTCATGGTGCTGTCGGCCCTCGGACGCGCCGTGCAGGCGGTCTTTTTGCCGGCTCACGTCGTTTGGGCAACGACTGCACTCCTCGTGTTCGGCTTTGTTGTTGTGAACCTCGCCGGCGCGGCGATGTTCTTGCTCTTTGAGCGGCCGACGCTCAGATCGCTCAATCGCCTGCGTCCGCCGACATTTGCACAGCCCGCGGCGGGCTCCCAACCTGTAGTCACCGATGCTGCAAAAACCTGAGGCCTGGTGCGAGCTGCTCGTCGCCCTGTGCGTCGTAGTCGAGATCGTCGACAGCGAGCGGAAGGTCGCCGACTTCCTCTCCGTCCTGAGCGCGCTTGGCCCCGGATCAGCGGTGGACCCTCGCGGCGCGCGAAGACGCACCAACCGCCATGCTGCGTCTACGGAGAAACATCCTGGCGTCTCACTGCCGGCGCGATACCGGCTCGCGCTGTGCCGGAGGGAAAGCCGCCTGCAGGACGTCATTCACGGTCTGCGCCTGCAGCGACGGCATGGTATCGATGTTGAGGTGATCGATGCCGGGATCAGCGCTCAGATCCACATTTGAAACGACACCGCGGGAGCCCGGCGCCGGCGCGATCATGAAATGTTTGGTGTAATTGATCGCGGTGGCGACGTTCGCCGGAATCTGATGCGCTTCGGTGCCATCGAAAAGAACCAGAAGCGCGATCGGAATATTGTAGCGCGCCAGCGCATTCGCCAAGTCGACGATGGCGTCGGCGCCGAGCGAATGACCGATCAGCACGATCGGGCCGTGGTCACCGGCATTGAAGGTGGTCACGATTCGGCTGGCGGCGAAATCGGCATCCGCATGGTTCATCACGGTTGCCGAAATGCCGTCGGCCTGAAGCTTGGCGGCGAGGTCGTCCATGCCGAGCGAGAAGACGTTGAGGAAGCCGCGCAGCAAATAGACCTTCACCGGACCCTGCGCTTGCGGCGATTTGCGCGCCGGCTGCTGCGGGCGGATCGCGTTGTCCTGTGCGACATGCTGTGCGCTCTGCGGTGGCGCGGCTTGTGCAAGGCCGCTTTGCGCGACAGCGCGGCCGGGCATGGCGGCCGGCGCCGTTGCCGCTGCCAGAGCCGCGATCACGAGCCATGCCGCCATTGAAGATGTCGTTCTAAGCATTCCGGACCCCAATACCATGCCGCCGCCGCGGGCCGGCCGCGCGGCCACCGGTTGCCTGCAAGATCGCGCGAAATCAGAACGGCAGCCTCGCGCGCGAGACGCTCATCGCTTGAGATGCGCCCCCCAACTGTGGCTTAATCAAACGGCTTTGTAAGCTCGTCGTCGGCGTGTCGCAACATTGTGGAGTTGTAAGGGGCTGCGGCCGATCACGAGGCTGAGCGATGGAGTTGCCGAAGTCGTTGCGCCGTGCCGTCGACCGTGTGCTGAGCGGCGTTCCGCTTGCGGAGCTCGCTGCGGCGTGGGCGGCGCTGTCGCAGCGCTATCGTGAGGAACGCGATGACGGCAAGCGTCGCGTCGCAAGCGAGCGCGAGGCGTTCGCTTATCTCGCGACACGGCTGCCGGCGACCTATGCGGCGGTGCGCGCGAGCTTTGCCGCTGTCGCCGCGGCGCGGCCGGATTTTGCGCCGAAGGCGCTGCTCGATATTGGCGCGGGACCCGGCACCGTGCTGTGGGCGGCTGCCGACTGCTGGCCCAACCTCGCCAATGCCCTGCTGATCGAGGCAAACCCGATCTTTCGCACATGCGGCGAGGAGCTCGCCGCGCAGGCGCAGCTACCGCAGGCCAGCTGGCGCATTGCCGACGTCGCTGCCGACACAGTTGATGATTGGGCGCCGCGCGATCTCGTCGCTGCGGCCTATGTGCTGAACGAACTTGCTGAAAATGCGCGGCAGTCGATTGTGCAGCGGCTCTGGCGGGCGACTGCCGAGACGCTTGTCATCATCGAGCCGGGGACACCGGCCGGTTGGCAAGGCATCCTCGCGGCGCGGCGGCAGCTCATTGCTAGCGGCGCGCAGGTGATCGCGCCCTGTCCGCATGCGCAAGCCTGCCCGCTGCAGCCGCCCGACTGGTGCCACTTTGCGCAGCGCATCGCACGCTCGCGCCTGCACCGACAGACCAAGGGAGGCGAGGTACCTTGGGAGGACGAGAAGTTCAGCTATGTCGCGGTCTCGCGCGTGCCGGGAGCGCGTGCAAACCCGCGCGTCATTGCCAGGCCGCGCAAAGGCCGCGGCCGCGTCACGCTGAAACTGTGCCGACCCGACGGGTCGGCCGGCGAAACGCTGTTCTCGCGTCGCGACGGCGCAAGCTTCAAGCGCGCGGCGCGCTGTGACTGGGGCTCGTCGCTAGACCATGATGACCGTTAGACCAAGATGACCGCCATGTCATGATGACGGCCATGTCATGATGACGGCCATGTCATGATGACGGCCATGTCATGATGACGGCCGCGGCGCGTTGCGATGAATCTCGCCGATAAATCTTGCCGTGGCTGGCGGCGGTCAAAGCTTACGCGCAAAATGGTAACGTCCCGTCAAGCGACAGCACATCATTGAAACTCTTCTTTCAGATGTGCGTTCCTAGGTGCGGGGGCCGACGGATAGGTCGACGGCCATGCGTCCCAAGCCGCGTTCGCTCCTGCTCATCCTGCTCACATCCACGGCGCTTACGACCAGCGCGCTTGTCACCGGCGCGAGCGCGCAGCACCCGCGCTTCGGCGGTGGTGGAGGCGGCGGTGTCGCCGCAGTTCCGCACGGCGGCGGCGGTTTTGCCGCAGTTCCCCATGGCGGCTTCGCCGCTGCGCCGCACGTCGCCGCGCCGGCTCCGCATTTTGCCGCGCCAAGCGCGCCGCGCGCGAGCTTTGCCGCTCCGCATGTGACGGCGCCGCATGTGACGGCGCCGCATTTCGCGGCGACGCCGCACTTTGCAGCGCCGTCCCATTATGCCGCGCCGCACATTGCGCCACACAACTTTTCGGCAGCGCGCAATGCTGCGCGGCTGGCAGCACCGAATCGATTTGCCGCGCATCACATCTCCGCTCCCCGGCCGAGCGTCGCTGCTGCGCGGCACATTGCGCCGGGCGCAGCGAGCAGGCTCGCCCGGCACAACCTGGCGCCGCGCGGCCCGAGCGAACTCGCGCGGCACAATCCTGCGCCGCATAATCTCGCGCCGCGGCTCAGCCGTAACGTTCCGGCGACCTCGGCTGCCAGGCGGGTGACGACTCCTGCCGCCGGCGCGATGGCCAATCAGGCGACCGCCAATCGGGCACGCGAACTCACGCTCAACACGCCGCAAATGAAGCACCTGCAGATGCATTACACCGGTGGCTCGCCGATCTTGCGCAACACGACGCTCGCAAGTCGATCGTCGCACGATCCCGCCGCGCGCGCTTTGTCGCAGTCGACCTTTCGCGGCAATTTTGCGCAGTCCAATTGGGGGCACGATTGGGGTTGGCGACACCATCACCATCATCCCGTCGTCGGCTTCGTGCTCGGCTTCGTCGGGCCCGTATTCTGGCCGTACGCCTATGCTGACTGTATTGACTACATTTTCTGGCCCTATGCCTACGACACGTTCTGGCCCTATGCGTTCGACGATGTGTTCGAGGGCATCTATGGCGCCTACGCGCCCGAATATTATGCGCCCGAAGACACCTATGCCTATGCCGGCGGGCAGGCATCGAGCGCAGCTTACGCCGCTGCGACGGAAATCTCGCGTTACCCCTCAGCGACGGGAGTCTCGCCGCCATCGGCTGCCTTGCCGGGCGGCTCGCAAATTTGCTCCGGTCAAGCGCAAGGATTGACAGACTTTCCGATCGAGCGCATCGCGCAGCAGGTCAGTCCCGATCAGCACCAGCGGTCTTTGCTCGACGATCTAAAGGCGGCGACCGCGAGGGCGGTGAGCATTCTCCAGGCGGCCTGCCCGAACGAACTGCCGAGCACGCCGACGGGCCGGGTCGCCGCCATGCGCCACAGAGTCGAGGCGATGCTGCAGGCTGTGCAAGTGGTCCGGCCGGCGCTCGATGCGTTCTACAGCGCTCTGAGCGACGAGCAGAAGGAACGGTTCAATGCGCTCGACGAAGATATCAACGCAGCCGGCCACGAGATCGATGTCGGCGGGTTGTGCGCGCGGGCGGCCGGCCGCGGCACGGGCCTCCCGGTTGGCCGGCTGGAGCATTCGCTGCAACTGAGCGCGCGTCAGGACCGTGCGCTGAAGGATCTCGATGCCGCGTCGGCGCAAGCGGCAGACATTCTCAAGGGAAGCTGCCAGCCGGGTCGGACCCTGACGCCGACTGGGCGCCTGGCCGCGATGGAAGATCGCCTCAATTCCATGCTGCAGGCGATCAACACGGTGGAGCCCGCGCTGGTGAGGTTCTATGACTCGCTGGACGACGAGCAGAAAGCACGGTTCGATCGCCTCAATATACGTCCGGCATGAGGGCTTTGTCGGCGCATTGCCGCGCAACTGCGTCGCGGCGGCGTGTCGGTGCGCTCCATACCCTTAACCTTAAGCATGCTTCGCGCCGCGACGGGATGCATCGTGCCGTTGATGCGGTGCTTCTCCTGAAAGTGCGCATCTAGTGATAGCCTGCCCCGGCGCGCACCTTGCCGCGGAAGACCCAGTATGACCACGCCGTGTACATCAGAATGATCGGCAGCAGGAACAGCGTGCCGATCAGCAGGAATGCTTGCGTGCTCTGCGAGGAGGCCGCCTGCCACAGGGTGTAGTGAAACGGCACTATCATGGGCCAAAGGCTGATCGCGATGCCGATGAACGACAAAAGAAACAGCCCGATGCCGCAAAGAAACGGCGTCAGCTCCTGGCGGTGTGTCAGCGCATACCATGCGCCGAGGGCAATCAAAGCAGTGATGATCGGCACGGGAGACAGGAAAACGATGTTCGGCCAAGTGAACCAGCGCCGCGCGATGTCGGCATTGGCGAGCGGGGTCCAGATACTGACCGCCAGAATCGCGATCAGAACCGCGACCAAACACACACGGCCGGCGCGCCGCGCCCAGTCCTGCAGGTCGCCCTCGGTCTTGAGGATCAGCCAGCCGGCGCCGAGCAGGGCATAGCCAAAGATCAGCGCCACGCCGATAAAGAGCGCGAACGGACTCACCCAATCAAACGAAGTTCCGGCGAACTGCCTGCCGTCCACCTTAAAGCCCTGGATGAACGTGCCGAGGACAACACCTTGGGCGAAAGTGGCGACAATCGAGCCGCCGCAGAATGCGCGATCCCAAAAATTTCGCACAGCCGGATGCTTAAATCGAAATTCAAAAGCAACGCCGCGAAACACCAGCGCCAGCAGCATGATCAGAATCGGAAAGTAAACCGCCGGAATGATGATCGCGAAAGCGAGCGGAAAGGCGGCCAGCAGGCCGAGCCCACCGAATACAAGCCAGGTCTCGTTACCGTCCCAGATCGGCGCGATCGCGTTCATGACAATGGCGCGATCGCCCGGCGCAAGCCCATAAAGTATGCCGACGCCGAGATCGAAACCGTCGAACACGACATAGTAGAACACCGCAAGCCCGAGCAGAACTGTCCACAACGGCACGAGATCGAGCACCATCGCAGTTGCCTCTCAGCGGTCGACGCCGGCGCGCGCCGCATCCTCGAACGGGCGATTGGGCCGGCCGCTCTCGATCGCTTCGGCTTCCGCCTCGACCTGTTGCGGCCCGCGGCGTACCAGTCCGGCCATGAAGGCGATGCCGGTCGGGAACATGATCAAATAGACCAGCACATAGAGCGCCAGCGAGGCGATCACGTCGCCGCCGGTGAGCGACGGCGAAACCGAATCGGCTGTGCGCAGCAGGCCGTATACGGTCCACGGCTGTCGCCCAACCTCGGTCGTGATCCAGCCGGCCAGCACGGCGATGAATCCGAGCGGCGCGACCCATTGGCACAGGCGCAGAAACCAGATCGATTGCCACAAGCGCCCGCGCAGCCGCAGGATCTGTCCGGCAACGACGACGATCAGCATGATGATGCCGATGCCGACCATGACGCGGAAGGCAAAGAACGGCGGCCCCACCGGCGGTCGCTGATCCGGCGGCCATTCCTTGAGGCCTTTGATCGCGCCGGTCCACGAATGGGTGAGAATGAGGCTGCCGAGATCCGGAATCTCGATCGCGTCGCGCATGGTTGCCGCGGCATCGTCGGGAATTCCGAACAGCGTCAGCGGCGTCGGCTGCACGGTATCGTAGCGGCCCTCGATGGCGGCGACCTTGGCGGGCTGGTATTCGAGCGTATTGAGCCCATGCTGATCGCCCAGAAACATCTGCAGCGGCACAATGATGATGAGCAGGTCAAGCGCCATCCGCATCATCGTGCGCGCTTCCGCGGCGGCGCGGTCGCGACGCAGAAGCCAGGCGCCCACGCCCATCACCACGAAAGCGGTCGTGATATAGAACGCCGTGACGTTGTGCAGCAGCCGATAGGGGAACGACGGATTGAAGATGATGGCGATCCAGTCGACCGGCTGAAAGCGACCGTCGACGATCTTGTAGCCTTGCGGCGTCTGCATCCATGAGTTTGTCGCCAGGATCCAGAACGATGAAAACAGTGTTCCGGCGGCGACCATGAGAGCGGCAAAGAAATGCGCCCAGGTCGGCACGAGCCGGCGTCCAAACAGCAGCACGCCCAGAAACGACGCTTCCAGGAAAAAAGCCATCAGTCCTTCATAGGCCATCAGGGGCGACAGCACATCGGCGGTCGCATCGGTGAAGCGGCTCCAGTTGGTGCCGAACTGGAATGGCATGATAATGCCCGACACCACGCCCATGCCGAACGAGACGGCAAAAATCTTGGTCCAAAAGCCGGATATGCGGAACCAGATTTCACGGCCGGTGAAGAAGTAAAGACCTTCGAGCACGGCGATATACGACGCCAGCCCTACGGTGAATGCCGGCAGCAAGATGTGCCACGCAATCACCCAAGCCCACTGCAATCGCGACAGCAAAACTGGATCGAGCATCATTAAGCTTCGAGACTCAAATCAAAGCGTGCGTGCAATAGCTTCTCGAAACACTTATCACCTGTTTGCGTTCGCGGGAATAGCATTCGCATCAAGGTGGAACGCGCATGGGGGGCGTCCGCACGCATCCGCCGTTGTGCTGCCGCGGATTTCAAATGTTCTGCGCGCCGCGCCGCGACCGCGACCCCGGCGTTTCCCATTGATCACCATTGCTTCTTGCGGCACGTCATGCTCGCGCTTCGCTTCATTCGGAGTGTGCCAATTGAGACACATGCAAGCGAAGAATTGTGAGAGGGCAGCGCTCGCTGCCTCGCACTTTCCATGGTTTCAACATTCGCTTTGCGTAATTCGGCCCCGAGTTCCGGCTTGCATAGCGCTTGGGCGGTTTCGGGCGGGCGATTGCGCCGCCGCAGCCTTGCTCAGCCAAAATGGACGGACAGCCAAAGAGGTGCCCATGCGTTTGTCGGAAAGGTTGAACCAGCGTGAACGCGATGCCGGGCCGCGCGATCTCGATGCCGAACGCTATTCATCCGATCCGCTTCTGTTCAGCCAAGAAACCGGCATGTCCGCGGCGGAGACTCATTATTATCCCGACTCGCCGCCGATGCAGCCGCCGCCCTTTGCGTCCGCGCGCCACGCGGCTTTCAAGAGCAGTCCGATTGCCCGCAAGAAGCCATCCCTCGGCAAGCGGCTGTTCCGCGCGGTCGCCCGGTTTGTCGTTGCCGTTGCAATCGGGGCGGGCGGCACTCTCGCCTGGCAATCCTATGGCAACGAGGCCATGGACATCATCACGATATGGGCGCCCGCGCTCGGCCCGTGGCTGCCGCCCGCGACCGCGAGTTCGTCCGCGCCGAGCCCCACGCTCGCGGACGTGGTGGAGCAGATTAAACCGATGTCGGTCGACCTCGCGATCGTGCGCAGGAGCCTCGAGCAACTCGCCAAAAATCAGGAGCAGCTCGCCGCCAAGCAGGATCAGACCGCACAGGCCGTTGCCGCGTTCCAGCAGGCGGCGCAGGACATCAGACAACAGACCTCATCCCTGCCGCTGTCGCAGCCGTCGCACGTCGCCCCGCACAAACCCGCGCCAACTGCGCCGCCGCCGCTGCAGCCTTTGCACTGATGTGTTGGGCGCGCGAGCGGTAAAGCAAGGCGACCTTACGCCTTGGTCTTCGCCGCGGCATAGGGCCAGATCACGTCCCCAGTCTTCAGGTCGGGCGGAGTGAGCACGGTCTGGTAGCTCATGCCCCGCCACACATCGAGGCCGGCGCCCGCCTTGATGTCGTGATACTGGACCTGCAGCATGCGCGACTTCACGAACTCACCATCTTTATTGTAGGCGATGTCGCCCATGATGGTCGGCATCGTATGGCTGTGCAGATATTTCGCGATCTTGTCGTCGTCGAGGCTTTTGGTGCCCTCGATCGCATCGGCCAGGACCTGCAGATAGGCATAGCCCCAGGTGCCCAGATAGTAGCCGAGCGGATCGACGCCTTGGGCGGGGGCCCGTGCCTGGTACTCGGCGAGAAATTTCTGCACAGCCGGCGTAAGCAGCTTCGGTTCCGGCACCCAGGTCTCATAGTTGACGATGCCGTTAAGCAGCGGACCCAGCTGCTGCTTGATCGACGTCGTCTGCAGGCCGACCATGCCGCCGCCGAGCATTTTCGGCGTGTAGTCGGCCTCGTTGACGGCCCTCACCATGCCGACAGAATCGAGCGGGTAGGAGCAAATCAGAGCGAGATCCGCATTGCTCGACTGCATGGCCGAGACGATCGGCGTGAAATCGGTCGTCGACGGCGGATAGCTGCGGTCATAGACGAATTTGAAGCCATATTTCTTGGCATTGATCCGCGCGCCCTCGGCGGCGTTGTGCGAGAATTCAAGGTCGGCCCAAGCCATGGCGACAGTGCTGGGCTTGGGATTCTGCGCCGCGGCGACCTGAAAGAAGCCTTCAGTGAAGGCCGGCTTGGTATCGGGGCCGGACGGCAACATGGCAAAGTAGCGCGGGTAGTGGAACGCGCTGTTGACCGCAAGCGCAAACAGCGAAATGAAGACTTTGCCCCGCTCGATGATCACCGGCATTGCCGGTGCCGCCTGTGCAGTCGCGTAGGGGCCCACGACGAGGTCGCATTTGTCCACGTCGAGCAGCTTCGTGTATATGCCGGGCTCGTTCTGGGGCCTGGACTGATCGTCGTAGTAGATGATCTTGACCGGACGCCCGAGCAGGCCGCCATTCTTGTTGGTCTGTTCTTCCCAGATTTGCGCGCCGAGCAGAGCCTGCTTGCCGTTGGGCGACAGCGGACCGGTGAGCGCCATGGCAAAGCCGATCTTGATCGGCGGCCCGCTTTGCGAAAATGCGGGCGTCGCAACGAGAGCCGGCGAAAGCAGCGCGGCGCCGATGCCGGCATTCACGCCGCGGCGCGTGATCTTTTTGCTCATGTGGTTTCCTCCAGAAGGCTTCTTCGCCCCCTTGGTGACTTTCACTCACGTCGTCTGGCACTTGGTCAAAGGCGGATAGCTGCGCGAATAAACCGGGCGTGAGAGATATTCATTCTCCGGCCAGATCCAGAACTGGCTGACATTTTCGTAGGTCTTGACAGTCTTGTTCCAGAGCTTGAGCCCATATTTGGCGCCTTCGGTGCCAAGGCGCCGGATGTAGATGGTGCCGACCACATTGCCGAGATGATCGAACTTGATCGGTCCACGCGGCGTATCGGTCAAATTCACCGCCTTCAACGCCGTCATGAATTTCGAGCGGTCGCTGGGATCGCCGCCCACCGCTTTGAGCCCCGCATCGGCGACCTCGCAATTGACATAGAGGCCGGCGGCATAGAAGCCCGGGATCGAGTCGTAGTTCTTGAGCATTTCATCGACAAAGCGCTGGTTGCTCTCGTTAGCCAGATCCAGCGTATAGGGGCTTGCCGAAATGAGCCCAACCGCCTCCTCGCCAAAACTCTTGAGCAAGGCGTCGTCACCGCCGGTCTCGCCGGTGACCACCGGATATTGCAGCCCCGCATTGTGGTACTGCTTCATGAAGCGCAGCGGATTCGACCCGGCAAAACCCTGGCAGACACCGTCGCAATTGCTGATCTGCGCGATATAGGGCGTGTAGTCGGGCGTGACGATCGGCGTCCACAATTTGTCGACGATACAGCCGCCGTCCTGCTGGAAGGCTTCTTGGAAGCCGCCCATCTGCTCGTAGCCAAAGGCGAAGTCCTCGACGATGGTGACCACGCGCTTGAGTTTCATCTCGGTCGCCGCATGGTGGCCAAGCGGCTGCGTAGCCTGCGACGAGGTCGCCGATGCGCGCAGCAGATATGGATTCGGCTTGCGCTGGGTCAGATCCTGCGCCGCGGCGAGGCTGAGCGTCGGCAGCTTTTGCTCAATAATGTAGTCGCTGATGGCATAGAGCTCGAAGCTGGCGAGCGGGCCAAGGATGAGATCGACGCCGTCGCGCTCGACCAGCTCCTGCGCTTTGGTCTTGGCGCCGGCGGGATTGCCGCCGGTGTCGGCCGACACCAGGTCCACCTTGCGCCCGCCCATCATATAGTTCTTCTCTTTGAGATAGGTGACGACGCCTTGCTCCATCTGGATGCCGCCCTCGGCGAGCGGCCCCGTCTTCACCGTGAGCAGACCGAGCTTGAACGGCGCAGCCTGGGCGATGGCCGGCGCGGGAAACGGGCTCAAGGCGGCGGCTGCGCCGGCGCCGGCTCCGGTCAACAGCGCGCGGCGGGTGACCTTGCGAGGCGTCAGCTTGCGTGACATTTTTTTCTCCCTTCTGGTGCTGCGGCGACATGCAATCAAGAACCTGAAAGCACATGCCTCATGCGGAGGCGGTCAATTGCGAGACTCGCTGTTATCCCGCCGCGAGGGACGGCATCAGGCCTTGAGAGCGATGATGCCGGCGCGATGGTTCGCGTGAAGCGGCGCGGGCGCAACGTCGCTTATCAACGTCATCGGCTCGGAGGCCGCATTTTCATTGTCGTCGCGCACGAAGAGGTACGGCAAAGCGCGAAGAGCACGCGGCGTTTCCTGCAGCATCGCAGCCACCGCTTTTTGGGATAAGGCAAAGGTAGAATGTGATTGACGGCGATTTGTTCCTGCTTGGCGGGGGCTACAGCGCGCCTTCCTTTGAAGCCCAGAGTGCGTCAAAGTGCCACCCTCCGCCACGTTAGGCACCGAGAGGGCAACCGCATGAGCGAGCGCGCTTTCGCAAGGTTGTCATTTGCGATCAGCGTCAGCGCCTGATTGAATTTGCTTCGAGGCCGGCCCATCGCGTTCGCTCATGCTTGCATGTTGGGCAGCCGGTGTTGAACACATGCCGGTGTTCAACAATGAAGGAGTCTTCGGTGGCGACCATCGTTCTTGCTCATGGCGCGTGGTCGGCGGCGTGGGCTTGGAAAAAGATGCGGCCCCTGATGGCGGCGAGCGGGCACCAATTCTATGCACCGACCTACACGGGATTGGGTGAGCGCGCGCACCTGGCGCGTCCGGAAAACGATCTTGAAACCCATATTCAAGATGTCGTTGGTGTCATCAAATTCGAGGATCTGCGCGACATCGTTCTCATCGGCCACAGCTATGGTGGGATGGTTGCGACCGGCGTCGCCGACCGGGCTCGTGAACGCGTCGCGCAGATCATCTATCTGGATGCCTTTGTCCCGGAAGAGGGACAGGCCCTCGTCGACTTCTTGCCGCAGCAGGATCGGCAACGCATGCTTGACAGCGTCAAAGCCGGCGACGGTTGGCGCGTCGCTCCCAATCCCATTCCTCCCGACACGTCCGACGAAGATTCAGCTTGGATCGCGCGACTGCGCATGCCGCAGTCGGTCAGAAGCTTCGAACAGCCAATTCGCCTTCACGCCAAAGTGACACTGCCGCGTGCCTATGTTCAGTGCATGCGGTACGCCGATAAAAGCCCGTTCGGCCAGTTCGCTGCCCGTGCCAGAGCAGAGCGTTGGCCGTGTTACGAGCTTGATGCCAGCCACAGCCCGAATGTCACGGCGCCTGATGCGCTGATGGAGATGCTGCAACGCACCTTGTTGAAATAAGACCCGTCGTATCTCCGAATTGGGATCCGGAGATGCTGTTCGACCTCGCGTTGACGCGCGAATGCGCGTCGTGTCACGTTTTCTCGTTCTCTTGATCCTCTTTCTCGTTCTCTTGATCCTCTTAAGAATTGCCAGGGGCCGGCGGGGTTGCAGTTCGCCGGGTGTGGGAGGAGACAGGAAATGACCGTGGAGGTCGCGAAAATGCCCCCGGCAGGGACAGATCCGACCGCGGCTCGATCCCAATGACCGAGATCCCGCTGCGACCGACAATCGAAGTGGAAAGCCGCGGGGCCGCGCCTCTGCTGGAGATTGCGGGGGTCACGCTGCGCTTTGGCGGCATTGTCGCGCTTAGCGATGTGAGCTTCACTGTCGGCGAAGGGCGTATTGTCGGCCTGATTGGACCCAACGGCGCGGGAAAAACAACACTCTTCAATTGTTTGAGCAGGCTTTATCGGCCTGAGCGGGGCGATATCCGATTCAACGGAAAATCGCTGCGGCACGCTGCGGCGGCCGACATCGCGGCCATGGGCATCGGCCGAACCTTCCAGAGCCCGGCGCTGTTTGCCTCCATGTCGGTCCTCGACAATGTCAAGGTCGGCGCCCACCCACGCGGCCATAACGGACCCTTGCGCGATGCCATAACGCTGCCACAGGCCCGCCGCGAGGAGCGGGAGATCGATCGGCGGGCGCGCGCAATGCTCGCGTTCGTCGGCCTCGAAGACGCTGCGACACGCCAGGCCAAGAGCTTGGCCTTTGGTGCGCAAAAGCGCGTGGAACTGGCGCGTGCGCTTGCCGCTCAGCCATCGCTGCTACTTCTCGACGAACCGGCCGGCGGACTCAATCATGAGGAAGTGGCTGAACTGGGAGCTCTGATCCGCTCGGTTCGCGACAGGCTCGGGATCAGCATATTGTTGGTTGAGCATCACATGGGACTGGTGATGAGCCTTTCCGATCGGGTCGTGGTCCTCAATTTCGGCCGCGTGATCGCCGACGGGCCGCCCGATGATGTGCGCGGCAACGCGGCAGTCACTGAGGCGTATCTCGGGAAGCGACACTGATGACGCCGATATTGCAGCTGCGCGCGGTAAAGGCTTTTTACGGCCAATCCGAAGTCCTGCACGGCATCGACATCGCGGTCGAGCGCGGCGGCATGACCGTGCTGCTCGGCGCCAACGGCGCGGGAAAGACAACCGCCCTGCGCGCGATCTGCGGCACGGTACGACGCGAAGGCGAAATTATCTTCTCGGAACATCGGCTGAACGGACGCTCGACCGAACAGATCGCGCGATTAGGCATCGCCCATGTGCCGGAAGGGCGAGGAACGTTTGTCGGCCTGACTGTCGAGGAAAACTTGCGGCTCGGCGCCTACACCTGCACCGGCACGCCGCATGAGAACATGCAGCGCATGTACGCGTATTTTCCCATTCTCGCCGAGCGGCGGCGGCAACAGGCGGGCGCCTTGTCCGGCGGCGAGCAGCAGATGCTCGCCATCGCCCGCGCTCTAATGATGTCGCCGCAGCTCTTGTTGCTCGATGAGCCGTCGTTCGGATTGGCGCCGCTCGTCGTCGAATCGATTTTCGCGCTGGTCGAGCGGATACGACGGGAACATCGCGTGAGCGTGCTCCTGGTGGAGCAGAACGCCAGCCTTGCGCTGGAATTTGCTGATCGCGCCTATCTCATCGAGACCGGCTACGTCGTCTCATCCGGCAGCGCCAAAGCACTTGCCGACGATCCGCAAATTCGCCGTTCCTATCTCGGTTATTGAGAGCCCGCGATGCACCAGCTCCTGCAGCAAATTTTCTCGGGACTCGCTGCCGGCGCCATCTATGCAAGTCTCGCGCTCGCCCTGGTGATGATTTATCGGGCCACCAACCTGGTCAATTTCGCGCAAGGCGAAATGGCCATGTTCTCCACCTATATCGCCTGGACTCTCGTCAACGCGGGCTTGCCGTTCTGGGGCGCGTTCCTGATCACGCTGGCAGTGTCATTCCTCGGCGGTATGGCGATCGAACGGATTGTCATCCGCCCGGTCGAGAACGCGCCGATCCTCGCCGCGGTGGTCGTCACCATAGGGCTCCTGCTGATCTTCAACTCGCTCGCCGGCTGGATTTACAGTTACACGTTGCAGGAGTTCCCCAGTCCGTTTCCCGATCGGCCGCTGTTTGGTGCGCTGATGACGACCCGCGACATCGGCGTGATCGCGGTAACGCTGGTGGTGCTTGCGGTGCTGTTCTGCTTTTTCCGCTTCACGACGACCGGACTGGCCATGCGTGCCGCCGCGCAAAATCCGGAATCGGCGCGATTGTGCGGTATTCACGTCGGCCGGATGCTGGCGATCGGCTGGGGCCTGGCGGCGGCAATCGGCGCGGTCGCAGGCATCATGGTGGCGCCGGCCCTCTTCCTCGACCCCAACATGATGAGCGGCGTGCTGCTCTACGCCTTTACCGGCGCGCTGATTGGCGGGATCACAAGTCCGGTGGGCGCCGTCATCGGCGGCTTGATCGTCGGCGTGACGGAAAATCTGGTCGGCACCTATCTCATCGCCAGCCAGCTCAAGTTCACAGTAGCGCTGATTTTGATCATCCTCGTGCTGCTGTTCAGGCCCAATGGCCTGTTTGGCACGGCGATCGTGCGGCGGGTGTAACGATGAGCGAAAGCCTCCCCGTCGGCGCCGCCGGAAAGCTTGCCCCGATCCGCGCGTCCGTGCCGAACGCCGCCAAGGTCCGCTGGCCTTGCAACTGGCCTTGGAACTGGCCTTGGAACTGGCCTTGGCGCTGGCTTGCCGGCGCCGCATTAATTGCGCTCGCCGTCGTGCTGCCATTTGCGCTCAGCAACTATCACGTCTTCACCCTGACCCAGGTGATGATCTACGCCATCGCCGTGCTCGGGCTGAACATTCTCACCGGCTACAACGGGCAGATATCGCTCGGTCACGGCGGCTTCTTCGCCGCGGGCGCCTACACGGCCGCCATCCTCATGCACCGCTACGGCGTGCCCTATTGGGCAACACTGCCGCCGGCCGGGCTGATCTGCTTCGTGCTTGGCGTGCTGTTCGGCTTGCCGGCGCTGCGCTTCGAAGGGCCCTATCTCGCGCTGGTGACGCTGGCGATGGCGGTGGCCATGCCGCAGCTGCTCAAATATTTCGACACCTGGACCGGTGGTCAGCAGGGCATCGTTCTCGTCAAGCCGCTGCCGCCGCCCGGGCTTGGACTCGACCGCGACCGCTGGCTGTACTTTTTTGTCCTCGCGGTGCTCTTGCTCGCCATGCGGCTCGCCGCCAATCTGCTCAACGGACGCACCGGGCGCGCCCTTGTCGCCATACGCGATCACCCGATCGCGGCGGTCGCCATGGGCATCAACACCCCCCGGTACAAGACGCTCGCGTTCGGCGCCAGCACCCTGTTCACCGGCGTCGCCGGCGCACTGGCCGCTATTGTGGTCGGCTTTGTTGCCCCGGAAAGCTTTAGCCTGTTCCTGTCGCTGTCTTTCCTGGTAGGCTCTGCAGTCGGCGGCATCGCGACGATTGGCGGCGCGATTGTCGGCGGTTTTTTCATCGAGTCCGTGCCCAATCTCGCCAACGACGTCTCGGACGCGGCGCCGTGGGCGATCTACGGACTGGCGATGCTGCTGTTCATGTATCTGATGCCGCGGGGGCTGGTCGGGACATTGGGGCCCTGGTTCGTGCACGCCATGCGGAAATTTCGATCTGCGCGCGGCGCCCCGAAGTAATGGTGAAGAGTTGCAAAAACGGCGATGCAAAGCAAAGGGAGGTTCGTCATGAGAGCAAAGCAGAGACTTTTACGCGGCTTGTGCGCCGCCGCTGGGCTGATGCTCGCAACCAGTTCTCTCCATGCGGCGGGCCAATATGGACCCGGCGTCACCGATACCGAAATCAAGATCGGCAATACCAATCCTTACAGCGGGCCAGCCTCATCCTACGGAATCAATGGCAAAGTCCACGCCGCGTATTTTGCCATGATCAACGAGAGGGGAGGCATTAACGGTCGAAAAATCAACTACATCACGCGCGACGACAGCTACAGTCCGCCCAAGACCGTGGAACTGGTGCGCCAGATGGTCGAGCAAGACCAGGTGTTCTTGCTGTTCGCTACGCTGGGGACGCCGCCGAACATGGCGATCCACGGTTATCTGAACGACAACAAGGTACCGCAATTGTTCGTCGCCACCGGCGCCGATCAATGGAATGATCCCAAGCACTTTCCTTGGACCATGATGTGGCTGCCGAGCTACGGCATCGAATCGCGCATCTATGCGAACTACATCCTGAAGAATCTGCCGAATGCCAAGATCGCCGTGCTCTATCAGAACGACGACTACGGCAAGGACTATCTCAATGGATTGCGCGCCGGCCTCGGCGACAAGGCCGCCAAAATGATCGTGGCGACGCAGTCTTATGAAACCACCGATCCGACCATCGATTCACAGGTCGTGGCGCTGCAGGCGAGCGGCGCAGATGTGCTCCTGACGGCGGCGATTCCGAAATTCGCCGCGCAGACCGTCCGCAAGGTCTATGATATTGGCTGGAAACCCACGCACTTCCTTAATTCGGTCGGCAATTCGGTCGGTACGGTGATGAAGCCGGCGGGGTTGGAGAAAGGCGTCGGCACTATCTCCGCCACCTACATTATGGATCCAACCGATCCGCAATGGCAGGACACTCCGGAGTACAAAGAATGGCTTGCCTTCATGAACAACCACGGTCTTTCCGCCAACGTCACCGACGTCCAGGCGGCCATCGGCTATTCCTATGCGCAGACCCTGGTCGAAGTACTCAAGATGTGCGGCGACAATCTCACTCGTGAGAACGTCATGAAGCAGGCGGCGAGCCTGCATAATCTGAGGCTGCCGCTGCTGCTGCCGGGTATTACGCTTTCCACCAGCGCCGACGACTTCGATCCGATCAAGCAGATGCAGTTGCAGAAGTTCGATGGTACGACTTGGAAGTTGTTCGGCGAAGTGCTGTCCGGCAGCTAGTGAGGCATACTTTCAATTCGGCATCTGTCGCGCCGAATTGCGGCGCGACGGCCCCTTGCGCCGGATGATATGACCGATAGGGCGTCGCCGTGAATCGGCCTCGATGGCGTGCGGTCTGTGGCCTCGCAAAGCGCGGCCGCCCGACTGACCTGTTCGTAGATGCGACGATTTTGCCGCAAGTAAGCGACTTTCAGCAGATGGGCTTTTGCAGGAGCATGTAAGAGGCGCAATCGATCTTATGAGTTGCGGCTTCACGTTCCAGGCCGAAGGGGAGAGCAATGCCGCATGTCATCGTCAAGCTCTATGCGGGCCGAACCAAGCAACAAAAGGCGAAGCTCGCAGAGCAGATCACCAGGGCTGTCACAACCACATTAAAGTGCGGGGAAGAGGCCGTTTCTGTCGCAATCGAAGATGTAGAACCGAACGCTTGGACCGAGCAGGTTTATAAGAAGGACATTCTGCGCAGCCCTGAAACGATCTACAAAAAGCCCGGGTATAATCCGCTCTGAGCAAAGCACCTTACGACCAAGTTTTTGTCGTAATTGCAATAACTTGCCTGAAAGGCGCCAGCATATGCGCATATTTTTGCCCAAGCGGCAGGTTCCATTAATGGCTCCTCCGTCGGGGGAAGGGACAACACCGGACGACTCGAAAACTCCCAGTAACGCGTACGCCCGGCGTGCCCCGGGGCGGCGCGGCGTGTCCTAGGTTCTGGCGCGCCGTTCTCCGCCCTCGAGCGCAATCGCTTCGGACCGAATCGATCGCCGCTCGCGTCGGAAGACCGGGTGCCAGTTTTTCGGATCGTGCTCCAGGGGACTTGTTGTCGCGACGCAGATGAAGTCAGTCACCGTGGACGCAGCCAGTCCAAGGTGGAAGGATTTAACCCGGAGGTCATCAGCGCCCGCACAACGGCGCGCGTCCAAGCGTCCAATCTGTGCAGCGCGGACCAAAAGACGGGGACGCCCTTGCGGCACAGCTTGCGGATCCCTTGCGCCAAGCGCCTGGCTTTGCGGCGGACCTGGCGGCGGACATGGCGCTTTGCGCTCTCGGCATTGCCGGTGAGGACCCATAGCCCAATCGGAACAAACAGGACGCCGACGAGGATCAACTCGAGCCCAAATGAAAACGCCGCGACGTGATCGACCGGCCAGCGCCAGATCTCTTTGAGATAATTCACCTGCAGCGCGATCTTCTTGATCGGCGTGACGTGGACGCAATTCTCGCGCAGCCCATATTCCAGGTCGGCAGGGAAGCCGCCGAGCCCCAACAGATAGAGCACGCTGCGCTCGAAATTGGTCTTTCCATTTGCATGGTCTCGGCCATATTGGCGCGGCGCGTCGCTGAGGACGATCCGTTGATCGACAAGGTTGTCGAGGCGCTGCTCCCATTGGCTCTCATCGGTTTTCAGGCGAAAGACGGCCGCATACCATTCCGCGTAGCGGGCATGCAGCGTCGCGTCGTATTCCAGATCGGCATCGCTGCGTCGGTCTTGGCTGTCTTCGGCGCTGACCAAACGCGGCGCGAGCATGTCGCGACGCGGATTGTTTTGCCAGGCGCGGACCGCCTCGGGGGCCCGATCGTGATGCGCCTTGAGCTTGGCCTTGGCGGTGAGCAGTGCGGTCACAAAATAGGTGCGCGTGCAGCTCGCAGACGCTTCCCAGATTTGCGCGGTTTCAAGCGCCGGCGCGCTTGCCATATCGGCGCCGACCCAGACATAGCCGCTTGCCTTGCCGCGCGCAGCCTGCGCCCAGTCGAGCAGCGACACGCCCAAAAGCGCGCAGCCGAGCGCAATAGCAGCCAGACGAATACGATAAACAACAGGACGCACTGAAAAACGCCACCCGGCCCCTAGACAGCCTAGGTTCGGGCTCATTTGAGCCGGAATTAAGACAACGCGCCGGCATCCTTTGCCCGATTCGCCCCGCTATTCGAGGCGATGAGGCCGCACCATATTTCGCCGTGTGTCATATCTCCGACATATCGCAGTTGTCTCGCACTTGTGCGTTCCCATCGCGCTGACGCAGAGCGGTCCGTCCCGAACTCATTTCGCCCTTTGCGCCTGCTGAATGGCGCGCCAGACCCGATCGGGCGTGGCCGGCATTTCGACGTGGCGCACGCCGAGCTCCCACAGCGCATCGACCACGGCATTGATGATCACGCCGAGCGCCGGCACGGTGCCGCCTTCGCCGGCCGGGCGCAGGCCGAGCGGATGGGTGGGCGAAGGCACTTCGCTGATCTCGGTGATGTAATTCGGCAAGTCCGAGGCGCGCGGCATGGCGTAATCCATGAACGAGCCGGCGAGCAATTGGCCGCTCTCCGGCTCATAGTGCACGTGTTCGAGCAGCGCCTGGCCGGCGCCTTGGGCGATGCCGCCATGCACCTGGCCGTGCACGATCAGCGGATTCACGGCGCGCCCCACATCGTCGACCGCGACGTAGCTGATGATGCGCACCTGCCCGGTGTCGGGATCGACCTCGACCTCGCAGACATGCGCGCCATAGGGGAAGCTCGGCTCGGTGACGGTCTCGTCGCAGGCGGCATGCAGAGGCCCGCGCAAGTCGTCCGGCAGATCGCCGCGCTCGGTTGCGGCGCGCGCGACTTCAAATAATGTCGCGGCATGATTGGTGCCTTTCACGGCGAAGCGGCCGTCCCTGAATTCGATGTCGGCGGCTGCGGTTTCCAGAAGATGTTCGGCGATGCGGGCGGCTTTCTCGATGATGCGATCGGCTGATTTCTTGATCACGATGCTGGCGAGCCGCATGCCGCGGCCGGCATGCGCGCCGCCGCCCACACTCACGCGATCCGTGTCGCCGGTGACGAGGCGAATGCAGTCGAGCGGCACGCCGAGGAATTCGGTGACAAGCTGGGCAAAGCTCGTCTCGTGGCCTTGGCCTTGCGAGGGCACGCCGACGACGAGATCGATCGCACCTTCGGGCAGCACGGTAATCTCCGCCTTCTCGCGCGGCGTGCCGGTCGAAGTGTCGACGTAATTGGCAACGCCGATGCCGCGATATTTGCCGCGCCTCTTCGCCTCGGCGCGGCGGCGCTTAAATCCATCCCAGTCGCCGAGTCGCAGCGCGGTATTCATCACGCCGATATAGTCGCCGCTGTCGTATTCCAGCCCGAACGGATTTTTGTACGGCAGCTCCTTTTGCGTCACCAGATTGTTGCGGCGGATGGCGACGCGGTCAAAGCCATGCTCGCGCGCGGCGAGATCGATCAGCCGCTCCATCACGAACATCACTTCCGGCCGGCCGGCGCTGCGATAGGGGCGGGTGGGGGCGGTGTTGCTCAGCGTAGCGCGGGCGCGGAAATGGGCGGCCGGCACGCGATAGATGCTCGACATGATCTGCACGCCCTTCTGCACCATCTGAAAATTGGTGGCGTGCGCGCCGAGATTGCCGAGATTTGAGCCGCGCATGGCCAAAAACTTGCCCTTGTCGTCGAGCGCGAGCTCGGCTTCGACGACGAGGTCGCGCGCCTGGTAGTCGCTGAGAAACGATTCGTGCCGTTCGATGATCCATTTCACCGGCCGGCCGACCTTCCGCGCGGCCCAGGCGGTCAGCGCGAACTCCGGATAGATCATGCCGCGCGTGCCAAAGTTGCCGCCGACATCGGCCATCAGCACGCGGACTTTCTCCGGCGGCACGTTGAGAATGGCGGCGAGATCGTTCTTCAGCCGCACTGCGCCGCCATTGCCGGCATAGACGGTATAGCGCCCGGTCGCCGCGTCATAGGCGGCAAGCGCGCCGCGCGGCTCCATCGGCACGCCGGTGATGCGCGCGATCCAGGTCTCGAAGCGCGTCACATGCGCTGCGCGCGCAAAGGCCGCCACGGTCGCCGCCGCATCGCCGATCTCGGCATCAAAACAGATGTTGGAGCGTGACGGCTCGTGCACATGCGGCGCGTCCTGGCGCGCCGCGGCGGCGGTCTCCACCACCGCGGGCAGAACCTCGTAATCGACGACGACGCGCTCGGCGCCGTCCTTGGCAGCGAGCACCGTTTCGGCGATCACCATCGCAACCGCTTCGCCGGCGAAATGCGCCTTATCGGCCGGCAGCGGGCAATGCGGCGGCTCGAACGGCGGGGTGCCATCGGAGTTGCGCAGATGTTTTTCGGCGGGATGCGGCGACCACGGTTTGTGCGGCAGGGGCTTTAGGCCATCGGCCATGGCATCGGCGCCGGTGAGCACCGCAAGCACGCCGGGGACGGTTTTGGCTTCGTCGATCGCAATCGAACGGATGCGCGCATGCGCATGCGGCGAGCGCACCATCACCGCATGGACCTGGCCGGGCAGGTTCTCATCGGCGGTGTAGCGCCCGGCACCGCGAATGAGCCGAAAATCTTCGCGCCGGCGCACCGGCGCTCCGATGCCGGAGCCACTGGAGGCCGTATGCGCGTGCGCGCTTGCCGCTTGGTCCATGTCTCCTCCGCGCGCTTCATTGCGGATTCGCAAGCTGCCCTCGCGCCCCGCAATGACGCTGAGATGTTAGGGACCACCACGCGGGCTGACAACCTGTCGCTGCAGATGTAGAGAAGAACGCAGGAAGATCGCCATGGGAGAACAACTGGGCAAGCCGGTGTTGCGCAAAGAGGACCTGGCGCTGCTGTCGGGCCGCGGGCGCTATGCCGACGATCTGCCGGTGCCGGTCGGCACCTTGCACGCGCATGTGCTGCGCTCGCCGCATGCGCACGCCGAGATCGTACACATCGATACGGCAAAGGCGGCCGGACATGAGGGGGTGTGGGCCGTCATCACCGGCGAGGATGTGCGCAGGCTGTCCGATCCGTTCATGGCGGTGATCAAGACGCCGGTGACGCAATATTCGCTCGCAGTCGAGCGCGTGCGCTATGTCGGCGAGCCGGTCGCGCTCGTGGTGGCCGAAAGCCGCTATATCGCCGAAGACGCGGCCGAGCTGATCGACATCGATTACGCGCCGCTCGACGCGGTGCTCGATCCCGTCGCGGCCTGCGACGGCGCGGCGCCGCTCCTGCATCCGCAGGCCAAGACCAACGAAATTTCGGTGCGCGATTTCCGCTATGGGGACCCCGACGGCGCCTTTGCGCGCGCCGACCACCGCATCGCCATGACGGTGCCGTTTCCGAGGCTCTCCTTCACGCCGATCGAATGCTATGTCGTGGTCGCGCAGCACAATGCCGCCGAAGGCAGCTATGACGTGCTGGCCAATTTCCAGGGCCCGTTCTCGATGCATCCAGTCATGGCGCGCGCGCTGCGCGTCAGCGGGCCGAAATTGCGCCTGCGCATTCCGCCGGATTCCGGCGGCAGCTTCGGCATAAAGCTCTCGGTGTTTCCTTATGTCGTGCTGATCGCGCTTGCGGCGAAGATCACCGGCCGCCCGGTGAAATGGGTCGAGGACCGGATCGAGCATCTGGTCGCGGCGAGCTCCGGACCGAACCGGGTGACACGGATCGAGGCCGCGGTCGGCAACGACGGCCGCGTGCTCGGTCTCAGACTCGATCAGCTCGAAGACTACGGCGCGTTCTTGCGCGCGCCGATGCCGGGCCCGCTCTATCGCATGCACGGCGCGGTGACCGGCGCCTACGACATTCGGGATATTGCGGTAAGGAACCGCGTCGTGCTCACCAACAAAATGCCGGCAAGCCTCATCCGCGGCTTCGGCGGGCCACAGCTTTATCTGGCGCTGGAACGGCTGATGCATCGCATCGCGGTCGAATTGAAGCTCGATCCGCTTGACGTCATCAAAAGGAATCTGATCCCGGCGCAGAAATTTCCCTACCGCACGGCGGCAGGCGCGCTGTACGATTCCGGGGACTATGCGCGCGCCGTAGAGATCGCGATCGGGCAGGGCAGACTCGATGATCTCAAGCGCCGGCGCGCGGCGGCGCGCGCGGCGGGGCGCAGCTACGGCATCGGCTTTGCGGTCGTGGTCGAGCCGGCGATGTCCAACATGGGCTATCTCTCGACGGTGATGACCGCTTCGGCGCGCGAAAAGGCGGGGCCGAAAAACGGCGCGGTGTCGATGGCGACCGTAAATATCGATCCGCTCGGCGCGGTGACCGTAACCGCCGATGTCACGGTGCAGGGCCAGAGCCACGAGACCGTGCTGGCGCAGATCGTTGCCGAGGAGCTTGGGCTCACGCCCGACGACATCGAAGTCGTTCTGGAAATGGACACCGCCAAGGACCAGTGGTCGATCGCCGCCGGCACCTATTCGAGCCGTTTCGCCTCGGGCACCGCGGTCGCCGCGCACAAGGCTGCGGTGCAGATGCGCGAGAAGCTCAAAGCGATCGGCGCCAGGCAGCTTAATGTTCTGCCTGAGGACGTCGAGCTCGCGCAGGGGAAGATCAGAAGCCGCTCCAATCCGGACAATGCGCTGCCGTTCGGCCGCGTCGCCGGCACATCGAACTGGGCGCCGACACTGCTGCCGGAAGGCATGGCGCCGGCGCTGAGCGAGACCGGGGTGTGGACGCCGCCCGAGCTCGAGCCGCCTTCGAGCGACGACCGCATCAACACCTCGCTCACCTACGGCTTCATCTTCGATATGTGCGGCGTGGAGATCGATCCGGTCAGCTATCAGGTGCGCGTCGACCGCTATGTGTCGATGCACGATGCCGGGCGCGTCATGAATCCGGTCGTAGCCGCCGGCCAGATTCGCGGTGCGTTTGCGCAAGGCGTGGCGGCGGCGCTCTACGAGGAGTTTTCCTACAACGATGAGGGTGCATTTTTGAGTGGCACATTTGCCGATTATCTGGTGCCGACGGTGAGCGAGATCCCCGACGTGGAGATTTTGCATTACGAGTCGCCGTCGCCGCTTACCCCGCTCGGCGCCAAGGGCCTGGCCGAGGGCAATTGCATGAGCACGCCCGCCTGCATCGCCAATGCCATTGCCGATGCGCTCGGCGTGGATGAGGTGATCCTGCCGGCGACGCCGCGGCGCATCCATGCGCTGATGGAAAAAGCAAAGCAATGAAACCGCGGCCGTTCGATTATGTGCGGCCGGACACGGTCGAGGAGGTTCTGGAGCTGCTCGCCGAATACGGCGATGACGCGCGCGTGCTGGCCGGCGGGCAGTCGCTCTTGCCGATGCTCAATCTGCGGCTGCTCGAGCCGTCGCTATTGATCGATATTTCGCGGCTCGCTGCGCTCGACACGATTCATGATCGTGGCGATGCGATCGAAATCGGCGCCGCGGTCACGCAGAACAAGTTGATGTCGTGGGCGCCCCTGCAACAAAAGCTGCCGCTGGTCGCGCTGGCGCTGAACCATGTCGGCCATTTCCAGACGCGCAATAAAGGCACGGTATGCGGCTCGATCGCGCATGCCGATCCAAGCGCGGAATTGCCGCTCGTGCTCGCGCTGTTGGGCGGCGAGGTTGTGCTGCAATCACGGCGCGGCACGTTCACCCTCGCAGCGGCGGACTTTCACCAGGACATGCTGACCACGGCGCGCAAGGCCGATGAGCTGGTCGCCGCGGTGCGGTTTCCGGTCGTAAGCCGGCAGGGCGTCGCCTTCCAGGAGGTGGCGCGACGGCACGGCGACTTCGCCATCATTGCGGTGGCGGCCGTGATGCAAGATGCAGGGCAGGCGCGCGTCGGCGTCGGCGGCATGGCCGGCCGGCCGCTGCTGCGCGAGATCAAGGTTGAACGGGCGGCCGAGGCGATCGGCGCATGGGCCGACGAGCTCGAAGGCCACGAGGACCTGCACGCCTCCGGCGCGCTGCGCCGCGCCATTTTCAAGCGTCTCGGGCCGCCTGTGATCGCGGCGGCCAGCACAGCGAAGGTGGGAGGGACGGCGTAATGCGCCGCGTGAACCGCAACGAGCGCGTGCGCATTGCGCTCACGCTCAACGGCAGAAGACTTTCCGCCGAGGCCGAGCCGCGCATGCTGCTCTCCGATTTCCTGCGCCACGGTCTCGGCGCGACCGGCACTCATGTCGGCTGCGAGCACGGCGTCTGCGGCTCGTGCACGGTGCTGATCGACGGCGTCGCGCAGCGCTCCTGCCTGACGCTTGCCGTGCAGGCCGAAGGCCGCGAGGTGCGCACGGTGGAATCGCTTGCCGCGCCCGACGGCACGCTAAATCCGCTGCAGCAGGCCTTCCGCGCCAATCATGCGCTGCAATGTGGCTTCTGCACGCCCGGAATATTGATGTCGTTCACCGATTATCTCGCCCGCAATCCGAAGCCGACGATCGAGCAAATCCGCGACGTGCTCAGCGGCCATCTGTGCCGCTGCACGGGCTATGCCGGCATCGTCGCGGCGATAGAAGAAGTAGCAAAGAGGTAGGCGCCTTTATTCACCGTCGTCCCGAGGTGGCCGCGAAGCGGCCCTCGAAGGGTATCGGCCTGGGCGCCGCCTGGGTGCCGGGGGCCGCATCCTTCGAGGCTCGCTGCGCTCGCAGCTCAGGATGACGGTCCCAGCGCGAAGCAGCCGGCACGATGAAAAGATGACGCTTGGCGCGGCCCTTGCTATGACTTTCGCAGAAGCGACATCCGGCCAGCCGGGACCAAACAGGGCCAGTAGCGGATCATGAAAGACATTCTCGACAAGCTCGAAGAGCGCCGGATCAGCGCCCGATTGGGCGGCGGCGAGCATCGCATCGAGGCGCAGCACAAGCGCGGAAAGCTCACCGCGCGCGAGCGCATCGAGCTGCTTATGGATCGCGGCTCGTTCGAGGAGCTCGATATGTTCGTCGAGCACCGCTCGACCGACTTCGGCATGGAGAAATCACACATCGCCGGCGATGGCGTGGTCACCGGCTTCGGCACCGTCAACGGCCGCACCGTTTTCGTGTTCTCCAAGGACTTTACCGTGTTCGGCGGCTCGCTGTCCGAGACGCATGCGCAGAAGATCATCAAAATCCAGGACATGGCGATGCGGGCGCGCGCGCCGATCATCGGCCTGTTCGATGCCGGCGGTGCGCGCATCCAGGAAGGCGTGGCGGCGCTGGGCGGTTACGGCGAAGTTTTCAAGCGCAATGTCATCGCCTCGGGCGTCATTCCGCAGATCTCGGTGATCATGGGGCCGTGCGCCGGCGGCGATGTCTATTCGCCGGCCATGACCGACTTTATCTTCATGGTGCGCGACACAAGCTACATGTTCGTCACCGGACCCGACGTCGTGAAGACGGTGACCAACGAGGTCGTTACCGCCGAGGAGCTTGGCGGCGCCTCCGTGCACGCGACCAAGTCCTCGATCGCGGACGGCGCCTATGACAACGATGTCGAGACGCTGTTGCAGATGCGCCGGCTGATCGACTTTCTGCCGGCGAATTCCACCTCCGGCGTGCCGGAATGGCCGAGCTTCGACGATGTCGAGCGCATCGAGCCCTCGCTCGATTCGCTTGTGCCCGACAATCCGAACAAGCCTTACGACATCAAGGAGCTGATCCTGAAGGTCGTGGACGAAGGCGACTTCTTCGAGCTCTCGGAAGCCTTTGCGCGCAACATCGTCATCGGCTTCGGCCGCATCGCCGGCCGCACCGTCGGCCTTGTCGCCAATCAGCCGATGGTTTTGGCCGGCGTGCTGGACAGTGACGCGAGCCGCAAGGCGGCGCGCTTCGTGCGCTTCTGCGATGCGTTCAACATTCCGATCGTGACCTTCGTCGACGTGCCGGGCTTTTTGCCCGGCACCGCGCAGGAATATGGGGGCCTGATCAAGCACGGCGCCAAGCTGCTGTTCGCCTATTCGCAGGCGACGGTGCCGCTGGTCACCGTAATCACGCGCAAGGCGTTCGGCGGCGCCTATGACGTGATGGCCTCGAAACATATCGGCGGCGACGTCAATTACGCCTGGCCCACGGCGCAGATCGCGGTGATGGGCGCCAAGGGGGCGGTCGAGATCATCTTCCGCGCGGACCTCGGCGATCCCGAAAAAATCGCCGCGCGCACCAAGGAATATGAGGAGCGCTTTCTCTCCCCGTTCATCGCCGCCGAGCGCGGCTATATCGACGACGTGATCATGCCGCACGCCACCCGCCCGCGCATTGCCCGGGCGCTCGCGATGCTGCGCGGCAAGACGGTGGAGCTGCCCGGGCGCAAGCACGATAATTTGCCGGTGTGATCTTGATGATCCGTGTCTTTGCAGTCGCGCTCACTCTCAGCCTCGCGCTTATGCGCACAGCCGCGGCCCAGCTCGTCAACGAAAACCTCCTGGTCAGCGTGCCGGACGGCTACAAGATCGGCTTTCAGGACAAGGAGCCCAATAGCCTGATCAACGAAATGGTGCCGGAGAGCGAGACGGTCAACGACTGGACCGAAATGATCACGGTGCAGATTTTTTATAATCTCAGGACCGCGCCGGAAGATTTTGAGCGCAAAATGGCGAGCGGATGGGCGAATGCATGTCCCGGCGCGCGGATCGACAACATTGCAAGCGGGCCGGAGAACGGTTATCCGGCCGGCGTGTGGCTTTTGAATTGCCCGAAGAATCCGGCAACCGGCAAGCCGGAGATTACCTGGCTCAAAGTGATGGCCGGCAATGACAGTCTCTATGTCGTGCAGAAGGCGTTCAAGTTCACCCCCTCCAGGGATCAGGTCGTGCAGTGGATGAAATATCTGCGCGCGGTCGCGGTCTGCGATTCGCGGCTACCCGCCCGCGCCTGTCCGTCGGCCAAGAACTAGGCTCAATCGTCATTTCGGATTGCCACAAAAGGGGCAAGCGCGAATCCATAACCCGGCACGGGGATTATGGATTCCGGGTCCCTCGCGGAGCTTGTCATGGGTCGGAATAAAGGGGCGCCGATGCGGTCTCCCGCACGACAACACGCGGCTGTAGGATACAGGGCGTGAGGGAGGGGCTTGCAATGCGGCTTGGGATATCTGCCTTGGCGATGGGATTGTGTCTGACCCTGAGCGCCAGCATGGCGCGGAGCGACAGCGGTAAATGTGCGCGCACGCAGCACAAATATAACTCTATCGTGCACGCGATCAGCCATGCGCTGCGCGGCTATGCGAATTGCGTGTCGGACAGCAAAGGCGAAGATGATTGCTCGGCGGAATTCACCACGTTGAAATCGGCGCAGGATGATTTCGAAGAGGCGGTGTCGGATTATCAGACGGATTGCTCATAAGCGGCCGACCGTCGTTGCGAGCCATTGGGCCGCCCGCTTCGCGCGGACCCGCCGGCTCATCGCGATGACGAGGCTCAGGCCTGGCTTGGGAGTGGGCACATGAGAAAACCGATTCTGATCAGCACCGTCATATCAGTCGCAGTCGCCTGTGGTTCCCTGCAGGCGCAAGAACAGGGACAGGATCGGAAGCAAAGTATCCCAGTCGAACAGCAAAAGATCTCACGCCTGCCGCCGTTGCCGCAGCCGCTCGATCCGATCCTGCAGGAAATGTTCGACAAGCGC
Source organism: Hyphomicrobiales bacterium (assembly GCA_021323775.1). Lineage (GTDB taxonomy): Bacteria > Pseudomonadota > Alphaproteobacteria > Rhizobiales > Xanthobacteraceae > JAJPKK01. The sequence goes on from JAJPKK010000284.1 coordinate 33,810, forward strand.
CGCGCCCAGGGCGGCGCCGTCATTAATCTGCAGCTTGCGACCGGACATGCGCCGAAATTCACGCGCGCCGCGAGCGCCATGGCCTTCACCATCCGCTTCGACGCCAAGACGCCGCGCCGCGTGCTCGAACTGATCATCATGCGCACGGCGCAGATTGTCGGGTCGGATTACGAGATCAATCAGCACATTTTGCTCGCAAAAATGTGCGGCTATAGCGACGCGCAGCTCGCGGCGCTGCCGACGTGGCGGACGTCGACTTTGTTCGACAACAGAGAGCGCGCGACGCTCTCTTATGTCGAGCAAATGGCGCATGGCGGTGATGTCGATGATGCAACCTTCGCCGCCTTGCAGAAGTTTTATTCGCCGCAGGAGATCGTCGAGATCACCTATACGGTCGGCAGCTACTATGCGAACGGCCTGCTCACCAAGGCGCTGCGCATCCAAGTCGAGACCGACGGGCGCGAGACCGTGGCGGGCAAGTGTTGAGAAAAACAGGAGGGCGCCATGCCCAGTACAATGCCCAAGGCTTATTTCATGGTTCGCTCGGTGGTCAATGAGCCGCTGCGGGCCGATTTTGATCGCTGGTATTCGAGCCATCACTTGCCGATGGCGCTCAATGAGTTCAAAGCGGAGAAATGCTGGCGCTTCTGGAGCACGCTCGATGCCGGCGTGCATTACGCCGTGTATCAGTTCGCCGATACGGAGCGGCTCGACTCGGCGCTCAATTCGGAGGGGTTTAAAATGCTGGTGGCCGATTTCGACAAGGCGTGGCCGAACGGCGTCACTCGCACGCGCGATCGCCTTGCGCTCGCCGAGGAGCGCAGCATCTGATCCCGGCCGCTCGTTTTCGCCAAAGCGCGGGCACCAGCTCCTCGGTTCCTGACGGATTGCCGCCGTCGCAGGAAAGCGCAGAGAATACTGCAGACCTGCCGCGCATCTGACGACGGGTGACGGACGCAGTGCGGCCGGCTAATGGTGCAGCCCTTTTTGCCGCTTCGAGCCGAGCTAAATGCATGTCGCGTCCATTGCCGCGGACATTCGAGGAGTTTGCCGTCTTTGCCGCGCCCGGCGTGTTTGTCGTGCTGTGGGCTTCGGGCTTCATCGGCGCAAAACTTGGGCTTGGCTATGCCGAGCCGCTGACTTTTCTGTCCGTGCGCATGGCGGCCGCGGTGCTCCTGCTGGCGCTGGTGACGCTTTTGACGCGGCCGAAATGGCCGAGCCCGTGCGGGATTGCGCACAGCGCAATCGCCGGTGCGCTGATTCACGGCTGCTATCTCGGCGGCGTCTTTGTCGCCATCGAGCACGGGCTCTCCGCCGGCATGATCGCGCTGGTCGTCAGCCTGCAGCCGGTGCTCACTTCGACGCTCGCCAATCGCTGGCTCGGCGAAAAGGTGCGTGCCCTGCAGTGGCTCGGGCTCGCGCTCGGGATAGCCGGCGTCTATCTGATCGTGCGTGACAAGGCGACGACGGGCGGTGCGACACCGCTTGCCTGGGCGGCCGGCCTGCTGGCGCTGTCCGGCATCACCGTCGGCACGCTCTATCAGAAACGCTTCGGCGGCGGCATCGATTGGCGTCCCGGCCTGTGCATTCAATATGGCGCGGCGCTCGCGATGTTCGCGCTCGGCGCCTTTGCCTTCGAGACGCGCCTCGTGCACTGGACGCCGCAATTCCTGTTCGCCATCGGTTGGCTGGTCCTGGTGCTCTCGTTCGGCGCGGTCTGGCTCTTGTATTATCTGATCCGTCGTGACGCGGCGACGCGCGTGGTCAGCCTGTTCTATCTCACGCCGCCGGTCACCGCGCTGATGGCCTTTGCGCTGTTCGACGAAGAACTTGCGCCGCGCGCGCTCATCGGCATGACGATCTGTGTCGCCGGCGTGTTCCTGGTGAACTGGAGGCCCAAATCCGCTGCACCTTGATTTTTTCCCTTCTTGCGACGGCAATTATGGTCTCCTCCACCGTAGCGAGCGTCGCATTCTCGTGCCCTGCCAACGCAAGGTAAAGGCAATCGCAGACGGAATGACGCAAGCGGATGGCAAGTTGGACAGCATTGTCGATCAACGGCTCAAACGAACAATTCCAGTGAGTTGCGAAATGGCCGAGCGAAGCGCCGGTGCCGTGTCGCCGGGCTCGATCTCACGACGCAAACATTTCTTGCAAATCGCGTTGACGATCTCGGCAACACCGATCGAGGGCGCAATGAGTTCGGCACCGCGCCTGCGCAGCATGGCCGCGCTGTCTGAACCGGTTCGGGGATCGACATTGCGGACGAGAATATCGACCGTTTCGCGCTTCATGATATCATCATGATATCGTCGATCGCGCTTGTTCTCGGGCCGACCTTACCGCCAGCCCCCGCCGCCGTTCACGTAGACCGTGTCGGCGGTCATGAACGGGCAGGCGTCTGAGCACATGAACAGCACGAGCTCGCCGATCTCTTCGGGCCGGCCGAAGCGCTTCATCGGAATGTCCTCGAGGAAACGCTGCACGAGCTCTGGCGAAGACTGCGCGGCGGCCTGAAACGGCGTCTCGATCGGCCCCGGCGAGATCGACAGCGCGCGGATGCCCGCCGCGGCGTATTCGCGCGCCACGCCCATGGTCATCGATACGACAGCGCCCTTGGCCGCGGCATAATGCACCGAGGAGCCAGGCCCGCCGCGCCGATGCGCCATGCTCGCCATATTGACGATGACGCCGAGCCCGCTTTTCAGCATATGCGGCAGCACCGCCTGCATGGCATAGAACGTGCCGTTGACGTTGAGGTCGAATGTCTTCTGCATCAGTGCGTCGTCGATCTCCAAAAATTTGGCGCGGCGGATCGCCGCGCCCGCTGAATTGAAGAGAAACTGCACGCTGCCAAAAGCGTCGATCGCGCGCTGCACCATGTCTGCCACCTGGGCGCGCGAGGTGACATCGGTCTTCAGCGCCAGCGCCTGGCTGCCCGCCGCATTGACGGCAGCGCTGGTGTCGCGCAGGCCCGCCTCGTTAATGTCGGCGCAGACGACATTGGCGCCTTCGCGGGCAAAAATCTGCGCGGTAGCGCGGCCGATGCCGCTCGCCGCGCCGGTGATGATGATGGTCTTGCCGTGAAAATAATCCGACGTCTTTGGCATGGCTGGCATCTCTCCCCGCCGTCATTCCGTTTTGCGCATGTCGTCGGCGGCAGGCCGGTTGCGCCGTTCCGGACATGCGCCGAAAACCGGCGAAACTTTGTCACGCCGCGGCTACGCCGCGCAACTGCTGCCGTGCGGAGTAAGGATCAGCGGCCGGAGAGCTCAAGCGGCAAGGAGACGCGCCGACCGCAATTGCAGAAGCGCGGTCTCGGCGGCGATCGGCGCCACATGGGTCGCCGCGACAGCGCAAGTCTCTGCCGCGCGGACCACGGGATTGCGCAGATAAGGCGGCTTGTGACACCACAAATATTCAAAGATGTGGCCGCTCGATTTGTGCGCAAGCCGAATAGTCGAGCCTTCGATCGCAATGTCGAAGCTCGGCTCGCTGCCTTGGACCTTCAGATTCGGCGAGCGCAAGCCGAAGGTCGCATGCAGCACGCGGTCGACATCCTGCGACGTGAAGGGCTTGTGCAGGAAGGCGCAGGCGCCGGACTGAAAGGTCTCATCTTCAGTCGCTTTGTTGTGCTCAGAGGAGATCATCACGACTTTGAGCCACGGCTGCACGGCGAGCAGCCATTCCAGTGTGGTCGGGCCGCTCACCCCCGGCATGTTGCAATCGAGGAAAACCACATCGAACTGCATATCGTGACACAGCGCCAGCGCCGTTTGGCCGCCCGCCGCCTCGGTGATTTTGCAATTGAAGACGCTGCCGTTGACGATCTTGAGCACGATCTGCCGCACGGTCGAAGAATCGTCGACGACAAGCACCCTGGTCGGTGAGGTAATCCGGTCATAGGTCTTGATGATGGCAAGCGCGTCCGCCGCGGTGAATGGCTTGAACAGAAATTCGTAGGCACGCAGCTTGATGGCGACCTCGACCGCTTCTGCCGCCGGCGGGCTCGACATCAGAGTAACGAAGGTCTGGATGCCCTGCTTGCGCGCCGACCAGAAAGCCTCGGTTCCGGACAATTCCGGCATCTGCACGTCGATGAAGGCGAGGTCGACATTGGCCGCATTGAGCAGCGTCAGGCAATCGCGACCATTGTCGGTCAGGCTCAGGCGCAGCGGCAGTTTTGAGGCTCGTGCCGCCTCGGTGAGAATGTCCTGAGCAACGCTGGAATCGTCGGCGATGAGCATATTGATCGTACGGGGCATTTTCCTTCCGTCCGTTCACAGCACGGTTGTCGCGGCAAAGACCCAGCCGCCGGCGCAGACCCGCTATTCCACGCGAGTCTGATTGCCGGCCGGCGAAAACGCCCCCGCAAAATCAAATCAAATGCATCGCATCCACCGGGTCGCTCCAGCCGTGCGCCGAAAGCGTCGTGTGCACGCTGTCGTGAGCCGTCTGTTCGCCAGGGCGGTGATCGGCGGCTTCTTTTACGTGATTGACCGCAGGCAGGCCGGCAAGAGGCGCGCAACAGGCTTTGGCCTTGAAGCGTCTGCTTGCGTGATTTTGCCGATCGGCGCGCCACCCGGCATGGCGTCGGTGCTTCCGCGTGGCGGACACGGGCCGGACAAGTGGCGAATTTTACGGCAAATTTACCAACCGAACTTATAGCATTTGCAGCGAATTGTCTCTTGCGTGGGGCTGCAACCATCATGCTCAACCGGTTCTCTGTCAGCGTTTTGCTAAAATCCGTCATCGCGGTCATGGGCGCCGCGATCATCATCATGCTGGCGTTGAGCGCTCGCGAATCATGGATGCAGCTCAGGACCGCCAATCGGATTTCCGACGTGGCGAATATTTCGGCTTACATGTTCACCGCGATGAACAGCTTGCGCGTCGACCGCGCCTCGACCGTGCGCGAGCTCATGGGCGATAAGCAGGTGATGAGCGCTTTGCTCAAGGACGCGCGTGACAAGGAGATGCCGGCCCTGAATGCCTTGCTGCCGGTCTTGGCGGCGACCGACTTTGCGGATCGCGACCAGGCGATCGCCGACCTCGGCGGCAAGATCAAGCGGCTCGCCGAACTGCAACAGCAGACCGAGGCTGCGCTGACGCAGCCCAAGTCGGCGCGCCCGGCGGAGCTCGGCGAGGAATTCAGCAAGCTCTGCCTTGCCTTGATGGACGCGCTCGATACGTGGGGCACGCGGCTTGTACGGCTGATCTCGCTGCAGGATCCCTATGTGGATCAGCTGCTCGAAATCAAGCAGCTCGCCTGGGTCATGCGCAACGCGGCCGGCGACATGTCGCTGTTGGTGTCGAACGGCGTCGCCGGCATTGCGCCGCCACCCGACGCGATGGTCGGCTATACCGGCAACAGCGCCAAATTCGATACCGCATGGGCCGCGGTCAACGACATCGCTTCGCGTCTGCCGCCGACGCCCGGGCTCGCGGCTGCCATCGACAAGGTCAAGCAGGACTTCCTGGGCAGCGGCTATCCCGAGCGGCGGCTGAAGGCGCTCAAGCAGCTGATCGCCGGCGAGCCGACCGGCCTCACCGTCGATCAATGGTCGCCGATGTCGGTCGGCAAGCTGTCGCTGGTGCTCGGCGTCGCCACCGCGGCGCTGGAAGCCGCCAAGGCACAGGCCGCCGCGCAAGCGGCGACGGCGTGGAACAGTCTGCTTCTGCAATGCGGGCTCTTGATGGCCGCGCTCGCCTTGACCGCCGGCATGATGCTCGTGGTGACGCGGCATGTCACCGGTCCACTGCGCCGCATCCAGTCGGCTATGCTGAGACTTGCCGGCGGCGACTTCGATGTCGTGCTGCCAGGCCTGCATCGCAAGGACGAGATCGGCGCCGTGGCCAATGCGGTCGAGCGTTTCAAGGTGCTCGCGGTCGAGAAGGCGCGGCACGAGGCCGACGAAACCATGAAGCGGCAACAGGCCGAAGCGGATCGCGCGGCGCAGGCGGCGCGCGCCGAGGCCGATGCGCAGGCCAGGGCGGCGGCCGAGCGCGCCAAGGTTTCGGAGGAGCAGGCCCGCGCCTTCCATGCGCTCGGCGCCGCGCTCGGCCGGCTTGCCGACGGCGATTTCACCATTCGCCTCGACGATATTCCCGACGCCTATCGGCAGATCAGAGACGACTTCAATCTCGCGATCGGTCGCCTGCATGAGACGATCCAGGCGGTCGCGGATTCGACCCGCGAAGTCGCCAATGCGGCGAGCGAAATCTCGACCGCGACCACCGATCTGTCGCAACGCGTCGAGGAGCAGGCGGCGAGTCTCGCCGAAACCTCCGCCTCGATGGAGCAGATTTCCGCAACCGTTCAGACCAATGCCAAGAATGCGCAGCAGGCCAACGAGCTGACCAATGCGACCCGCGGCGTGGCCGATCGCGGCGGCAAGGTGGTCGCCGAGGCGGTCACCGCAATGTCGCGGATCGAGGAATCTTCGCGCCAGATCTCCGACATCATTACGGTGATTGACGAGATCGCGCGGCAGACCAACCTTCTGGCGCTCAATGCCGCGGTCGAAGCCGCGCGCGCCGGCGATGCCGGCCGCGGCTTCGCGGTGGTCGCCTCGGAAGTGCGCAGCCTCGCGCAGCGCTCTTCGGAGGCCGCCAAGAACATCACCGATCTGATCGCCAAGAGCTCCGACCGCGTGCAGGAGGGTGTCGGCCTCGTCAACCGCGCCGGCACGGCACTCAGCGAGATCGTCGATTCGATCAAGCAGGTCGCCGATATCGTCGCCAATATCGCCACTGCCAGCGCCGAGCAGTCAACCGGCCTCGAGCAGATCAACAAGGCGCTGGCGCAAATGGACGACGTCACCCAGCAGAATTCGGCGCTGGTCGAAGAAAACAGCGCGACCGCCAAGACGCTCGAACAGCAGTCGCGCGCGATGCAGGAGCGCATCGCCTCGTTCAAGCTCGACGACGAGCCTGTGCCGAGCGGAGCGAAAATGCGTCCCGCCGCGCACGCGGCGTAAGGATGCGGCCGACTTCGTCGCCCGGACGGGCTCGACGCGCAGCGCCGAGCCTCAAGGGTGTCAGCCGCAACGCCTCAGCGACATCCTTCGAGGGCCGCTTCCCAGCCACCTCAGGAGGATAACTCTCTTTGTTTCCACCCCGGCTCTCAACCTCATCACTTGTGAGGATAATGGATTTCATAGTGCCGCCTCAGCCGGGGCTGTGCGATGCGCTCCGCGGCGCGTTCGGCGTTGGTGCCCCGGACGTGCCGCCGCCGGCCGCTGCAGCGGGAGGCGGGTTGGACGCCGCGCCGGAATTGAGGCCATAGAGCACAACGCCGAGAATGATGATGATGATAACGGCCAGCAGGGTCAGTCCGCTCGGGCTGACACGGCTCGTCGTCGCTTGCAGCAAAGGGTCGGGTTGCGGTGCCTCACCGCGTCCCGCTGTTTCGGGCGACATTTGTCCGCGCTCGACCGCATCGCGCTCTGCAGCGGATTGCTCGGCCATGATCGTGCCCCTGCTTGCCTCGCGAAAGACACCTGCTGCCAATAACCAAACAAGTCGCGGCGCAATTGCCCGGTTCCGCGCTGCCTCGGCGGCAATGCCGGCGCCAAATGGTCGGCGGCGCCGGCAGACAGAGCGACACCCGCATACAGCCCCGGCGGCAAGCGCCGAGGCTATATCGACGTGTAACGGGACGCTGTGATCGAGCGGTTAATGGCCGGTGCTCGGCTCGGTCGGCGCAGGCGCGCTATTCGGCGCCGGCCGCGCCGGATTGGCCGGCGTCGACGGCGCAGGCGTGCCGGACGGCGGAGCCATGCGCGTCGCCGCAGGCGTATTCGAGGCCACATTGGCTCCGTCCTGCCCCGGCTGATGCGACATGCCGAAGGCCACGGCGAGAATGACCACAACGAAAACGGCGGCCGCAATCCAGCCCCAGACTGCATTCGCCGCACGAGCGTCGGGATCCGTATAGGCGTCACGCCGATATGGATCATCCGGGTTGCGGAACTCCGAACCGCTGGTCCAATCAGACATGAAGGGTCTCCGTCCTTCGTGGTGCTGGACGATAACAGAGTTCCAAAGAGCGCCGTTCCCGCAGGGCCGGAATACCGGCCCGGCAAGCCGACATGGAACTCCGGGCATCCCCTATAATGGGCAGACCGCAGCTTGGCCGGACGCCTCCCTGTCCGCGCGTGAGCGTGAGCGGCCGGACCGGGATGCGACACATTCGAACAAAAACAAACATGGTTTTGGCCGTTGCGCTCATTATGGGAGCGGGCGGGCTCGGCGCCGCATCATGGCAGTCCTATCAGACGTCGCAGCGCGAAGCGGCGATCTTCGGGAGCCTGAGCGCGACCGCTTTTGAAAACGGCTTTTGCGATCGCGCCTTGCGGCTGGCGGTGGCCGGATTGCCGCCGCGCCGTGGCGCGCCTCTATCGTTCCAATCGCCGCAGCTGCAGGGCGAGCTCGCGTTTTTTGGCGCGAGTCATGACTGCTATTTTCAATCCGCGCTTACGGGACACAAGCAATTGCTGAGCAGCGTGGCGCTCAGCGCCGACGGCTCGCGCATTGTCACCGGCTCCTGGGACGGCACCGCGCGCGTATGGGACGCCGCTACCGGCGCCGCCCTCCTTACGCTCGCGGGGCATCGCAGCTGGGTGAACAGCGCCGCATTCAGTTCCGACAGCAGCCGCATCGTGACGGCATCCTGGGACAAGACCGCGCGCGTGTGGGATGCACGGACCGGTGCGCTTGTCGCGACGCTCACGGGCCACATCGATGCGGTGAACAGCGCCACGTTCAGCGCCGACGGCGCGCGGGTCATCACGGCGGGCGACGACGGCACTGCGCGCATCTTTGATGCTGCGACCGGCGCACTGCTGGTCACGCTCTCAGGACATACGCTCGCGGTCACCGGCGCTGCTTTCAGCCCGGACGGATCGCGCATCGTCACCTCGTCATTCGACACGACGGCGCGGCTGTGGGATGCCGCAAGCGGCACGCCACTGGCGACGCTCTCAGGACATTCTGCTTTGCTATGGAGCGCGCGCTTCAGTCCCGACGGTTCGCGGATCGTGACCGCATCCGATGACGGCACCGCCCGCGTCTGGGATGCGCAAACCGGAACTGCCGTCGCGACGCTCAGCGGTCATACCGGCCCGGTGCTCGACGCGGTGTTCAGCCCGGACGGCTCGCGCATCGCCACGGCATCGTTCGACGGCACCGCGCGAATCTGGAACGTCGAGACCGGTGCGCCGTTGGCGACGCTGTCGGGACACCGGGGCTGGGTCTGGAGCGCGCGGTTCAGCTCGGACGCGACGCGCCTCGTCACGGCATCGTCGGACGGCACGGCGCGCCTCTGGGATGCCGCAACCGGCAGCCTGATTGCCGCGCTTTTCGGCCATACCGGTCCGGTCTTCAAGGCGATCTTCGACGCAAGCGGGTCTCGCGTCGTCACCGCCTCCTTCGACCATACCGCGCGGGTGTGGACGCTGCGCAGAGGCGCGCCGCTTTTCGTTCTGTCCGGCCACGCGGGCGCGCTGAACAACGCGGCATTCAGCCCCGACGGCACGCGCGTCGTCACCGCCTCCGAAGACAACACGGCACGCATCTGGGACGCCAAGACCGGTGCCCTGCTCGCCACGCTTTCGGGTCATGCCAAGGCCATCAATCACGCCATTTTCAGCCCGGACGGCACGCGCATCGTGACGACATCGGATGACGACACCGGCCGCGTCTGGGATGCGCGCACCGGCAAGGCGATCGCCATGTTTGCGGTCGACGAGGATCGCGTGGTCGACGCCGCATTCAGCTCCGACGGCGCGCGCATCGTCACCGCGTCGTTCGACAATACCGCGCGCATCTGGGACACGCGAAGCGGCGCTCTCCTGGCCACGCTTGCCGGACATAAAGGCTGGGTCAACAGCGCCGCCTTCAGCCCCGACGGCGCGCGCATCGTCACCGCGTCTTTCGATAACACCGCGCGTGTCTGGAGTGCGGAAACGGGCAGGGTGCTTGCGACACTGTCCGGCCACACGGATCGCCTGCTCGCCGCCGCGTTCAGCCCCGACGGTTCGCGCATTGTCACCGCTTCGGCCGACAACACGGCGCGAATTTGGGACAGCAAGTCCGGCGCCGCGCTTCTCACGCTCCTTGGCCACAAGGATTGGGTGGACGGCGCTACCTTCAGCGCCGACGGTGCGCGCGTGGTCACGGCCTCGTATGACGGCACCGCACGCGTCTTTGACGCAAGAACCGGCGCCGCCATTGCGACGCTTGGCGGCCACACCGACCGGGTGCTGGGCGCTGCGTTCAGCCCCGACGGCGCGCGCATCGTCACGGCGTCCGCCGATAAGACAGCGCGCATCTTTGACGCCGCAACGGGCGTCGCCTTGGCGATGCTGGGGGGCCACGGCAACCAGGTGGTCAGCGCGGCGTTCAGCCCCGACGGCACGCGCGTCGTCACCGCCTCTTTGGACCGCACCGCGCGCATCTGGCAGCTCGATCCGATCGTGCTGATGCCGGCAGCGCAGCGCCAAGATTATGTCTGCCGCCAGCGCTTGGTGGGAGCACTGTCGTTCACGGATCGCGAGATGCAGGATCCCATGCTGCGCGGCAGGGACGAGCATCCCTGCGAGCGCGCCGGTCCGCTGAGCTTGACCTATTACCGGCGTGCGCTGGCGGCGATGCGAACTGCTTTTTCGCGCTAGCCTGCGATCCAGAGTCGCAGTACCGACCGTGAATCGCGACGCCTATCGCAAGCACGTGGAAAAGGCTGCGGCGGTCTTCAAGGAGCACGGCGCCTTGAAGATGGTCGAATGCTGGGGCGACTATGTGCCGGACGGCAAGCTGACATCCTTCCCGATCGCGGTGAAGAAAAAGGACGACGAGACCGTCGTCTTTTCCTGGATCGTGTGGCCGTCAAAACAGGCCCGCGACGAGGGCTTCAAAAAAGTGATGGCCGATCCGCGCGCCCAGCCCGACGTCAACCCGATGCCGTTCGACGGCAAGCGCCTGATCTTCGGCGGCTTCAAGGTTCTGCTCGAGGTTTGAGCCAAAGCTAGGAAAACCGTGCCTTTCCTGGGAGAATCGGCATCTCGCGCAAGACCGGCTACAAGATCATCGCCCGCTACAACAGTTGCGGCCTGGAAGGGCTGACCGACCGCTCGCGCCGACCTTACCGGCACGCCAACCAGCTCCCCATTCAGATCGAGACGCAGATACGACCGCACAATCGGCGGCAGTCGGCGGCGATGGCGTATTCCGGTGTGGCGCGCCACTTCGCGATTTTTCACTACAAAACAGTCGCGGGTACACCGATTGCAGCCTGCGATACACCCATGCCTGGCGCCGTTGCAGCGTCGCTGCCACGGTGCTCGCGCCTATGCGGCTCTTGGACGAAGCGTCGGAATGCCGCTCACATCCTCTTCGCGTTCCGCGTGCCAGGTATCATAAGCCGCCTGCATGCGTACCCAGACCCCGGCGCCGTCGCCAAACAACTTGCCGAGTCGAACCGCAACCGCCGGAGAGACCGGCTTGCGCTCGCGCAAAACGTCGTA
>JAJPKK010000312.1 GCA_021323775.1 Hyphomicrobiales bacterium
GAAACTTCTGCTACCCGGTGGCGCGGTCCTGCCGGGTCAGTTTCCTCCTAGTTTTCCACCGGGCCTGGCCCGACCTGCAGCGCATGAAACTTCTGCTACCCGGTGGCCCGGTCCTAGCGGGTCAGTTTCCTCCTAGGCATCTTTCTCGACAGCGCCAAACCGGCGAACGTGAAGCAGTTATCGGCATGACGCCGTTATCTGCCTTATGGCTGCGCCGACACTCTCACCGCCAATCCTCCGAAGACCGGCGGTCCAAAATTCCCTGAGAACAGGGAAAATAACAGGGAATTTGGGAATTTCGAAAATCTGAGGCTGTTCCGGTGCTCTTACTTATCTCCTGATAACCATGATAACTGAACCCATTATTATATGTGCCATCTGGGTCTTGTCAACTTTAGGTTGTTCTGGCGCTCAAGACGAACCAATGAAGTGAAGCAGTTATTGTTGTGGCTATCCTAAACCCGAGATCGGGAGCAGCGAGCCCGGAATCCAGAACCATCGGCAGGGGGCTATGGATTCCGGGCTCGCCACCTTCGGTGGCGCCCCGGAATGACCAAGCAGCGATATGATCGGTTTCATGGAATCGCTCCACGAGGTCGTGTCGCCGGGCAGCATTTGAGTTCAGACGCGCTCAACGCCCAGGTTGCTTTTCTCCGATTGCCGTATGAGCATCTTCGTCACGGTTGCGATGGCGCTCCATCGGTCCGTATTGAATGTTTCGCGGCGCAATGCCAACACAAGACAGGTGATTCGGTGTGAGTCGCACCGCACCCGGTTGAACGGCGCTGACCGGGATATGACGGGGGGCCCCGCATGCTGATCCGGCTCTCGATCCGCGACATCGTCCTGATCGACCGCCTCGACATCGATTTTGCTGCCGGCCTCTCCGTGCTGACCGGCGAGACCGGCGCCGGAAAATCAATTCTGCTCGATTCGTTCGCGCTCGCGCTGGGTGCGCGGGGCGATGCGGGTCTCGTGCGCCAGGGCGCCGAACAGGGGCAGGTGACGGCTGCATTCGACGTGCCGCCGGGTCACCCGGCGCGGGCCATCCTCAAGGCAAACGACATCCCCGCCGAGGACGATTTGATCCTGCGGCGGGTGCAGTTCGCCGACGGCCGCACCCGCGCCTTCCTCAACGATCAGCCGGTGGCCGTGCAGGTGCTGCGCGGAGTCGGCGGCGCGCTGGTGGAAATCCACGGCCAGCATGCCGACCGCGCGCTCGTGGATACGGCGACGCACCGGAGGCTGCTCGATGCCTATGGGGGCCTGGAAACCGAAGCCGCCGAGGTCGCCCGGCTGTGGTCGCTCCGCAGAGAAGCCGAACAGCTCCTGGCGCGGCACCGCGCCGAGGTCGAGCGTGCGCAGCGCGAGGCCGACTGGCTGCGCCATGCCGCGAAGGAGCTTTCCGAGCTTGCGCCCGAGCCCGGCGAGGAGACAACGCTGGCCGAGCGGCGAGCCGGCATGATGCAGGCCGAAAAGGTGGCCGAGGATCTGCGCGAGGCTCAGAGCGCCGTGTCAGGCAGCGGCTCGCCCGTGCCGGCGCTGGCCGCCGCGGTGCGCCGGCTGGAGCGGCGCCACGCCCAGGCGCCTTCGCTCATCGAGCCCGCCGTCAAGGCGCTTGACGCGGCGCTGACCGCGCTCGACGAGGCCGGCCATCTCATCGACCGGGCGCTGGCTGCGGCCGCGTTTGACCCTCATGTCCTGGAGCGCATCGAGGAGCGCCTCTTTGCGCTGCGCGCCGCCGGGCGCAAATACAACGCCCCGGTTGACCAGCTTGCGGCGCTCAGCGAGCGCTATGCCGCCGATCTTGCCCTCCTCGATGCCGGCGCGGCGCGGCTTGCCGCGCTCGAAAAGGAGGCGGCCGTCGCCATCGAGCGCTATGCCAAGGCGGCGGCGGCGCTGTCCGCCCATCGCCGCGAGGTCGCCGCGACGCTCGACAAAGCGGTGAACGCCGAACTCAGGCCGCTCAAGCTTGATCAGGCGGTGTTTTCGACGGCGATCAAAACGGCCCCCGACAGCCCCGGGCCGGACGGCATCGACCGCGTGGAGTTCTGGGTGCGCACCAATCCGGGCACCCAGCCGGGGCCGCTGATGAAAGTCGCCTCGGGAGGCGAGCTTGCCCGGTTCATGCTGGCGCTCAAGGTGGTGATCGCCGACCGCGGCTCGGCGCCGAGCCTGGTGTTCGACGAAATCGACACCGGCGTGGGGGGCGCTGTCGCTGATGCGATCGGGGCGCGCCTCGCCCGCCTTGCACGCCGCGTCCAGGTGCTTGCCGTCACCCACGCGCCCCAGGTCGCAGCGCGCGCCGATCACCACTACCTCATCACCAAGGATGCCCTGCCCCCTCCGTACCCTCCCTCGCTTGCGGGGCCGGGTAGGGAGGGGGTCATCGCTACGAGAATCGCGGAGCTTGCCCCCGACCTGCGACGGGAGGAGATTGCCCGCATGCTTGCCGGCGCCGAAATCACGTTCGAGGCCCGCGCCGCCGCCGAACGGCTGATACGGGCAGCGGCGGGATAAATTGCGCACCTCCACGGAGCGGCCTTTATTTCGACATGTCGATAAATCTAGAATAATTGACTAAATGATGATAGCGCGGGGGCGACGCGTGCCTTCATCCGGCGGCGCCGGGGTTTTGCCCGCACCTTACGCTTTACGAGATCAACCGAATGGCGAGATCGAATCTGGCGGTTGTCGGCCATGCTGGCCCCACCTCGACGGGAGAGACCCTCTCCTCGGCGCATGCGCTGGCGGCGCTGGCGGCGCTCGGGCAACCCACGCGTCTCGCCATTGTCAAGCTATTGATGCGGCAACAGCTCGCGGGCGTTTCCGCGGGAAAGATCGCGCAAGCCGTCGGCTGCCCCCACAACACATTGTCCACGCATCTTGCGATTCTGGCGCGCGCGGGTCTGGTGCGCGGCGTGCGGGAGGGCCGCAGCATCATCTACACCGCAGACATCGAAGGCATGCGCGCGCTGGTCTCCTTCCTGATCACCGATTGCTGCAACGGTCATCCGGAACTCTGCGGTTTGGGCCCGGCTCCCCCTCCCGATTGCGGCTGCCCGCCGGCGGCGAAAACGCGCAAACCCAAAAGGTGATGCCATGTCAGATCGCGACCAGAAAGCCCCGTACAACGTGCTGTTCTTATGCACCGGAAATTCCGCGCGATCGATCATGGCCGAAGCCATATTGAACCGCGCCGGACAGGGCCGCTTCCAAGCCTTTTCAGCCGGAAGCCATCCGACGGGCCGCGTACATCCCTACGCGCTCGATCTGCTGCGGAAACTCAATTACGACGTGAGTGGAGCGCGCTCGAAGAGTTGGGCGGAGTTCCAAGCAGCGGACGCTCCCAAGCTCCATTTTGTGTTCACCGTCTGTGACAATGCAGCCGCCGAGACTTGCCCCGTATGGACGGGGCAGCCGATGACCGCCCATTGGGGCATTCCTGATCCAGCCGCGGCCACGGGCAACGAAGCGGAAATGCGCCTGGCCTTCGCTGACGCGCTGCGAATGCTGACCAACCGGATCAACATCTTTGTGAGCTTGCCGCTCGCATCGCTCGATCAGCTCACCTTGCAAAAGCGGCTCGAAAGCATCGGTAAAATTCACGACAAAGACGCGGATCGCTCATCTGCGACGGCAGCGGAATGAGCGCGCATTCTCATCCCCTGTGGCGGCGCCTTTTTTCGGAGGGGCTGGGCGCCGCCATTCTGGTGGCAACAGTCGTCGGTTCCGGGATCATGGCGGAACGGCTAGCCGGCGGTAATCAGGCCATTGCCCTCCTGGGCAATACCATTCCGACCGGCGCCATACTGATCGTGATCATCACGATCCTTGGTCCGATCTCCGGGGCGCACTTCAATCCCGCGGTGACGCTTGTGCTTGCTGCCCGCGGCGAGGCGTCATGGGGCGAGGTCTTTCCTTACATTGCCGTGCAGTGCCTCGGAGGTCTCGCAGGCACCGCCGCCGCGCACCTGATGTTCGACCTCGCGCCGTTCGCAATCGGCGCCACAGCGCGCAGCGGCGGCGCGCAATGGTTTGCGGAATCCGTCGCTACATTCTCGCTGATCGTTGCGATTTTGGGCGGCCTGCGCCATGCGCCGCGGGCCATCCCGAGCCTTGTGGGTCTCACCATCACGGCAGCGTACTGGTTCACATCGTCGACGTCCTTCGCCAATCCCGCCGTCACCCTGGCGCGCGGGTTCACCGCGACTTTCGCGGGAATTGCCATCAATCACGTGCCGGGCTTTGTCGCTGCCCAGCTGGCGGGCGCCGCGGCCGGTGCGGTCGTTGGTGCGTTCCTCTTTCCGCCTGCGAAGGCGCAGACGGCGCAAGCGGGGGCGCGCGCCGTGGACGCTCCTTACTGACAGCTGAAGCAAGACCGTAGAGCGCAATGAGCGAAGCGCATGCGCCGCCCCCGGCGCGAAAGGCGGCCACGTCTCGACAGGCCCCGGCGGGTCGCATTTGAGATGAGGCGGCGCAATGGCTGCGCCGGCGCCGCAATGCGCCGCGCCGCAAGGCCGACAAGCTCCATTGCGCCAGGGCGGGGCTTCTTCTGGCTTGTCCCGGCCGCTTCAGATCCGGTCGCGCGGCGTTTCGTCATTTGCTATTGTGAGGGCGACAAGCCCGGGAGGAAATGGAATGTCAGTTCGTCTTGTCGTCACCGCCGCCGTTTCGGCCCTCGCACTTGCCACGGCATCGCTCGTCTCTCACGCCGCCGATGCGCCGGACTTTGAGTACTTCAAGGCCAAGGTGCAGCCGATCTTCCTTACCAAGCGCCCCGGTCATGCGCGTTGCGTGATGTGCCATGCCGAGGCCAACAATATGCTGCGGCTTCAGAAGCTGCCCGAGGGCCAGACGACATGGAGCGAGGAGGACACGCGCAAGAACTATGAGACGGTGGTGAAGATCGTGCAGGCGGCGGACGACCCGCTGAAGAGCAAGATCCTCATCCATCCGCTCGCTCCGGAAGCGGGCGGCGATGCATTCCACTCGGGCGGCCGGCAGTTCGCCAACAAGAACGATCCATACTGGAAGACCATCGCCGCCTGGGCGCAGGGCGCGACTTTGTCCTCGGAGAAAAAAAAGAAGTAGGAATCTGGGCGTCCGCGGACCGCGGGCGTCTCGCCCGCTGGTCTCCCAAGCCGTAACCTGTCGCGACCTTGCCGCTTGCCGCCCGCGTCGCCGTCACAGCGGAATCGCCAGCAAAGTGTCGATCTGCCGGCTATCGAGGATCACGGTCTTCTCCGCAAAGCGCGCGCCGTCCGCTGCATCGAGGACAACGCGATCGTCGTAGTAGCCGGTGGCGAACAGCATCGTCTCGCCGGTGCGCATCACCCGCGCCACCATGAAGCTGGTCCGTGCGCGCAGGCCGCCCGTCTCCACATTGGCGATCAGCGGCGCGCCGAGCACATGGCGGTAACTTTGCGCTTCGTACACATTGGCCTCGCGCAGCGCCCGCACGCGGTCGCGCAGCATCGCCCGCGAGGCGGCGTATATCAGGCTGAGCGGCAGGCCCTGCGCGACGTTTTCGGCTGTCGTGATGCGATAGCGGCCGTCATCAAGGAAAAAGTCCGGCCACGCCTCAAGGCGGTCGGCGTCGATCGCGTCCGCATAGCGGGCATTGAGATCGGCGATGCGGGCGACATGCTCGAGATTCATCAAAGCCCCATGTGGCGCCGGTAATCCTTCCAGAAGCCCCGCACGGCGGCCTCGCTGACCCGGCTCTCCTCTGATGCAGTGCCGCTGCCTCCCATCTCGACCAGGGACAGCGCGTCGGGAGCGCCGGCGACGCCGCGCTGAACGAAGCCCGCCGCCGCGCCGTCCTCCATGGAGATGAAGCCGGCCGGCCCGATCAGATTGGCCTGCCGCAGCCGCAGCTCGGCGAGCGTCTCATCATCGGTCGTAAAGCCGAAGCAGGTCCACGCCAGCTCCGTCTTGTTGAGGCCGCGCGGCACCACGCGACGCACCGCGAGACAATTGCGGATCTGCTGGAGCACGAAGCCCGGGAACACGGTGAGGATTTGCAGCCCGATGCCGTCGCCGAATTCATCGACGCTCTTTAAGAGCATGTCGGGCGCTTCGAGCGCGTACGCCTCGTTGGCGGAACGCAGACCGGCCTGCTCGTATTCCTTGCCGGCGACATCCTGCGTCATCGAATAGCTGATGTGATTGCCGCCGCGCTCGCTCACCACCAGCCCGCCCTTTTGCGACAGCCGGTTGAGGCGGAAGGTGGTGAAGAACATGTGCAAGAGGCTTGCGTGATAGCTGTCCTTCACGTTTTCGATATAGAGCTTCCAGTTGCTTGGAATGATCTGGCTGTAGCCGCCGATGACCCTCGCGGGCGCCCGCATCACGCGGCGGATGCGCGCCACATGGTCGGCCCCAAGATATTGTTCGAGGGGCGGCGTGTTGCGGCCGAGCGTGCCGAACACCAGGCCGGCGAAAAGCGCGATGCGGAGCTGGCGCGGCGCATGCTCCTCGGGCTTGCAGTCGGACGGCATGCCGCCCTTGCCGGCGATGCCGCGGCGAAAAGCGACGCCGGTGAGCCTGCCGGTGAGGTCATAGGTCCAGTTGTGGTAGACGCAGACGATCTCGCGCGCCTCGCCGCGCTCCTTGAGGCACAGGAGCGAGCCGCGGTGCGCACAGCGGTTCTCGAAGGCATGAACGCCGCCATTTGCGTCGCGCGTCACCACCACCGGCATGTCGCCGAGATTGGAGGCGCGAAAGCTGCCCGGCGCCGGCAGCTCGGCTTCCATGCACAGGAACGTCCAGGTATCGCCGCGGAAGATGCGCTCCTGCTCCTCATCATAGAGCGCGCGATCGGAATAGACCCAATATGGAACGCGGGTGAGGCCCTCTGCCGGCCATTGCCGCATGGCGGTGTGGATGTTCATGAGACGCTCCGCGATTCACTCCAACCTCACATCTGCGGCCTTAATAACGGCGCCCCATCGCACAGTCTCCTCGCGCATGAAACGCGCCATTGCGTCCGGGTCATTGCCGACCGGCTCCGCCGAGAGATCCTCGAACCGCTTGCGCACCTCCGGCGACCGGATCGCCTCGGCAATATCGGCGCTGATCTTGTTTGCGATATCGTGCGGCGTTTTCGGCGGCGCGGCGACCGCGAACCATGCCGCCGACGAGAATCCCAGCAAGACCTCGGCGATCGCCGGCACGTCGGGCAGCGCCGCCATGCGCCGCTCTGTTGCGACGCCGAGCAGGCGCAGCTGGCCGCCGCGCACGAGCGGCAGCGAGACGCCGAGATTGTCGAACATGATGTCGCA
>JAJPKK010000113.1 GCA_021323775.1 Hyphomicrobiales bacterium
GCCGCCCGCAAGACTGCATCCAAGCGATCAAGGCCCTCTCCAAGGCCGCGCGCCCTTAAGGCTTCTGCACCACTTCTGCACCCACTCAAGATTCAAAAGAGGCACAAAGGGCAACACTTCTTTAAGTTTAACTGTTGTTAAGTGACGAGAACGCAGAGTCCCCGAGATGATCGCGCGCACCCATTTGCCGGAGCCGGCGTCCGGCGGCTCAACCCCTCATGCGCCCGTGCTGCTGCGCGAAGCGATCCATTACCTCGCCCCTCGTGATGGCGGCGTCTATATCGACGGCACGTTCGGCGCCGGCGGCCATGCGACCGCGATCCTCGATGCTGCCGATACCCGCGTGATCGGCATTGATCGCGATGCCGATGCGATTGCGAGCGGCCGGCCCCAGGCGGAGGCATCCGGTGGTCGCCTGACCTTGGTCGAGGGGCGCTTCGGCGCGCTCGACACCATCGCGTCCGGTCTCGGCGTCACGGCGGCGGATGGCGTCCTGCTCGACCTCGGCGTGTCTTCGATGCAGCTCGACGCGCCCGAACGCGGCTTCTCGTTCCGGCTCGACGGGCCGCTTGATATGCGCATGGGCTGCGACGGGCCGTCAGCGGCTGATGTCGTGGCGGCCGCCTCGGAGCGCAATCTCGCCGATATCATCTTCAACCTGGGGGAGGAGCGGCATGCCCGCGCTGTCGCTCACGCGATCACGGCGGCGCGGGAACAGCACCCGATCGTCACCACGCGCGCCCTGGCCGATATCGTCGCCCGCGTTGCCCATGACCGATCGGGCGACATTCATCCGGCGACGCGGACATTCCAGGCGCTGCGGCTTTTCGTCAACGATGAGCTCCGCGAGCTCGAAGAAGGTCTCGCAGCCGCCGAGCGCATCTTGAAGCCCGGGGGCCGGTTAGTGGCGATTTCGTTCCATTCGCTCGAAGACCGCATCGTCAAGACATTCCTGGCGTTCGGCAGCCGTCCCGCCGGCGGCTCGCGCCATTTGCCGGAAAAGCCGCCCGTGGCGGCGACCTTTCGGGTGCTGACCCGCCGGCCGGTGACGCCGGGCGCCGCAGAAATCCATGAAAATCCCCGCGCGCGGTCGGCCAAAATGCGCGCCGCCGAACGCACCGGCGCGCCCGCGCGGATCGGAGCAGGCGTCCCCCGCGCCCGCCCTGGCCCCCCTGTCAAGGGGGCGCCGTCCCTTACTTCCGTATTGCGAGGACATCGACAATGACGATGCGCATCGTCCATCTCATTGTGGTGGCCGCCCTGGTCGTCGCGGCGATCAATGTCTACACCATCAAGTACGAATCAGCGGTGCGGGCAGAGCAAGTCGCGAAGCTCGCCGCCCAGCTCAAACACGAGCGCGAGACAATCGCGGCGCTGCGGGCCGAGTGGGCAGTGCTCGATAATCCGGCCCGCATCCAGGCACTGGTGCGCCGCCACCTGACCCTCAGAATGCTTGATCCGGCCCAGATCGAGCATCTGGATCGCCTGCCCGAGCGGCCGCCTGCGCCGCCCGGTCCGCAGTCAGACGCCATCGCCGCCATCATCGATGGATGGGAGGGGGAGCTTCCGGCCGGCGCTGCCCCTCCGCCTTCCTACCCTCCCCAGCTCCCCCTCCCTAACCCTCCCCCGCAAGCAGGAGAGAGAAGGGTGGGGGAAGCCAGGGAGAGTACGGAGGAGGCTGTAGCCGGCGCGGCGAGGTGAAGGCGTGACGCGGCGTCGCGAAGCAGTGAGGCGCGCCTTCCACCCTGCGCTCTCGCTCTCGATGGGCAGCGTCAATAAAGACCCTCGCCCGCAGACGGGCAGCGCGAGAGCGGATTCCGATCGAGTGGCCCCACTTGAAGCGTGGGCAAAGGAGCGCTCTGGCGCGCCGTACCCGCCTCCCTCCCATACCCTCTCCCGTGAGCCGTGGAGGGTGGGGCGGGGTTGGCGGCCACGCTTCGCCTTGCCCACCCTGTCACGCTTTCTGCGGCGCTTCCATGTGAGCGGATCGCGGTCCCGGCTGGACGTTCGCCAGATCACGCAATCGCTGCTTTACGGCCCGGGCGTTGACCGCGCCCGCAAGGCGCAAGCGCGATTGGGGCTTGCGCTCGTCGGATTCGCTCTTGTCTATGGCGTCATCGCGCTTCGCCTCGTGCTCTATGCGGTTGCGGCGGACACCCACACCATACAGCGCGGCGGATCGACCGACGCATTGGCGACGGCGCGGCCCGATATCCTCGACCGCAACGGTGAAATTCTGGCGAGCGACGTCAAGACGCCCTCCCTGTTCGCGGAGCCGCGCCGCATCATCGATCCCGACGAGGCGACCGAACTCCTGGCCGGCGTGCTGCCGGACCTCGACAGCCGCGAGGTGCGGGACCGGCTCGGCTCGAAGCGCGGTTTTGCCTGGCTCAAGCGGGACATCACTCCGACACAGCGAAAGGAGATCTACCGCCTTGGCATTCCGGGCATCGGATTCCTGACCGAAAACAAGCGCGTCTATCCGAACGGCAACGAGTTTTCGCACATCGTTGGTCACGTCAACATCGACAATCAGGGCATTGCGGGCATCGAGAAATGGATCGACAACCGCGGTCTCGCCGATCTGCACCGCGCCGGTTTCGGAGTTGACAGCGAGCAGGAGCCTGTTCGCCTCGCGGTCGATTTGCGCGTGCAGCACGCATTGCGGGACGAGCTCGTTGCGGCTCGCGACACGTTCAAGGCCGATGCGGCGGCCGGCATCGTGCTCGACGTCCGCAGCGGCGAAGTCGTGTCGCTGGTGTCGGTGCCCGATTACAATCCCAACAATCCGCGCGAGGCGTTGGAGCCTGACAGAATCAACCGCCTCACCACCGGCGTCTACGAGATGGGTTCGACCTTCAAGGCGCTCACGATCGCGATGGCGCTCGACTCCGGCAAGGTCACGCTCAATTCCAGTTTCGACGCGCGCGGGTCGCTGCGTTACGGGCACTTCAACATCAGCGACTATCACGCGCAGAACCGTGTGCTCACGGTGCCGGAGATCTTCACCTATTCGTCGAATGTCGGCGCCGCCAAGATTGCGCTGGCCCAGGGCGTTGAGAATCACAAAGCGTTTCTCGCCAAGGTCGGCCAGCTCGACCGCCTGCGCACCGAACTGCCGGAAAGCGCCGAGCCGATCGTGCCCAGGCACTGGGGCGAGCTCAACACTGTCACGATCGCGTTCGGACATGGGTTATCCGTCGCGCCGCTGCAATCCGTCATGGGCGTTGCCGCGATCGTCAATGGCGGCTACCTGATCCCGCCGACCTTTCTCAAGCGCAGCCCGGCTGAGGCGCGCGCCGTCGCGCGGCGCGTCGTCAAACCGGAAACCAGCGCCGCCATGCGCTATCTGATGCGGCTCAACGTCGAAAAGGGCACCGCCACCAAGGCCGACGTAAAAGGCTTCTACGTGGGCGGCAAGACCGGGACCGCCGAGAAAGTCATCAACGGCCATTATTCCAAGCACCGCTTGATGACCGATTTCATGGCGGTGCTGCCCGCCGACGAGCCGCGCTTTCTGCTGCTGATCATGCTGGATGAGCCCAAGCCGCTCCCCGAAACCCACGGCTTCGCAACCTCGGGATGGAACGCCGCGCCGGTCACCGCCAAGGTGATCGCACGGATTGCGCCGCTGCTCGGGCTTGAACCTCGATTCGACCTGCCGCCGGCGGATCACCTGTTCCTCGCTTCAGCGAAGGCAGTACGGTAGGATCGACGTGAGACCAGCACCGGGGCCCGAAGTGGCCTGTAGCCCGGATTGAGCGAAGCGAAATCCGGGGCCGCCCTATGGAGCGGGCCGCCGTTCCCGGGTTTCGCTGGCGCTCAACCCGGGCTACGGTCGCTCGGCGACGCCGGGCACGTCGTATCGAGTCAAACCAGGGAGGTGGCGATGCGCAATTTCTCGCTCGCGGCAGCGGCTGTCGCGGTGCTTTGGGCTTTGGCGTCCGATGCGGGAGCCCAGGCCGGCGAAATCGCAGTTCTGGCGGCGGCGGCCGTGGAGCAGCCCTTCGAAGCCGTGGCGCACGCCTTCGAGCATGATACCGGCAACAAGGTTGCCGTGACCTTCGGATCGGTCGGCGCAATCCAGAACAAGCTCAAGGCGGGCGCTCATGCCGACCTCGTGATCCTCTCAACCGCATTGGCGGCGGCGGCCGAGAAGGACGGCGCCGCCCGCGGCGGAAGCCGGGTGGTTGTCGGTCGCGTCGAAATCGGGGTCGCGGTGCGCAACGGCGCGGCAGCGCCTGACATCTCGACCGCCGAAGCCTTCAAGAAAGCGCTGCTGGCGGCAAAATCGGTCTCGTTCACTGACCCGGCCGGCGGCGGCACCGCCGCAGTTTTTGTCGCCGGCATGCTGGAGCGGCTCGGCGTCGCGGACGCCATCAAGGGAAAATCTTTGAAGTTCAACACCGGCCGCGAGGTGGTCGCCGCCGTAGTGAGGGGCGATGCCGAGATCGGCATCGGATTCACCAGCGAATTCGTTCCTGTCAAGGACGTGAAGGTCGTCGTGTCGTAAGCACACGAGTTGTCCGGGTTAGGTAGCACACGAGTTGTCCGGTTTTCTGCCCCTGCGAGGGGGCGAATCGATGAACCGGGCGACGTGGCTACAGGACC